>CALXLI010000018.1 GCA_944389155.1 uncultured Spirochaetaceae bacterium | reverse complement strand
GGGAGGACTTTCCTGTCTTTGTCTTTGTCATGATTTTGCATTTCAAGATAGAATCTGTCAGCAAAAACATCTTTGAACCAGATTGCAATGGATTTTGCTTCAGCAATATCGTCTGCCAGTATTTTCTGTGTCAGCTTTCCTGCAAGATATCCTGAAAGGCAGATCAGACCTTCATTATTATTCTTTAGGTCATCTGTGGTGAGTAAACCACTGGAGAGGTTAATCAGCCTTGATAGACTGTTCAATCCTCTGTCATTCATGGCAATGCATATGATATTGCCTAAATTGGATGACAGCTCAGCTGCTATTATTAGTTTTATATCTGCATCGATGCATGACTCAGAAAATCTGATTGCACCTGCAATACTATTGCTGTCAGAGATTGCGAGAGCTTTCATCCCTGCTTTTCTTGCAGACTCTATGTAGTCTTCGATCTGTGCTGTGGAATCTCCTATAGAATAGTCAGTATGGCAATGAAGATGAACAAAGCCCATGATTTTTCCTCCATATGAAAGGATATCTTCCATATATGACAGAAATTGTGAATAAACAGAAAATATTCATATAATGTTCAGGAGCGGGTATATAACAAGAAAGATAAATGAAAAATCCAGCTTGGGTTGACGTTGAATTAATTCCTAGGAGAAGCTAACCACTTTTTTTGTATTCGAAGATTTGAAAAAGGTATTGATGATTTCAGATCTGATTTATCGTATCCGATATTCAATAAGCAGCAGAACATGGATTTCTTTATGCAGGCAAAGGTTCTTTACTGAACAGTGTATGGACTGGTGATTAGTACCAGACACCTGCAACAATCGAGTAGGAATGATGTCTAATGATGCGATGGTAATTCCTCTTGCTTTCACTATTGTTTCTTCCATATGTTTGTTTGGTTATTGCGATAATATCTGATTATGAAGATATCTTTGCGTCCTTCAACTGGAAGATTGATCATACAGGATATCATTGTTTTTCAGCTTTTATGAACTTGATACTGCTGGTTCTGTATTTAGGTTATTATTCTTCCTTTCTGATTGATATCGATGGTGCGTTTCCAGTACGTTTTCAGCAGAAAACAGTTTATCTGATATGCAAATGACGATAAGTCCTTTGTCGAAACGAGTGGAAAATGGGCTGAAATGCCTAGTATGTTGCAGAATGTTGCAATTTATATTGACATCAGTTTTTTGCAGTTTAGAATTTAATTGATTAAGGAGAGTTTATGGCAGATATAATGAGACCTGTGCCTTTCCAGGAAATGCTTGAGAGGATAGCCGGGGAGCTTAGGAACCACGGTTCTGTTTTTGGTTTGGACTCAAGTCTTTTCCATAGCGATCAGAAGAAGAAAAAGGTAAAGATCTTTTCATCTACCGCATCGAATCCAGTTGGGCCTGCTGCTGGGCCGCATACGCAGCTTGCGCAGAATATCGTGACAGCGTATCTGGCAGGAGCCCGCTTCATAGAGCTCAAGACCGTTCAGATAATGGATCGTCTTGAAATCGAGAAGCCTTGCATTGATGCACGCGATGAGGCATACAATGTTGAATGGTCTACTGAGTTCACTCTTGAAAAAGCATTTGATGAATATCTCAAGGCTTGGTTCATCCTGAATATAATCGATGGGATAAGGAACGGCGGCATCAAGGAAGAGCCATCATTCCTTTTCAATATGTCGGTTGGATATAACCTCAAGGGCATTAAGGAAGACAGGATGCAGGAGTTCATAGACAACATGATCTGCTGCAGGAAAAGCCAGTTTGATGAGTATTCTGCCATAGCGAGGGCCCTTCTTGAGGATAATCTCTTTGAAGGGACTGAATGGGAGAGCGGAGCGCTCAAGGCCGCCAAGAACATCGAGGATATATCCAGGAACATAGCATCCTCTGTCACGATATCCACAATGCATGGCTGTCCGCCTGATGAGATTGAGGCTATATGCTCATACATGCTTGAAGAGAAGGGCATGGATACATTCGTAAAGCTCAATCCAACGCTTCTTGGATACGACAAGGCACGTTCAATCCTCGATAGCCATGGCTTCGATTATATTGTCCTTAACCGTGATAACTTCGAACATGACCTTCAGGCATCTGATGCTCTTTCAATGCTTCATAGGCTTGTAGAGCTTGCCTCCAGGAATGGCCGTTCATTCGGCGTGAAGCTGACGAATACGCTTGCAACACAGAATGATGGCAGCGTGCTTCCTGGAAATGAGAAGTATATGTCAGGCCGGTCGCTTTTCCCGCTTTCCCTTTCTGTTGCGATTATGCTTTCTGAGGAGTTTGACGGCAAGCTTCCGATTTCTTTCTCAGGCGGTATTTCCGCCCTCAATGCAGCAAAGCTCTTTGAAGCAGGCATACATCCGCTGACTCTTGCAACTGATATGCTCCGTCCCGGTGGATACTCCCGCATGACACAGATTGCGTCTATCCTCAACGAGACGGATGGCTGGGACAGCGAGGCTATAGACTTGGAAAAGCTCAGAGCCCTTGGCGCTGAGACTGAAAGTGCCGGATACCTTGAGAAGGAGAGCCATGGAAGCAGGGAGGCTAAGATCTCATCTCCTCTTCCTCTCACCGATTGCTTTGTCGCTCCATGCATTGAGGCCTGCCCTATAAACCAGGATATCCCGGATTATATAGCGCTTGCAGGAGAGGGCAGATGGGCTGAGGCACTTGGCCTTATCTACCTGAAGAACGCTCTTCCTGGCATCACAGGGTGGATATGCGACCATCAGTGCCAGCTTCATTGCTCAAGGAACGACTATGAGAAGCCTATTGAGATAAGAGAGATCAAGTGCATGGCTGTAGAGAAGGGCAGGAAGGAGTTCCTTTCCGATATCTGGGAACGCCCCGATACACCTGCACCTGTCAAGGCTGCTGTGATCGGAGCAGGTCCTGCAGGACTTTCTGCAGCATACTTCCTTGCCCGTGCCGGGTTTGATACATCGCTTTTTGAGAAGGAAAGAGAAGCAGGCGGCGTCGTGAGATATGCAATCCCTGAGTTCCGTATCCCATCTTCTGTTGTTGATGAGGATGTGGACTTCATCAAGGAAAATGGCGTCAAGTTCTTCTTCTCAGCTGAGAAGACAGTATCAGAGCTGAGAGAAGAAGGTTTTGAATACATATTCGTCTCTATCGGAGCAACCAAGCCCAATGATCCAGGCATAGGCGGAAATACTCCTCGTGAGAGCGCTGTATCCTTCCTTGTAAGGGCGAAGAGAGGAGAGGTTGGCTCCATTGGCCGCAGCGTTGTTGTCGTTGGAGGCGGAAACACTGCAATGGATGCAGCTAGGATGGCAAAGCGGATTGCTGGTGTTGAGAAAGTTACAGTCGTCTATCGCAGAAGCATTTCAGAGATGCCTGCTGACAGGGAAGAGTATGAGGAGGCTTTGGCAGATGGCGTCTCATTCATGTTCCTTCACAATCCGAAGGAAGCAAAGGATGGAAGGGCAGAGCTGTGCGTGATGAAGCTTGGTGAGAGCGATCAGTCTGGAAGAAGACGTCCTGTAGATACCGGGGAAAAGGTCACTATTGATTGTGATTACCTCATAACCGCGATCGGTGAGAAGGTTGATCCAGAAGTGCTGTCTGCCCTTGGCGTTGATGGTGAGGAAGATGGCCTTTACATCATCGGAGATGCAAAGACCGGGCCTTCTACTGTCGTAAGATGCATGGCATCTGCACGTGCTGCTGTGGATGAGGCTATCGACAGCGTCTACGAGGCGATGGAAGAAGAGGATGAGGATGAGTGCGAGTGCGGCCATCATCATGAAGAGGGAGAGGAATGCGGATGCGGACATCACCATCATGATGATGAGGACGAGGATGAGATGAGCGAAGAAGAGGAGGCTGAGCTCAGAAGCGCGGAAGACGAGTTCTTCCTCAAGATAAAGAAGAAGAAATCAAAGCTCCTGATCCCAGGAGAGAAGGATGATGAGTTCTTTGCAGCCGCTGAAGCATCGCGCTGCATTGAATGCAACTATCTCTGCCTCAAGTGTGTTGAGGTCTGCCCGAACAGAGCGAACGTTGCGCTCGATATGAGGGACACAGGGTTGTTTGATGATCCATATCAGATTCTCCATCTCGATGCATACTGCAATGAGTGCGGGAACTGCGCGACATTCTGCCCGCATACTGGACGTCCTTATAAGGATAAGTTCACGCTCTTCTCGTTAAGGGAGGATTTCGACAATAGTGATAACAGCGGTTTCTATATCGAGAACGATCAGGTGATCATCCGTTATGAAGGTGAGATCATCGAGGGCGAGATCGATAAGGAAGGATTTGTTGAGGCAGATGTGTCCGATGAGATCAAAGCGATGATCGAAAAGGTACTGCTCTCATATTCTTACCTTCTAGGTGCAGTGGAGGAATGATGGGTAGAATAGTCATCAGGAACATCAGGGTAATGCAGACAATGCCTCCTTTCAGCGTGGAAGAAGGTGTTGATGTCGTAATCAACGGCACTGAGATTGAGAAAGTCGGAAAAGGAGCTGGCGAAGGCACTGCATGCGATACTGTGATAGATGGAACGGGCCGTACGCTCATCCCTGGCAATGTCTGTGCCCATCATCACTATTATTCAGGGCTTTCCAGGGGAATGCTTATATCAGCAGGTCCTCAGACAGATTTCATCCAGGTCCTCAAGGAGTGGTGGTGGCGTCTTGACAGAGCGCTTGATGAGGAGGCTCTCTATTACTCATCTCTGATATGCTCCCTTGATGCCATTGCCGCAGGCACGACTACGTGCATCGATCATCATGCATCGCCTTCATATATCAAAGGCTCTCTCTCGACTATCGCAAAGGGGATGGAAGAGGTTGGGGTGCGTGGTGCGACATGCTATGAGGTTACTGACCGCAACAGAGGCATGGCTGAGGTTGAGGAAGGCGTAGAGGAGAATGTTCGCTTTGCAAAGGAAGTGGATTCCCGCATCGGAAATGGCGAGGATGTCCTATGTGAGGCAATGATAGGAGGCCATGCTCCATTCACTCTCCCAGACGGTGCACTTGACCTGATGGCGGATGCAGTGGATGAGACAAAGCGTGGGATGCATCTCCATGTAGCTGAGGATAAGTACGATTCAGTCTTCTCCCATCATTATCATGGTGATGATATAGCTGTCCGCCTTGATAAGCATCGCCTTCTCAGAGAGAACACCCTCCTGGTACATGGTGTGCATCTTTCAGAAAGTGAGATCGATCTTATAAATGAAAGGGGCTGCTTCCTTGCGCATAACGCCAGATCGAACATGAACAACCATGTTGGCTATACACGCATGATACCGCGTGTGAAGAAGCTTGTCATCGGTACAGATGGATGCGGAGGCAATATGTTCGAGGAGATCAAGATTGCCTTCTTCAAGCATAAGGATGAGGGCGGTGCATGGTGGCCTTCAGATTTCGTTGCAGCTCTTGCAAGGGGAAATGAGCTGGTCTCTTCTGTTTTCGGTGGCATGGGAAAGTGGGGCCGCATAGAGCCTGGATACAAGGCTGACCTTGTCATTCTCTCATATAATGCTCCGACTCCGATTGTTGGAGATAACGCGGCAACGCACTTTGTATGGGGGATATCATCAAACGCCGTTGAAAGCACTATAGTGAACGGCTCCCTGGTCTACCATGAAAGGAAGTTCACAAAGGTAGATGCAGAGAGTATTTACAGGGAAGCCCGGAAAGCGGCAGAGCGTATTTGGAAAATAGCTGATAAAATAAAGGCATAAGGAGTTTTTATGATACAGGACAGGATTAGGGAACTTGCCGAAAAGTACCGTGATTACACAGCTGAGAATCTTTCAAAGCTTGTCAGGACAAAGAGCTACAGCTCTAAGGAAGAGGATGTCTGCCGCTTGCTGGTGAAGCTCTGTGAGGAAGCTGGCTTCGATGAAGTCAGGATCGATGGGCTTGGATCTGTCATCGGGCGCGTCGGAAATGGCCCGAAGAAGCTTGCTTTCGATGCTCATATCGATACAGTTGAGGTCGGGAACCTCAAGAACTGGGAGTTCGATCCATTCTCCGGTGCTATCGAGGATGGCCTTGTGAAGGGCAGGGGCTCATCGGACCAGAAGGGTGGAGCTGCCTCTATGATTACAGCTGGCCGCATCCTCAAGGAGCTTGGATACGGTGGTGAGTACACAGTTTACTTTACATTCACGGTAATGGAAGAGGACTGCGATGGAATGTGCTGGAAGTATCTGATTGAGGAGGAGAACTTCAAGCCTGATATGATTGTCTCTACCGAACCTACATCCTGCCGCCTGTACCGTGGTCACAGAGGAAGGATGGAGATCCGTGTGATACTCCGCGGTATCTCATGCCATGGCTCTGTACCTGAGCGCGGCGTATCTGCAGCATACAAAGCTGCGCGTGCAGCCCTTGCTATCGAGAAGCTCAACAACGATCTCCAGCCGGATGATGACAACTTCCTTGGAAAGGGAACGATCACAGTATCGCAGATGGATGTGAAAGGCCCATCACAGTGTGCTGTCCCTGATTACGCTATGCTTTACTGTGACCGCCGTCTCACATGGGGCGAGGATGCAGATCTTGCCATAAGCCAGGTGAAGAAATATGTATCTGAGGCAACAGGAGATCCTGAAGATGCAATCATCGTTGAGATGCCTGATTATGACAAGATAGCATGGACTGGGACAAAGTATTCACAGGAGCTTTATTTCCCGACCTGGAAGCTTGATGAGAAGTCAGAGCTTGTACAGGCTGGAATAAAGGACTATGAGGCTATGTTCGGCAAGAAGCCTGTTGTCGACAAGTGGACATTCAGCACGAATCTTGTAGCAACTACAGGAAGACATAAGATCCCTGCAATCGGATTCGGACCAGGAGATGAGGCACAGGCACATGCTCCTAACGAGATCAACAGGGTTGAGGATCTTGTCATCTGCTCGAAGTTCTATGCTATGCTTCCTTATTCATTGGAAGGCAGGACAGAGTAACAAGACATAGGGCAGTCTTCAGCAGACTGCCCTTAGTTTTCAAGAAGCCAGAGGATGGCTGCTGCCGTCCTCTTCTCAGCATCCTTGAAATGATTTCCTTCATTGAGCTGAAACACCGTATCCAAGCCTTTGCTTCTGAATATCCTCTCTATTTCTTCAGTGTTTCCTCCAACACATTGCATCGATGCGTTTCGTACATTGCTTTCCTTATCCCCAAGCGACAGATAGACAGCATCAACCTTGCCTTTCATTTCGCCTGATTTGATGAAATCGATTATCCCTGGATACCAGAGCGAACCGGATACGCTTGCAGCTTTCGAGAACATATCTGTCCTGTAAAGGGAATATATGGCAAAAAGCCCTGCAAGTGAGTAGCCGGCAATTGCCCTCCATGAACATGGATGCTCTTTCTCTATCTCCGGTATGATTTCAGTATACATCATATCCAGATAGATATCTGCGCATCCTGAAAAGCTTTCGCTGTTCCTGAAAGCCGGAGGAGATGGCCATGGAGTCATGTCGCGATTCCAGTCAAGGGCGCTGATTGATACAAGCGTGAAGGGGTTGTCAGCATTGGCTTTCGCTATTCTGAAGATTTCTTCTCCATGTTTTTCATATTCATTGAGGTAGACGATAGGGCAGGGCAGTGTTCCCGATTGGAATACCTCAACGTGCTTTCCCGCAATCTCTGCTTTCGTCATGCACAAATGGTAATGCAGAAATCAGCTGTCTTCCATATGTAAAAGGAGATAAGGAATGAGAATCTGCAATGCTGGAATCGAAGAGCTTATGAGAAGGTGCTTGACAGCTTCTGCGATGAATATCAGGGCATCATTGCCAGGTCATTCGGTTTGTAGATAAAAGACGGTTTGTACAGTATACTCATGATATGGCTATCGATATGAAGGAGAAAATAGCTAAAGCTGCTCTTGAGCTTTTGAAGAATGACAGCAAGAGAAAGCTTACGGTCAAGGATATTGTAGAGGAATGCAATATCACAAGGCAGACCTTTTATTATCATTTCAATGATGTACCGCAGCTTTTTGAATGGATGCTGCTCAAGCAGTTCGATACGCTTTTCCTGACTTCATTCACAACAGACCCGCAGGAAGAGCTGAAGCTGTTCCTGCTTGCCATTGAGAATGGCCTTCCTTATTTCCGCAAGGGAATGAACTCGAACTATAAGGATGAGCTGCAGCTGATCGTGAAGCGAGCTATTTACAAGATCTTCGACCAGGCTATTGAAAGAAGGCATTTCTATTCAGATTATCCCAGAAAGGATATGGAGATAATCCGGCGCTATCATTGCAATGCATTCATGGGTTTCATAAGCGAATGGGATGAAAAGGATACAGCTGACCTGGATCATATCGCGAATATGCTCTATATGATCATTGCCGGCAATGTGCATCCATAGTTTTTTTACATTTCATCGAATCTGTATAGACAATTTTACTGAACTGATATTCTTCACAATTCTTTGCCTGGTTATTTTATCTTATGTAATGAAATAAATGAGCAGCATCATTTCGCTGCGAAGAAGGAGACAGAATTGGAAGAAGTCAGATCGCCGAAGAAACCATTGATATACTACTACATCGCGGTTCTTCTCATAATATTTCTCTTCAATATGATACTTGCACCGATGCTGAGCCAGCGGCGGGTGCTTGAAATTGATTATGGGACATTCATCAGCATGGCCAATGACGGGAATATAGGTACTGTGCAGATGGATGATAACCAGATCATCTTCACCGACAGGGACAATACGATGGTCTACAAGACAGGAACCATGGATGATCCTGGACTTACTGAACGTCTTTACGATTCAGGCGCGGTCTTCTCCAAGGTCATCACGGAGCCGATGTCTCCGCTTATGGGTCTTTTCCTTAATGTCGTGCTTCCACTTATCATATTCTTCGCTATCGGTCAGTATTTCAGCAGCCGACTCATGAAGCAGGCCGGGGGAAAGAACTCGATGATGTTCGGAATGGGCAAGAGCAATGCAAAGGTCTATGTACAGTCCACGCAGGGCATTCATTTCTCCGATGTAGCTGGAGAGGATGAGGCAAAGGAAAGCCTTGCAGAGATTGTAGATTACCTTCATAACCCTAGGAAATATACTGATGCAGGGGCTTCAATGCCTAAAGGCATCCTTCTTGTTGGTCCTCCGGGAACAGGCAAGACGATGCTTGCGAAAGCTGTAGCAGGAGAGGCGGATGTGCCGTTCTTCTCAATCTCCGGATCTGAATTTGTCGAGATGTTTGTCGGCATGGGCGCATCAAAGGTCCGCGATCTTTTCAGCCAGGCAAAGGAAAAAGCTCCCTGCATCGTTTTCATAGATGAGATTGATGCAATAGGGCAGAAGCGCAATTCAGGCGTCGGTGGCGGAAATGATGAGAGGGAGCAGACTCTGAACCAGCTTCTGACGGAGATGGATGGCTTCGAGAGCAACAATGGCGTTATGATTCTTGCTGCGACAAACCGTCCTGAATCACTCGACCCAGCGCTTACAAGACCTGGCCGCTTTGACAGACGCGTTCCTGTAGAGCTTCCGGATCTTGCCGGACGGGAGGCAATACTCCGTGTACACGCAAAGAAGATAAAGACAGCTGATGATGTTGACCTGCATACAATTGCGCGTATGGCATCCGGTGCGTCGGGCGCAGAGCTTGCGAATATAATAAATGAGGCAGCGCTGAGGGCTGTCAGAAATGGCCGCACCATCGTGAATCAGGCTGATCTCGAGGAGAGCATCGAGGTTGTCATCGCTGGGTATCAGAAGAAGAATGCCGTGCTATCTGATAAGGAGAAGCTTGTTGTTTCCTATCATGAGATAGGACACGCTCTTGTTGCTGCCATGCAGACGAACTCAGCTCCTGTGCAGAAGATTACGATAATCCCACGTACATCGGGTGCCCTTGGCTATACGATGCAGGTAGATACAGGTGACAAGTATCTGATGACAAAGGAAGAGATAGAGAACAAGATTGCGACATATACAGGGGGACGGGCCGCTGAGGAGGTAGTCTTCGGCGAGATAACGACAGGCGCTTCGAACGATATAGAGCAGGCGACAAAGCTTGCACGTGCTGCAATCACGCGTTATGGCATGAGCGATTCATTCGGCATGGTTGCGCTGGAGACCGTGAACAACCAGTATCTTGGGGGCGATGCATCGCTTGCATGCTCAGCTGAAACTCAGAAGGAAATCGACAGGGAAGTTGTGGCGCTTATCGATAAGGAGCATCAGAAAGCGAAGAAGATACTCCAGGATAACAAGAAGAAGCTCGATGAGCTGGCTTCCTATCTATATGAGAAGGAAACGATAACAGGGGATGAGTTCATGGCGATCCTTGGATCACAGGAGGCAGGGAAATGAGGATTTCTGGTTTTGGCTGGCTGGAGTTTATCGTAGGCGTCCTTTTGGTCGGGCTGGGGGCATTCACGCTCAGTTCTCCGCTTGAATCAATAATCGCCATTGTCCTTGCTTATGGAATACTTGCTATCCTTATGGGCATTGGGGATATCGTGATGTATATAAGGGCTGAGCGTTTCACAGGATTCGGACCAATGGTTTCTCTTGTGTCCGGAATACTCAGCGTGATGTCAGGAATCATGCTCGTTGCCTATCCCGATGCTGGTGCCATTGTACTGACAATTCTTTTCCCGATATGGTTCATAACGCACTGTGCTGCACGTCTTGCAAGGCTGTCCTCAATAAGGGCTGTAATAGGAAGAGGAGTGTATTATGCGCTTCTTGTCCTCAACATAATCGGCATCATCCTTGGTTTTCTTCTCATATTCATGCCTCGGATCGCATTGGTTTCAGCTGCCTGGATTGCAGGGCTTTATCTTATGCTTCTCGGCATAGAGAGCATTGTATTCGCGTTCAGCAAGGCAGGGAGAGGATTCTAGATGAGGGTAAATCTCCTATTCACCCTTGATTCCAGGTATATCGGGCCGCTGAAGGTCCTGCTTACATCCTTGAGGGCAAACAATCCCGGCATAAGCTTCTCTTTCTTCCTCGCGGAAAGCGGTATGGAAGAAGAGTGCATACGGGAGATAGAAACATGGTGCGGGGCATATGGCGCAAAGCTTAGTGTCATAACGCTTGATGGCGCTCTCTTTGAATCTGCACCTGTCTCAAGGCAGTATCCCAAGGAGATGTATTACAGGCTCCTTGCCCCTTCCTTTCTTCCTGAAGGAGTGGATAGGATACTCTACCTCGATCCTGATATCCTCTGCATAAATCCTCTTTCATCTCTATGGGAGATTGATATGCAGGGAAATATATTCGCAGCTGCATCGCATACAGGAATTGCCGAGATAGCGAATGGGGTCAATCGGCTACGCCTTGGCATAGCGCATGATTACTGCAATTCAGGGGTGATCCTTATCGATGTGGAGAGGGCAAGGGCGGAAATCAGGCCCAGTGATATCCTCAGCTATGCAGAAAAGCATCAGTCTACTCTGATACTGCCGGACCAGGATGTGCTTAATGCTCTGTATGGGAATAAGATACTCAGCATCGATGATGCAATCTGGAACTATGATGCCAGGAAGTATTCAAGCTATATTATCAGATCTTCAGGTGCCATGGATACCAGATGGGTCATGGAAAACACGGTCTTCCTGCATTTCTGCGGCAAGGCAAAGCCATGGAAGAAATCTTATGCCTATCGATACGGGGTGCTGTATCAGCATTATAAGGAGCTGTCCAGGCGTGAATGGAGCAATCTTGCAAAGAGCTGAATGAGTGGATTATATTTGGCTCATGAGACGCCTCATCGTTGGTGATATCCACTCACATTATGATATGCTCATCTCAGCTCTCGGCAAAGCTTCATTCTGCCCTGAGAGCGATGTCCTCTACTCAGTCGGTGACATTCTTGATAGGGGAGGCAAGCCTGTTGAGACGCTGCGCTATCTCATGTCCCTGCCTGATTTCAGGCCAGTGCTTGGCAATCATGATGCATACTTTGAAAGCTATCTATGGAACGAAGAGGAGCCTGATATCGATTGGCTTATGGGAGATGGAGGTTCCAATACCGTAAAGGAAGTCTCAAAGCTTGGGAAAGATGAAAGGCGTGCTATCCGTGATTTCTACTCATCATTTCCAGTTGTGCGGTCAGAGGATGACATTATCGTAGTCCATGGCGGAATACCTGCAAAGTACACGGAGGCCGAGCTTGCTGCGATATCTGCAGTGAAGCGGCCGGTTCCGCTTCTCTCAGGAAGCGATAGCCTATGGCTGGAGGATTTCCTGTGGAACAGGAGCTATCTTTACAGCGCAATGGAAGATAGCGCATGGGCCAGACGCGGCCGCAAGGTGGATGTGCGCGTAAAGCCCGTAAAGACGAAGAAGACGATATTCATAGGACACACGCAGCTTCGCCCTGAATGCCGTCCGTTTGTATCGAAGAAGTTCCATCTTGTCGCAATTGATACAGGTGCAGGTTCTGGTCAGGGGCCACTGACTGTCATGGACATAGATACAAAGGAGTATTGGCAGGCAGATGCTGACGGAATAAGGCTGTAGCTCTTTCTCTTGATGTGCCAAATGCGTAGAATCGAGGGGTGCACACTTCAAGGAGCAGGGTAGTCGCCCTTAATATAGTTTCATTTCTGGGACAGGGTTCTCTTTATATGATGAACCTTGCTTTTGTCTATTACATAAGGTATACGATCGGGGCTTCGGCTTTTGCCGTAGGAGCAGCTGGCGCTCTCTACAATCTTACTTACCTTCTAGGCTGCCTGTTCATAATCCCCCGTCTGGCAGGAAGACGCAAGAGCTTTCTGATAATCACAGCCTTTGCCGGAATGGGGTTATCTGTCGCTCTTCTGATGCTGACGCATTCCCTTGCCATTATCTATCTATGCCTTGCGCTTTACGGTGCATTCATGTCGCTTGTCTGGCCTTCTGTCGAAGGATGGCTTACCGAAGGGCTTGAAGGGAAGCTTCTGAACAAGGTCCTCAGCTACTTTTCCTTTTCATGGAGCTTCGGAGTTGCCGTCTCTCCCGTAATCGCCTCCATTTTCTCAGTTGCCGATTCACGTTATGCCCTTGTCGCTGGAGAGGTTCTTTTCTGCGCCATCATAGCGCTTGTCCTCTTCATATCGAGGCGCTATGGGGAAGAACCATACATAGAGAGGAATTGGAAAGCCGGAAACAGGATGGAAGAAGAGAAGAAGGATGAGCGCATCATGGGATGGCTTGGTGCTGTCTCTGTTTACTTCGTGCTGTTCCTGACACTCAATATATTCCCGATGCATGCTCTTGAGGATCTTGGGATGAGGGAAGAGACAAGCGGGCTTATACTCTCGCTCAGAGGCACGATCTCATGCTTTTTCTTTGTGGTTCTTTCGCGCATACAGTGGTGGCAGAGGTCAAAGGCAAGGATACTCCTTTCGCAGATGCTCCTTCTTGCGATAACCATCATGATGGCACTCTCGTCCTCCATTCCGCTCCTTGTTCTCTCGTTCTCCTCCTTTGCTCTTGTATTTCCTGTCATATACTCACTGAGCGCGTATTTCAGCGCCTCTGGAACAGCTGACAAGGTACGTACCATGAGGATACATGAGGTGATGCTCAATTCTGGCTCTGTCCTCGGCTGCCTGCTGGGCGGTGCTGTATATGAGAACCTCAGCTATCGTGGGCTATGGCTTGCTACAGGCGCTGTGCTTCTTGCCGTGATATTGGCAGAGACTATCATCTTCCTTCTGAGAGGAAAGCGTGGAGATGCTCTGAAAGCGAGCGGAGAGCGGGGATGAATCGATCCTCTCCGAGTGCTTTGATTGCGTTCTGGATGTCATCATCGAAGTTCTCCGGAAGCTCTTTGCAAAGCAGATGGGCATATCTTATGAGCTTCTTCTCTCCTGGGTGGTATACCCTGTTGTACGCGAATATCATGTCAAAATATGAGGCAAGGATCGCTGTCAAGCGATGGCATTCGCTGACTGTATCGGAGCGCTTGGCTGCAAGCTCGGCCTGATGCATAAATGGGGAAGAGAATTCACCGTCTATGATCATGAGGTTATCATGGATGATATTCTGCCTCAGCTTTTCAGGATAGCCTGAGCTTATTTCCCTTCTGATGCTTCCAAGCCAGCCAGTACGGTCGAAGAGTATCTGTGATGTCGCGATATTGTGCAATATGCACGTTGTATATCCTATCCTTGCTTTTCCTTTCCTGTACACATCGCTTACTTCTTTCTCAGTCCAATCAACGCTGCGGAACATGATATCGAAAAGGGCAATCCCATCAGATGCTTCATCTCCCTCTTCGAAGAATGATATGGAAACCTGATACGAAAGAGATAAGGAAGAGTAGATCCTTTCCCTCTCTTCCTTTTCGACGATTCCTGAACAGTATATGTAGATATCGTAATCGGAATCGCTATCGTTTATCGCGCTTGTCCTCGATCCCGAGAGAGCGACAGCTTCGACTTTGCTGTTTTCCCTGAATCGCCCAGCAAGTTCCTCTGCGTTCATTTTCCGCTGCTGCTGTCCCAGGCAAGGTTTCCTTCCTTGTCTGTGTATGTATAGGCTATTGCGTAATAGATTATAGGATCCTTCTCCTTCCATCTCCTGTATGCCGCAGACACTGCAGATGCCATGCCTCTGTTGTTCACATAGTCCTTTCCCCTGTCAAGCATTATTGCCCTGAGAGACCCTAGGGATATCTGTATCTTCTTTGAGTACAGCGCTATTGCAAGCTCTCCGATAAAGTCGTAAATCTCGTCGTTCGTCATCTTTTCCCTCCATATTTGAGTTTATCCTACACCCCTTGCCCCTGCAATCTTGTTTTTCGTCAATCCTGTGTTCTCTTATCTGATTTCTAGTGTATACTGAAAGCGTAGTGAGTATAATTTCTCATTATGCAATAAAAAACACAATGAATGGAGGAGATATGCCGCTTACGAGTATCGATGACAAGGTTGTCAGAGTAGATGCTGAAGCCAAGGCAAGAGGAGAGGCGAGATACATAGCTGATTACTCTTTCCCTGATATGCTCTACGCGTATATGGTACGTTCATCCGTACCTAGAGGCAGAATTCTGGATATACATCTTCCACAGCTTCCCGAGGGATACTATTTCATATCTGCAAAGGATATACCTGAGAATGGCAGGAATGAGCTCTGGATGATCGGGAAGGACTGGAGATGCTTTGCTGACGGCGACGTGAAGTATGTCGGTGAGACAATCGGGCTTCTCGTAGGTCCTGACAGGAATATCCTCAGCTATCTGTTGGATAATACGAAGATAGACTATGAAGAGGAAATCCCTGCTGTCACGATAGATGATGCGCTTTCGCTCAAGGGCGGTGTTATATACGGAGAAGACAATGTGCTTTGCTCTCTCTACTGCGAGAAGGGCAGGCCGATGAAGGATGTCTTCGATGAGGCTGACAGCGTTTTCACGGAAACACTGGAGACAGGATTCCAGGAGCACGTCCATCTTGATACAAACGGTGCGATAGTAACTGAGGAGGATGGAAAGTATGTCTTCTACGTCTCCGCGCAGTGTCCATTCTATGTGCGCAAGTCAGTCGCAGGTCTTCTTGGGCTGAACTATGATGATATCATCATAAGGCAGGTGACAACGGGTGGAGCATTCGGTGGCAAGGAGCATTTCCCTGATGTCCTGTGCGGTCCTCTCCTTGTCGCTGAGAGCATCATCCACAAGCCTATAAAGCTCATTTTCGAGAGAAAGGAGGATATGCTTTATTCTGTCAAGCGGCATCCTTCAAAGACCATTTTCCGCACAGCGCTCGATAAAGATGGGAATATCATGGGAATAGAGGGGACGATATACTACAACTGCGGAGCATATCTTTCAGCATCCTATGTTGTTCTGCAGCGCGGTGTGTTCCATGCGAACGGCGTCTATGATTTCCCTGCAACATACCTCAAAGGCGTTGGAGTTGCTACAAACACATTCCCGTCAGATGCATTCCGCGGGTTTGGCGCTCCTCAGACTCTCTTTGCGATAGAGACTCATCTTGACCATATCGCAAGGAAGTTCGGATTCGATCCAGCTGAATACAAGTCACGCTACTTCCTGAAAAAGGGCGGTGAGACAGTTACGAATGGACACATAGTCGAGGAAGTGAAGCTGCCTGAGATGTTCAAGCAGATCGCAGATGCATCAGATTACTTCAGGAAGTCAGCTGAGTACGGAATCGGAAGCGGAAAGGGCATCGGTGTTTCCTTCTACAATCATGGCGGAGCTTTCACGGGCAATGGCGAACAGGCAATCATAAAGGCCCATGCAAGGCTTGTGAAGACGGGAGAGCGCGTCCGTATCGAAGTTGGTTCAACAGAGATGGGGCAGGGCTTCCAGACAGCGCTCAGGAAGATCGCTGCAAATGCTCTTGGCATAGATATAGAGGATGTAGACTATCCCAACCCTGATACTTCCCTTGTCCCGGATTCTGGCCCTACAGCGGCATCGCGCTCAACGATGATTGTCGGAAAGATAGTCGAAGAGTGCGCAAAGGAGATGAAGGAGCGATGGGCAGAAGGCGATTTCTCCGTTGAGAAGGAGTACGAGCATCCTGAAGGCCATCCTTGGGATCAGAGCACATTCCGAGGAGACGCGTATCTTGGCTACGGCTGGGGTGCTGCAATTGTAGAGGTTGAGGTTGATAGGATAACGAACGAGGTCAAGACAGTCGGTATCTGGACAAGCCATGATATCGGGCACGCAATCGATGCTCTTATCGTCCATGGCCAGGTCAACGGTGGCGTGATACAGTCCCTTGGCTATGCCTCGATGGAGAAGATGGAAAACAGAAATGGGCATTTCAGGCAGGAATCCATGTCTGATTATGTCATACCGACAAGCATGGACTTTCCGAAGCAGGAGTGGTTGCTTGTAGACAATCCATATGAGTGGGGCCCTCAGGGAGCCAAGGGCATGGGAGAGCTTGTCTTCAACGGTGCGGATGCTGCGTATGTTGATGCCGTTGAGCGTGCACTTGGGATAACGGTTACGAAAATACCTATTCCAGGAGAGGATATCGAGGAGGCGCTTGAGAATGTATAAAGAGATAGAATTCCGCGTTAATGGAAACAAGGTATTGTATTCAGGCAATCCGCTCAGGCGTCTTGTAGATGTCCTGAGAGAGGAGCTTGGCCTTATAGGTGTGAAGGAAGGCTGCGGAGAAGGTGAGTGCGGAGCCTGTTCGATAATAAAGGATGGAAAGCTTGTCACATCGTGCATAATACCTGTCGGAGCGTGCATTGGCTCTGAGATACTCACGATAGAGGGCATACGCGATACAGAGAAAGGCAAGTGCATTGTTGATGCTTTCAGGGATGGCGGTGCAGTACAGTGCGGTTTCTGCATCCCTGGAATGGTCATGGCTGCATATGCTCTTCTGCAGTCGAATCCGACTCCGACCGAGCATGATGTAAGGGTCGCGATAAGCGGGAATATCTGCAGATGCACAGGATACGACCTGATTGTCGAGAGCATAATGCTTGCAGCAAGCCGTGGAGGTGAACTATGGCAGTAGCAAACTATATTCCTGAAACACTTGATGAGGCATTGCTTCTGAGGAAGGCGGAAGGGGCCATTCCCCTTGCCGGCGGTACAGATATAATGGTCCAGAACAAGAGGGGGATAGGCCTTGATCCGATACTCGATAGACCTGTGATGATCATAGCAGGGCTGAAGGAGCTTAAAGGCATAACACTGCATGAAGATGGCTCTGTTGAGATTGGAGCGCTGACGACAGCAGGGGAGATCGCATCATCCCTTGTAGTTCCATGGCATGTCAGGATGGCTGCTTCTGGAATGGGGGCGGTTGCCCTTCGCAACAGTGCAACGATCGGTGGGAATATTGGCAATGCTTCCCCTAAAGGTGATCTGCCGCAGCCGCTTATACTTCTCGATGCTGAGGTTGTTCTTATCTCGTTTGGCGGAGAGAGGCGTATGCTCCTTGATGATTTCATCAAAGGCTCGAAGAAGACCGATCTCAGGAGCGATGAGCTGATAAAGAGCGTTATCATCCCACCTCATGATTTCACATACAGCTATTACAGGAAGATCGGAATGAGGAAGGCAAATGCGATCTCAAAGCTCTCTCTTTCGGCTGCAGCTGTTGTCAAGGATGGCCTTGTCGTTGATTTCAGGGCATCTTCAGGTGCTGCTGGCCCCAAGGTGATCAGATCGAGAGAGGCTGAGTCGATGATAATACGCCGCTCTATTGAGGATATCCCGGAGATTGTCCCGGATTTCCTTGACGCATGGGATCGTGCGATATCGCCACACGCAATGCCAAAGTACAGAAGGAATACTACAGCCCGTATGCTTACAAGATTCCTTGAGGCAATCGTCAATGAAGAGGACCACGGAATCATCGAATAAGGAGGAGTGTATGATTATCCTGCATCCTGAGTCGCTTGAAGCTGCAGTGGAGATGAAAAGACAGTTCCCCCAGTCGTCTTATCTTTCAGGGGGGACAGCGCTGCTTTCCCTTTTATCTGGCAAGGACAAGGATTCATGCTTTATAGATATCTCAAAGATCCTTTCCGCTGAAATAAGGAAGGAAGGAGATGGTGTTCGCATAGGAGGAGCTGCGAAGCTTGCAGATATAGCCAGATCTGAGATTCTTCCGGAATTCATCAGGAAGAGTGCTGGGTTCCAGAGCTCACTGCAGCTCAGAGAGCAGGCAACGATCGGCGGGAATGTTGCGCTTGCACGCTTTGATAGCTATATGATTCCATCGCTTTTTGCTTCAGATGCTGTCCTTTCGCTTATCTCTGCAGATGGCACAAGGGATCTTCAGGTCGATGAGTATGTTCTCTCTGGAGATAAGGACTCCATTATAGAGAGTGTGTACATCAGGAGCCTCTCTGATGGTGAGGCAAAGCGCTTTGCAAGGGCTTCCCATGCCCATGCAGCACTGACTGCCGCCCATTCAGGGAAGCGGTATGCGTATGGCATAAGCGGTTCGGGTTTCGCTTTCGGTGATAAGGATTCATACAGCACTGTTGATTTCTCCACCGATCTGACAGGAAGCGGGGACTATAAGCGTTATCTTGCCTCGGTCTCTTTCAAGGAGGTTCGATGATGGATGTCAGATGTACTGTAAATGGCAGGAAAGCCGTATTGAGAGGAGAGGAATGGGAGAGGCTTCGCGATGTCCTTTACCGTTCTGGATACACTTCTGTCAGGGACAGTGACGACAGGGAAGGCTTTGCCGGCTCTGATACGATCATCTTCTCAGGTACCCCAAGATACTCTAATCTGATTCTTCTCTATCAGGCAGAAGGGGCTGAGATAATAACCCCAGAGGGCCTTCTTGATGGGAGAAAGACAAATGATGTGCAGGATGCCATGGTTGCAGCCGGTGTCGTGCAGAGTGCATACAACGCTCCTGAAGCCGCACTTCTCCTTACATGGCTTCTTGATAGAAAGCCACATCCAGCGAAAGAAGATATAAAGGAAGCTCTTTCTGGAATCTTCATCAGGGACGCGGGGTATGAGCACTATTATCTTGCCGTGAAGCTTGCGGAGGAGAAAAGGGAATATGGGAGGTATATCACAGCAGTTTCCCCATCATTCAGAGATGAGCTCAGCGTTGTTGGAAAGCCGATGCCTAAGATTGATGGAAAGGCCCTTGTCTCCGGGGAGAAGCTCTTCGTGGAGGATAGGGTAGAGCCGAATTCAGATATCCTTTACGTTCTGCGCTCGCCGTTTGCCCATGCCTATGTACGCTCTGTAGATGTATCGAAGGCATTGGAAGTCGAGGGAGTTGTAGACATAATCACGGCTTTCAACTGCCCAGATGTCTATTATATGCAGGCGGGACAGGGCAATCCTGAACCATCTCCATATGACAGAAAGCTTCTCAACAGGAAGGTAAGGCATGTTGGGGACAGAGTCGCTGCTATTGTTGCAAAGGACAGGGAAACTGCGGAAAAAGCGGCCGCGCTTATAGACGTGGTATATGATCCGATAGAACCTGTCTTCACTGTTGAGGAGGCAATGGCTGAAGGCGCTCCGCTTGTGCACAATGGAATAGTGGAGTACGTATCAGGAGCTCCCGAAGATCTTGATGAGTACAACAAGAGCGCCGATAAGGATGAGGATAAGGTCATATACCAGTTTCCGCTGCATGGGGATATAAGGCACAATATCGCAGCAGGTGCCCATGGCGGCATCGGTGATATAGAGAAAGGCTTTGAGGAGGCAGATGCTGTCGTTGATTCGACATATCAGACATCACAGCCTCAGTGTACGCCTCTTGAGCCGCATGTATGCTATGGCCGCATCGAAGGCGGGCGTCTTGTACTCAATTGCTCTACACAGGTACCGTATCATGTGAGGCGCATAGTTGCCCGTATCTGCCAGATACCTGAGAACAAGGTCCATGTCATAAAGGAGCGTGTAGGTGGTGGCTATGGCTCTAAGCAGGACATACTTGTCGAGGATCTTCTCGGCTATGC
The DNA here is from genome assembly GCA_944389155.1 of uncultured Spirochaetaceae bacterium. GTDB lineage: Bacteria > Spirochaetota > Spirochaetia > Sphaerochaetales > Sphaerochaetaceae > Ornithospirochaeta. The sequence goes on along the minus strand of CALXLI010000018.1, from coordinate 34,412 downwards.
TGTGTGGAGAACCGGACACTCGATATATTACCGCAATACAAGAGCAGAGGAGTTCTATGCAAATTCCACACGCCATCCAATGAGGATAAGGGTGAAGATGGGCGGCAGGAAAGACGGAACGATTACTGCGATCTATATGGATGTAAGAGCCAATACAGGGCCTTATGGCAACCACTGTCTCACTGTTCCGATGAATGCTTCATCGAAGACACTCCCTATATTCCGTGTGGATAACATGTATTACGATCTTCTGACGTATTACACGAATATCCCTCCGACAGGGGCTTATCAGGGATATGGCGCACCGAAAGGCTACTTCGCGATAATAAGCGCAATGGGCGAGCTTGCGATGAAGCTTGGGATAGATCCCTTGGAGATGGCGAGGAAGAACATAGTCGAGGAAGGCTATATGCTTGAGATTCTCCGAGGCCTTGGCGAAGGGCGTGAAGGTGCTGTGGTTCCGGTTGGTTCATGCGGACTCAGGGAAGCCTTGGATAAAGGCGCTAAGATGATTGAATGGGGCAAGCGGGAAGAATCCAAGGACCCTGAATGGAAGATAGGAAAGGGCTTTGCGATGATACAGCAGGGCTCGGGACTTCCAGGACTCGATCACTCAAATGCCCAGGTAAAGCTCCTGACCGATGGCACTCTTCTTGTCCTCTCAGGGGGAGCAGACCTCGGAACAGGCCTTGATACGCTTTCTGCGAAGATGGCAGCTGAGGTGCTGAAAGTACCGATGGAGAATATCTCCGTAGTCTCTGGCGATACGGATTCCTGCATGTTCGATACCGGTGCATATGCATCATCCGGTACGTACTTCTCAGGTAATGCATCGCTTAATGCTGCAAAGGATCTGAAGCAGAAGATAATCCATGAAGCATCGCTTCAGCTTGGCAAGAGAGAGGATGAACTCATCATAGAGTATCCTGGCGTTGTCAAAGCGAAGGATGGCACAACGCTTACATTTGCATCTCTTTCACATACTGCCACATCAGGAGAAGGAAGAGGACAGCTTATAGGAACAGGTTCTTTCACGACTCCTAATTTCGCAGTCCCTTACGGTGCGCATTTTGCCGAGGTTGCTGTCAATACCGTAACAGGTGAGATCAAGGTGCTGAAGTTCTATGCACTGCAGGATGCAGGAACTCCGATTAATCCTGAACTTGCACTTTGCCAGATGTATGGTGCTGTGATGAAGAGCATTGGACATACCCTGTACGAGGATCTTGTCCTTGACAAATCAGGGCGATGCGTAACGACAACATTCACGGATTACTGCGTGCCGATGATCCAGGAAGCACCTGAGGATTTCAAGTCTGTCTTGATTGATGTGAACGATCAGTACGGACCATTCGGAGCTAAATCGATATCCGAGATAGCCTGCAATGGTGCAGCTCCTGCCATAGCTATGGCGATAGCCGATGCTGTCGGTGTATGGATCAGAACCTGGCCTATAACCCCAGAGAAGATCCTCAAGGCACTTGGCAGGTTTTGACAAGAATATGATAGGAGGTCCGGAACAACTCTGGGCCTCTTATCTGTTTGAAATCGGAATCATTTTAGAGATATTCATACTCCGAAATTTCAGGCATTTTACAGTTTTTCCGTAGTTGGCCTATATCCAATAAGGAATACTGATCTGCGGTCAAGGATTCTGACCAGATCAATGAAACGTTTTATATGCTTTTCATGATTTCACATCTATGAAAATCATCATTGAAACTCAGATGCTGTCTGGATCCTTTTTATATTCTGTTTCATTTTCACTTTGCAGATGACGGCATCCTTCTGAGTCAGAGAATCGGAAGGATTACCTGCTGGTAGTATCTGTCCAGATCTTCCGGGCTTTGCTTCAAATCGGATCTGATCCACCATAATACCATTTCGACAAAGCTTCCTGAGATGTGGTTGATCATGAAATCATCTGGTATATCCAGATTGTTCTTCCTTGTATGACTTCCTGTGAATTCTGTCGTGAAGAAGTCCGACAGGCTTTCCCTGAAATACCTGAGGAAGATCTCGCTGCTGTCATGGGAAAGCAGCATCACGATAGTTCTATCCTCTTTCAGATGATGGAGTAGATGGCATATTGCTGAACTAGGAGCCTCTTTGTCTGAATATAGTCCTTTGCTCTTTATCGCGTTGCTTGCATTTTCTGCAATATGTCCGAAAAGCTCTTCGCACAGTGCTTTGAGAAGATGATCCTTTGTCTCAAAATGAGCATAGAATGTAGTACGTCCTATATCCGCTTCATCAATGATTTCCTGGACTGTAATATGCGAATAGCTTTTTCTCGAAAGCAATGCCGTGAACGCATCGAATATTGCTTTTCTGGTTTTCTTCTGCCTTCTATCCATAAATTCTTCTGGCAGGGCACCGTCAGCCTTGTGCTGAGGCGGGGAATGCCGGCTTCCTTATTACAATCACCCCATTCGAGTGCCAAAGGAGGGTGAATCTCCTTCTTGGCACATCCGTCAATGTCTTCGAGCCATCAAGCGGCTTCAGACAGTACAGGCCCCTTGTCTTGCGGGCTGTGACGACCATATCTCTGCCGTCTTCATGCCTCACTACATCGAAACGGTCGATGCCATGTATCATCCTTGTGGCCTGATTGCGTTTCAGCTTTCCGCCCTTCGTGATGTTCTGTTTCATCACCTGGCGGTTGTGAGAGCGTATCTTCACGATATCGTAGATATCGCTGCATCTGGCTGTGAGATTTCCGGCGATGCAGAAGGCGTCGTTCGCATGGGTCTTCTCGATCTTCAGCTGGTTCCTGCTCCAGTTCGTGATGTAGCCGTAGGTCTGCTCTACAGGAATATCTGGATATGCAGCCCTGATTCTGCCAAGCAGGAACCAGCGCATAGTGCTCATCTCCGTGGCGTTGCGGAAGCCCTTGTTCTCTGGAAAGGGGATGGAAAGTGGATGAGTGCCGTTGTGATGGCGGGTATGACAGCTCTCGCAAAGGGTGATGAGATTCTCAGGCCTGTCGGAGCCGCCATCCTTCCTCTGGACTATATGGTGCGCCTGAAGCTTTCCTTTTGATCTGCAGTTCCAGCACCTGAACCCGTCTCTGGCTTTTACATACGCCTTGACGTTCTCATAGTCCAGCTGCTCTCCCCGTTGATATTGGGCTCCTTCGATTCCCGGGTTCTTGATCTTCTGGATATCGAAAGATGCCGTCTCGATGACGATTCTTGAGACAGGCAGGATGGCACATCCGTCATTGATTACGTTCACATGAGTCCTGATCTTCGCTTCCATCGTGGCCGTGAGCCAGGCGTCTGGACGGCGGCGGTTGTCGAAACGTGGTGCTCGATATCTTAAACGGGAACGTCTGGTTCGTCTTGACTGCCTGCGTGCGGTCATGAGCTGAGGGATGTCGTCCCTGAGCGTCATTTCAGCACTGAACAGCTCTTTCCTTTCCGTGGAGGCGGATAGCCCGACATGCTTCGAACCCGCATCCACACCAAGCGTTACGCTCTGGACGCAGTGCGTCTCTGGTTCGTAGGTGAGCTGGATCGTGAACGGCGAGCGCCTTACGACCTTTGCTCTTTTCCTCCTGAGAAGCCATTTGACTTTGCCGTGATGTCCTGTTGGCATCAGAGGCTTCCCATCCTTGTCGATTACATAGACCATATGGTCCTCCTTGACCTCTTGAGAGGTAATGCCGGACGAATCCGGTTGCGGTGTATTGCTCACCGCTGTCCCGAGCCGATGTTATCCGATGGTTTTCACATACGGCACTGTCCCTGCCTGACAGGACTGTTTAACCGTATGCCGCAGAGCCTGGAGCTGGAACGACACTCCAAGGTGCCTATGCATTCACCGATAACGTAGTTCAGGGCCGAAGCCCTTCACTAGGGCTGATCAACGTCAGGCATCCGGGATTCCTCCCTCATGCCTGCAGCCTTGTGCTGCAGGTCGTTGACATCTGACTCCTTCATTGCGGACAATTTCAGGAAAATGTTTGTTAACGTACAGCTGCCTGAAACTGACTATTGATACATTGCAATCTTCTGGCTTACGTTGAAACAAACAAGATGTTCGGTATCGTATTAAACGTACAGTTATTTGAAGGATGTGTAAATCACTGCGGGGAGGAAAGCGTGATAAAAAGAATAAATGACTTGCTTGCAGGACTTCCGATGACAATCGTTGCAGGAGTATTCCTGCTTTTTGATTTAATTCCTCATCTTGCAGGGGAGTTCAGCGGAGATGAAATCGAGCTTCACTTTCTTCCATTTGATCCTGCATGGATAACAGTCATGATCAGTGGTATTCCTCTTCTCTATCTTGCAGTATGGAGGATCGTACACAATAAAGGAATAAGCAAGATCTCATCAGCTCTTCTTATATCGATAGCTATGTTTGCAGCTATCGCTGTCGGAGACCTGTTCGCAGCAGGAGAGGTCGCATTCATCATGGCTATCGGTGCACTTCTTGAGGAATCCACCACAGACAGGGCAAAGAAGGGCCTGAGGAAACTGATCGATCTTGCGCCTACGAAAGGAAGGCGCATCAATAATGATGGGCATGAGGAACTGGTTGCAGCTGAAGACATTGGAAAAGATGATATCCTCAGGATCTTTCCCGGAGAGACTATTCCGACAGATGGAGTGATTATCAAAGGTGAGACTTCTGTAGATCAGTCTATCATGACAGGAGAATCGATTCCTGTGGATAAGACAGCTGGGGATTCCGTTTTCTGCGGTACGATCAATAGATTTGGCTCTATAGATATAAGAGCAACAAGTGTCAGTGAGAACAGCTCTCTTCAGAAGCTTATACGCATGGTCGAGGATGCAGAGAAGAAACAAGCCCCTATGCAGCGTATTGCAGATAAAGCAGCAAGTTATCTTGTGCCTATCGCACTCTTGATTGCCATCATCGCATATATTGCAACGGGCAATATCGTGACTGCTGTGACGGTGCTTGTCGTATTCTGTCCCTGCGCGCTTGTACTTGCAACCCCCACTGCGATAATGGCAGCAATCGGACAGGCAACGAAGCATGGTGTCATCATCAAATCAGGAGAAGCTCTTGAAAAGATGGGCAAAGTCGATACAATCGCTTTCGATAAGACAGGTACACTTACTTATGGCCGTCTTGAGATAAGCGATATTGCTGTCATTGATTCAGGCATGAATGAAGATCATCTTTTGTCGCTTGCGGCATCTGCTGAATCACGAAGCGAGCATCCGCTTGGTAAGGCAATCGTTGAGGGAGCAAGGTCAAGAGGAATTGAAATCAAGGAAGCTGAGGATTTCATGATGTTCTCGGGCAGGGGAATCGGAGCAGCAGTCGATTCAGAACCCATTCTATGCGGCAGTGAGAGATTCATCAGTGAAAACGGGATAAGCATTTGCGGAGAAGCTCTTGATATTCTTGGGAGTTTCAGATCGGAAGGAAAGGTCTCTATACTTGTTGCATCAGGGAAAAGCGTGATTGGCATCGTGGCACTTTCAGATGTGATGAAGGAGAACGCAAAGGATATGGTATCAAAGCTTTCAGCAATGAATGCTGAAACAGTGCTGCTCACTGGCGACAATAGGAAAGCTGCTGATTACCTTGCCTCGAAAATCGGAATCAAGGAAGTCCGTGCAGAGCTGCTTCCAGAAGAGAAAGTTTTGAATATCGAAGCAATGAGGAAAGCTGGACACAAAGTCTGCATGATAGGAGATGGCGTAAACGATGCTCCTGCCCTGAAAAGCGCTGATGTAAGCGTTGCTATGGGAAGCATGGGTAGCGATATTGCAATCGATGCTGCGGATATAGCTCTGATGAGCGATGATATATCCAAGATTCCTTATCTGAAGAGACTTTCAAATGCAACGGTGAAGACCATAAAGGCAAGCATCACGCTTTCGATGTGCATCAATGCAGTAGCTATCATCCTATCGCTGCTAGGCCTTCTCAATCCAACTACAGGTGCACTTGTCCATAACGCTGGCTCCTGCTTTGTAGTACTGATAGCTGCATTGCTGTACGATCGAAAATTCGAATGAATGGAAGACGGGAGGTCTTTACCTCTTCTTTTCCTCAGAGACGACTATTTGACTTCAAGTATCTGACCTCTCCACAGTTCATCTAGAAATACTTTGTATGGATAGATATAGATTCCATCTTCGGTCTTCCTTTTGAATTCATCTCGTGAAACGATGATTGCTTTCCTGCAGAGCCCTTCTTCCCTGAAAGCCCTCAGCCCCTTCAGATCTCCTCTTTCATTTACATGTGTTGTTGTCTTTGTTTCTATCGCTACTTGATTCTTGTAAATGAAATCCACTTCGAGGCCTGTGCTTGTTCTCCAATAGCACAATCCCCTGTCTTTGCTATCTCCTCCATTGTAATCTATGTATGATACAAGCTCATGGCAGATGTAATGCTCAAAGAATTTTCCATATTCACTTGTGTTTTCTGTCGGTGGAGCAGATCCAAGTATGGACCTTATCACCCCAACATCAAAAAGATAGTACTTTGAAATGACAGTTGCCTTTCTTTTCTTTGTTGCTGTATATGCAGGTATCTCATAGCCGAGAAGCATGTCGGTGAGAATATCATACCAGGCTCTGATCGTGTTTGCAGAAACACCCGTGTCGTTTGCAATGTTGCTGAAATTGATCTGTTCTCCGGATGAGAGTGCTGCGAGTGTCAGAAATGATGAGAATGATGGTATATTCCTGATTGCTCCTTCTATCTGTACCTGTGTCAATATGTAGCTGTTCTTGTAGCTCAAAAGCAATCTGTCTGCATTTCGGGAAAGATACATTCTTGGAAGGAGCCCTGTCTTGAAAATATGCTCAAGAGAGTATTCTCTATCTTTGATTTCCGGCCATACAAGCGGATGGAATATTATCTCACCAGCTCTCCCTCCTAAAAGGTCCACGCCTGCATGTTTCAGTTTCCTCACGCCAGACCCTGTCATAAGGAATGTAAAATCAGTGGATTCAATAAGCTTATGCACTTCATACAGAAGTGAAGGGACAAGCTGGATTTCATCAATTACGATCAGGCCTTTTTCCTTATCCAACGCTCTGACCCTTTCTGATAAAACTTTAGGATTCCTTTCAAGCATCGTTCGCTCATTGCTGTTGAGCAGGTCAATATGCAGAGAAAACATATCCTGCATCTGCATTGTTAGATAGCTTGTCTTTCCTGTAAGGCGAGCCCCGAATAAGAATTGAGGCTGCAATTCCAAGTCTTTTGTTATATCTAAAATCCTGATTATATAGTTGCTTTTTCTCATAATTCTTATTATTACCTAGAATAATTAAAAAAGCTACTGCAAATTTTCAATGAAATTATGCAGTAGTACTGCAAAAAATCAATGAAAATCTTAAGTAGTATCAAAAGAGTTCTCAAAAAATGCTTGTACAAGTAAATTTATAGTAATATTGTTTTTGTTTCTTGTGTTAGTTATCAGAATCAAATAATGAATAATATAAATATGCTATGGTTTTACAATAAAATAGGCCATCGTAATGATGGCCTGGATAAAACTATAGAAGATTATGCTTCTTCAACAGGCATTGGCCAATTTGCACCCTCTGCATCTCTCTGTGCATCTGTGATATACCATTTCTGGTTTTGCTTGGTTGTTGGGATAAAATCTGTTAATGCTTCCACGCCAGTAACAGTGTTTCCGTCAGTATTTCCATCAATCCAGATTGCAGGAACATCCGTATCTGTAGAGACGATAGTACCGTTTACAGTCAGTGTGCCTGCAGAAGGCGTTGCAGCACCCTTGCTTACTTCTATACCTCCGAAAGTATTCCCAGTAACGGTTGTTGTACCTTCAAGTATTACAGTGGAGCCATTTACCTGAATACCGGCGTTCGTTGTTGTAACAGTGATATCCTCAAGTGTTACATTCTCTGCGTCGTAAACCTTGATTCCATACTCACCTTCATTCCATGTCTCCTGTGTTTTTGTTCCAGACACTGTGAGGTTCTTCAAAGTAACGCTATCAGATGTTACGAGAATAAGTGCTTTGTCTGCAGCAGTATCGCCAGTCGTCGGTGTTGTTGCAGTGATTTTGTGGTTATTTCCATCTAGAGTAATCGGTGCAGAAATGACAAGCTGACCATCAAGCGTGATATCAGCGTTCAGGTAGTATTCGCCATCTGCAGCTACAGCAGCCTTAAGTTCCCCCAGATTTGATATAGCCGTTCCTTCTGGAGTTGACGCTGAATTGTCACACGATGCGAAACCAAATAGCACAGCAATAATGCTGAGCATTACGATCAAAGTCTTTTTCATTGAATCCTCCTTGAACTGAATATGACTTCATCCAAATGCTAGTTCAGCATTATCGAAATGTATATTACCCCCTCCTGAAAGAAATATAAATTACAGGAGGGGGTATTTACATACTGGTACGGGGGAGGGTAAAGTGCTTTGCGAAGGAGACGAGATGTCTAGGAACATAACTTATAAGATACCTCTGGAGAAAAGGATGGAGGTCTATGAGTGCTTTAAGATGGGGTATGGATATAAGAAGACCGTAAAGGCAACAGGACTCAAACGTGATACTGTTCGCTATTATATCCGTCGTTTCCGTTCAGGAAAGACAGATTGGTTCGATCAAAAGGAAGGTGAATCTAATTTGGAGTTTACTCTACCCGTTGAGGGAGAGGATTTCTCTGATTGAGGAGCGCATAGGGCGCATCTGCGCTCCTCAATCTTCATTGCTTTCAAGAAGAATCCTTACCGATCCTCCGCATATCATTCCGGCGTTTCCTCCCTTTCCAAGATCATAAGAGAGTATTTTCCTCTTTGCTTTGCTTTTGAGCATTGCTCTTGCCTCATCGATTGCTAGGCTTTCTATTCTTCCTCCTCCAATGGTTGAGTAGATCCTGTCATTGGTCACAAACATCATCGAGCCAACAGAACGTGGGGCAGAGCCTTGCTTTTCGATTATGCGTACAACAATCCCTTCTTCCTTTGTTATCCTATCAAGAAGGGATGGGGCTATTGTGACAGCGCTTTTATCTTCCCTGTAGACGCTTATGATCTCAGCCATTATCGACACTGCTATCTCTTCCGGTGTCACTGCGTTTATGCTGACTCCTATAGGGCTATGTATTTTCCTTATCTTCTCCTCAGGAAATCCTTCAGCTCTCATTGTTTCTATCTGTGCGCTTGACTTTGCCTTCGAGCCGATCATCCCAAGGTATGAGAAGCTGCGTGATAGAGCATAGCGCAGAGCTTCAAGATCATAGGCATGGCCGTGTGTGAATATGACGAAATATGGGGAGATTGTGCAGTACTCTTCTTTGAGAAGCTCCTCAAAAGGTGCTATATGCCTTTCTGCTAGAGGAAATCGCTCCTCTGTAAGTTCGCTTTCCCTATCATCAAGGACTATTGTCTTCATTCCCTGCAGCACTGCAAGGTCATAAAGCGCTTTTGATATATGCCCAGCTCCGAATAGGACAAGGACCGGTTCAGCTATTATCCTCTCTCTTGCACCATTCTGGATTGCCCTGCCATATACAGCAGTGCCATCAGCAGTGATGCATTCATCTCCGGTTTCCGTATCTGTGATCCATTCAATTCTCCGTCCTTCTTTCATTGCATCCTGAAGAGCTGTGAATATGCTATTCATCCATTGCCTCCTTTACTGCCTGTATAGTCTTGTCTATCTCATCGTCTTGTGTAAAAGGACCGGGAGAGAAACGCAGCGTGCCAGAAGGAAATGTTCCCAGGCTTCTGTGCGACTCCGGTGCGCAGTGCAGGCCGACCCTTGTCTCGATTGAGTGCCTTTCAAGAAGCACAGATGAAAGCCATGCAACATCCTTTTCTGCTGTTATTGATATTATGGGGATTGTCTTTTCATCTTTTTCCTGACCGATGATATTGATTCCCTTTATTGCTGAAAGCCCATCATGAAGGCGTTCTGTCAATGCTTTGCATCTTTCCCTTATCTCTGTCATGTGCTCGATAACGTATGAGAGCGAGTGCGATAGCCCTACGAGACCAGGTAGATTCTCAGTCCCTCCAGATAGCCTCTCCGGAAGCGTTGTCGGAACGGTCTCCCTGTCGCTTTCTGTACCAGTGCCACCTGTGACAAGGGGCTCTATGGCCTCTGCTATATCCCTTCGGAAAACAACGCCGCCGGTGCCCTCTGGCCCCAGAAAGCCCTTGTGTCCTGGAAAGCAGATCGCAGCAGCTTCTGTCACGGACATATCTATGTCGATATAAGGGGAGGCCTGGGATGCATCTATTATAAGCGGAACTGACTGCTTTTTCGCTATTTCTGCATACTCTGATAAATCAATGACGTTTCCAGAGACATTATCTGCAGCATTTGCTATGACAGCTGAGATACCATCTGCATCATCCTTTGCTATCATGCATCCGAGCTGGCTGAGAGGCCGCATTACTGCATTATGCTCATACTTTGCCACAAGGACTTTATCACCTTTCTTGAGAAGTCCCTTGATTGCCATGTTCAATGCTTCTGTGGCATTGAGCGTGAATGCTATGCACTCAGGATGCGGATATGAGTACAAAGATGCGATATTCTCCCTGAGCAAGTATATGGCTGAGAACAATTCCTCTGATTTCCCGCTTTCCGTCCTGTAAAGATTGACGACATTGTCTTTCAGATAGTCAGATACAGCCTCGGCAGTTCCCGGAGCTTTGGGAAAAGATGTTGCTGCGTTATCAAGATATATCCTGCCCATAGCTATATTGTACCATAAAACCGTATTCTGCAAACTTAAACGCTTTGATGAAAAATCCATTGCGTTTTCATTTGCATGATGGTAGTGTAGCAGATATGAAGATATCAGGAAAGATTGCGCTTGCTATAAGCGGTGCTTTGATTGGTGTAATCAGCGTAGTTCTGGTTGTTTTCGGCAATCCTGCTAATATGGGGTTCTGCATAGCCTGCTTCCTTCGTGATACAGCTGGTGCAATGCATCTCCATACAGCACCTATCGTTGAATATGTACGGCCGGAAATCATCGGAATCGTACTTGGCTCATTTCTGATCAGCGTACTCAGAAAGGATTTCAATCCACATGCCGGATCAAGCCCGGTGCTGCGCTTCATAATCGGCTTCATAGTCATGATAGGGGCGCTTGTTTTCCTTGGATGCCCGCTCAGGATGGTTCTGCGTCTTGGGGGAGGAGACCTCAATGCATTCGTAGGCCTCCTTGGTTTCATAACCGGAATCGCAGTCGGCTGCGCTTTCCTCGCAAATGGCTTCTCTCTCGGAAGATCCTATAAGGCGGCAAGGCTTGAGGGAGCTGCATTTCCTGCAATGACGATCCTTCTGTTCGTTGTTTTCATGGCAGCGCCTTCACTTTTCCTTTTCTCGGAGTCTGGTCCTGGATCGATGCATGCGCCTGTTGCCCTTTCCCTGCTTGCTGGTCTTATCGTTGGGCTGATCTCTGAACGCACAAGGCTGTGCATGGCAGGTGGTATCCGGGATATCATCCTGATAAGGGATTTCACGCTCATCTCAGGTTTTGCAGCTATATTCGTATTCACGCTTATAGGGAATCTTCTTGCCGGAAACTTCCATCTGGGCTTTGCAGATCAGCCTGTATCGCACTCGGCACACCTCTGGAATTACCTTGGGATGGTTGCTGTGGGGCTGGGATCTGTGATGCTTGGAGGCTGTCCTCTTCGGCAGCTCATACTTGCTGGAGAGGGTTCTGGCGACAGTGCTGTGGCAGTGCTTGGAATGATTGCCGGTGCTGCGTTTGCCCATAATTTCTCGCTCGCTTCATCTGCGAACGCAGGACCTGGCCTGAATGGAAAGATCGCGACTGTTGCCGGCATTCTTGTTCTCTTGGCAATTGCTGCTATAGTCACATACAACAATAGGAGGAAAGATGGTTGAGATAGACTGCAGGGGATTGAGCTGTCCTGAACCTGTCATAAAGACAAAGAAGACGCTGAAGGATAACCCGGAGGGTTTGGATGTACTCGTTGATGACAGAGCTGCGCGTGAGAATGTCCCGCGTTATGCAGAGGCTGTCGGCTACAAGGCAAGCGTAAGCGAAGAAGGTGGCGGGTGGAGAGTGAAGATCAGAAAGTGATTACTTTCCACAGCCATTACGGTGCGCTTCTTTTCAAGCGGAGGTATGGGCAGGGCTGCCTGCTGCGTCCCGTACCCCGTTCTCTTTCATCATCTTGCGGAACTGCGGCTTTCATCACCGGCTCTCTTCCGATTGAGTTGCTTGATGAGAACACAGAAGCAGCATATGAGAGAAAGGGTGATGAATGGGTAAGGATATATGGCTGATGTAAGACTGACAGAGCTTGTAAGAAGCTCAGGCTGCAATGCAAAGCTTCCACCAGGGGATCTCAATGAGGTCCTGAAAAGCCTTCCGAGGACAGTATGCGACAGGCTTCTGGGGGGATATGAGAAAAGCGATGATGCCTGTGTGTATGACGTGGGGGATGGAAAGGTTCTCATCGAGACAGTGGACTTCTTTCCCCCGATGGTTGATGATCCGTTTGTTTTCGGGGAGATAGCGGCTGCGAATGCCCTTTCTGATATATATGCAATGGGAGCGTCTCCATCGGTAGCGCTCTCCCTGATGTGCTTTCCTTCATGCCTTGATTTATCGGTGATGCGTTCGATAATGCTTGGGGCTATCTCGAAAACCGATGAGAGCGGCTGTGTGATTGCAGGAGGTCATACAATCTCCGACAGGGAACCTAAGTTCGGCCTTTCCGTAACGGCTCTTGCCGATAAGGATTCTGTCTGGACAAACCATGGCGCAAGGAAAGGGGATTTCCTCGTCCTTACGAAAAAGCTTGGAGCTGGGGTAATGATGACAGCTCACAAGGGCGGTGAGACAGATGCTGCTGAGGCTATAGAGAGCATGAGAACGCTTAATAAGAGAGCCCGTGATATAGCGCGTCCGCTCTCTGTCCATGCCGCGACTGATATCACAGGATTCTCTATTCTCGGACATTCTTCTGAGATGGCAGATGGCTCAGATGCGACAATATATCTATCCCTTGGCTCTCTCCGGTTCTTCTCCGGTGCTCTTGGGTTTGCACGTTTCGGCTTCCTTCCTGAAGGACGATATACCAATGAGGATTACCTTAAGGACAAGGTAGACTTCGATTCAAGGATTGAGAAAGCCTATATCGATCTCCTGTTCTCTCCAGAGACATCCGGCGGTCTTCTTCTCTCTCTTCGCGAGGAAGACGCAGGGAAATTCATAGAAGAGTTCGGTGATGACGCCTCGATAGTCGGAAGGGTAGGAGAAAGGGCGGAAAAGAGCGTTGTCGTTTCCCTTTGAACCTATTCTTTTCCTTTTCATCCTCGTTTGGGGATGATTTTTTTTTGCTTTTGATATTTGTCGAGCAATATGCATAAAAATCTATAAAAATGCAGAAATTTTACATTTTTGCAGTCTTAGCCATTCACATAGAGCCTATTATAGCTGTAACATAACGCCAAATAGGTGGTTTTTCATTCAAGTATTACTACTGTGGATAATGAATTAACTGCTTAAGGAGGAAAAAATGAGAAAGAAAATGCTCTTGTTGTTCGTGGTTCTCCTTGCCTCGATTGCCGTTTTTGCTGGGGGCTCAAAGGAAAATGATTCCACAGTTGTGAAGATTGGAGTCTTCGAACCTGCTTCAGGTGATAACGGTGCTGGCGGAAAGCAGGAAACACTTGGAATACAGTATGCAAACGCAGTTACTCCTACAGTGATGGTTGGGGACACAGAGTATACTGTTGAGCTTGTGATTGCAGATAACGAGAGCTCAAACGATAGAGCGGCATCTGCAGCTGCAACACTCATCAACGCAGGCTCATCTGTCGTTCTTGGCTCATATGGATCAGGCGTTTCGATCGCTGGAAGCGATACATTCAGGGTTGCTGGCGTTCCTGTAATCGGAATCACATGCACAAACCCGCAGGTCACTGAGGGGAATAGCCACTATTTCCGCATCTGCTATCTCGATCCATTCCAGGGTACTGTCCTTGCTAACTACGCCTACAATACCCTTAGTGCCAGAAAGGTATATTGCCTTGCAAAGCTTGGAGATGACTACTCAGGCGGCCTTGTGAACTATTTCGTACAGCAGTTCACAGCTCTTGGAGGCGAGGTTGTCTCTGAGACATTCCCTGAGGGAAACAGCGATTTCACATCCTATATCGCAAATGCCAAGAACAGCGGATGCGAGGTATTCTTCTCTCCTGTTTCAACGGAGGCGGCACAGCTTATCATAAACCAGGCTGATAGCCAGGGCCTTGCAATGCCTATCCTTGCTGGTGACACATGGGATTCCAACGTAATACTCCAGGCCGCCCTTGGCAAGAACGTTGACATAACAGTGACGACTTTCTATCCAGAAGGTGCAGATCCAGAGTTCGATGCATCGTTCAAGGAGTGGGTGAATGCTGATTCCACACGTCTTTCAAACAACGGCGGAGATGATACGATAAGCGCTGTGACAGCAATGGGCTATGACGCATATTACTTTGCGCTTCAGGCTATACAGAACGCTGGCAGCACAGATCCTGCTGACATCATGGAAGCACTCTGGGCTACAGAGATCGATGGTGTAACAGGACATATCGCACTCGATCAGGTTAATGGTGATGCAATCCGCAATACAGTATATGTAAAGCATGCAAATACCGAAACCGGTGGTTGGGATGCCCTTCCTGCTGTAGTCGTTGACTAATCCAGTGCGGCAGGAAACTGCCGCATATAACTTTATCAGGAGGTAAACCGCGTGGCGGATTTCTTCCATCAGAATCTTTCATATTTTCTATCCGGTATATCAGTCGGGGGCCAGTATGCTCTTATAGCTATCGGCTATACGATGGTCTATGGCATATTGCGCCTTATCAACTTCGCCCATGGTGATGTCTTCATGTGTGCAGGACTCATGATGGTCTACCTATCATCATCCCTGCCATTTGCCATATCCATACCGCTTGTGCTTATCCTTACTGTCATTCTGGGGTTTGCCATAGAACGTGTTGCATACAAGCCTCTCAGAAGCGCTCCGAGAATGTCCGTAATGATAAGCGCGATAGGGGTTTCCTATCTTCTACAGAATGCGGCTCTTTACTTTACAGGAGGGCTTGCGAGGGTCTATCCGGAGATTCCTGTCCTTTCGGCTTCCGTTGTCATATGGGATGCTCCGACGAGGGTTGTGACGCTTGTTACGCCTTTCCTTACGCTTGTCCTTGTCATACTTCTCTCGCTTCTCATCAAGCATACGAAGATCGGCATGGCCATGAGAGCTGTTTCCGTTGATTTCGAGACAAGCCAGATCATGGGCATAAAGATAAACAAGGTCATATCGATGACATTCATGCTTGGCTCTCTTCTGGCAGCTGTCGCCTCATTCCTGTATTTCACGAACTATGCGTCCGTCACGCCGACAAGCGGCTCTATGCCAGGACTCAAGGCGTTCGTCGCAGCTGTGTTCGGTGGAATCGGTTCCATTCCAGGAGCTGTCATCGGAGCTTTCATCATCGGAATATGCGAGAATATCATAAAGGGAGGTGCCTCGATATTCGGCATCCCTGGATCGGGATGGACGACATTCTCAGATGCCTTTACTTTTGCTTTTCTGATCATCATCCTTATCGTCAAACCTACAGGCCTCTTCGGAGAGAAGTCTGTCGATAAGGTCTGAGGAGGCTGTGATGGATAGGGAAAAACGCAATCATCTTATAAGGGTTTTCGTTGCAATAGCTCTCGTTTACGGCCTCGTTGCCGTTCTTGAGTTCACGCTTCGTCCGACAAGCATCATATTCACTGTTCTCCGCAAAGGGGCAATATACTCGCTTGTTGCTGTATCGATGAACCTACTCAATGGCTTTACGGGGCTATTCTCCCTCGGCCAGGCTGGCTTCATGCTCCTTGGAGCCTATACATACGCAATACTCACAATGCCGACAGCTGTGAAGGAAAGCGAGCGTGTCTACAGGTATTATGATGCGCTCATCCATTTCGATACAGGTGTGCTTGCAGGTCTTATTGCAGCAGGCCTTATCGCAGCTGTCTTCGCATTCTTCATAGGTCTTCCCGTGCTCCGCCTGAAGTCAGATTATCTTGCCATCGCCACCCTTGGCTTCGCTGAGATAATCCGTGCTGTCTGCCAGTGGGATGTGCTTGGGCCTTTGACAAATGGTGCGAACCTGCTGCGTGAATTCAAGGATCTTTCGAGGATAACGCTTCCTTTCTCTGATATCCCATTTCCTCCGACGCTTTTCGTTTTCATCGTCGTCGGCATATGCATACTTCTCATCGTGCTGCTTATCAACTCATCGTATGGCCGTGCATTCAAGGCAATAAGGGATGATGAGACAGCTGCAGAGGCTATGGGGATAAACCTCTTCAGGCATAAGGAGCTCTCATTTGTCATCTCATCGTTCTTTGCTGGGATATCAGGGGCGCTTCTTGCCATGTTCCAGTACACAGTCCAGGCCCAGCAGTTCAGGACTGTGCTTACATATGAGATCCTTCTCATTGTCGTCATCGGAGGAATCGGGTCCATCTCAGGCTCCTGCATAGCATCATTCCTGTACATTGCCCTTTCGGAGTGGTGGCTCAGAGGACTCGATATGGGAACATTCCTTGGCATAAATGCACCGGACCTGTTCCGTTCCGGTTTCCGGCGCCTTGTCTTCTCCGTGATAATCATGATCATCGTGCTCTTCTTCTCAAGAGGGATCATGGGAGATAAGGAACTGTCATATGAACGTGTGAGATCTTTCTTCAAGGGGAGAATCCATAGAAAGGAGAATGCGCGATGAAGACTTTGCTTTCTCTTGAGCATGTTACGATGCAGTTTGGAGGTGTTGTTGCTGTAAACGACCTTTCGATGCATGTGGATGAAGGTGAGATCATTGCCCTGATAGGTCCGAATGGTGCAGGCAAGACCACAGCGTTCAACTGCATCACAGGTGTCTATGAACCGACCAATGGAAGAATATCATTCGATGGAAGCCCTATAATCGTCAATCATCCTGCAGGGAAGATGAAAAGGCTGTATGGCGGTCTTGAGCACGATATGTTCGCAAATGAGAAGGTTCTCTCTCCGACCCCTGATGAGATAACCAAGCTTGGCATTGCGAGGACATTCCAGAATATAAGGCTGTTCAAGAGCATGAATGTCTTTGACAACGTGCTTACGGCAATGCACCTTCGGCTGAAGTCGAATGTCTTTTCATCTGTCCTCCGCATTGGCTATAAGGAAGAGCGTGCGATGAGGGCTGAGACCGAGAAGCTCTTAAAGGAGCAGGGGCTTTGGAATCATCGGGATGATAAGGCTACAAGCCTGCCTTATGGCTATCAGAGGAGGCTTGAGATAGCACGTGCGCTTGCGACCAGGCCGAGGCTGCTGCTTCTTGATGAACCTGCTGCGGGAATGAATCCGCAGGAAACGCTGGAGCTTGCAGCATTCATACGTGAGATAAAGGAGAAGTACAATCTGACAGTCCTTATGATCGAGCATCATATGGATCTGGTAATGGGTATTTCAGACCGTGTCTATGTCCTCGATTTCGGTTCTCTTATAGCAGAGGGAACACCTGAGGAGATCCAGAGCAACCAGAGAGTCATAGATGCATACCTAGGAGTGGCTGAAGATGTTTGAGATAAAAGGATTGTCTGTGAATTATGGGGGAATCGAGGCTGTGCGCGATATCTCGCTCTCTGTTCCTGCTGGCTCTATAGTCACGCTGATAGGGGCAAATGGCGCTGGCAAGTCAACAACGCTCAGGACGATAGCTGGGCTGGTGAAGCCAAAGGCTGGAAAGATAGAGTTCGAAGGGGAGGATATCACAGGAAAGGATCCTGCATATATCGTGGGCAAGGGCATAACGCTTGTCCCTGAAGGACGCAGGATATTCCCCAACCTTACAGTGCTTGAGAACCTGAAGATAGGTGCTTATCTGAGAAATGACTCGATAGAAGAGGACCTTGAACGGGTCTATCGGCTGTTTCCACGTCTGCGGGAGAGAAGCTGGCAGTACGGCGGCACGCTCTCAGGTGGAGAGCAGCAGATGCTTGCTGTAGGCCGTGCCCTCATGTCAAAGCCAAAGCTGATGATGATGGATGAGCCATCTCTTGGCCTTGCGCCTCTTGTCGTAAAGGACATATTCTCGATCATCGAGCGAGTGAATGCAGATGGCGTTACGATACTCCTGATTGAGCAGAACGCAAATATGGCGCTGAAAGTCGCTGATATCGGCTACGTGATGGAAACCGGGCAGATAATGCTCTCTGGAAAGGGCTCTGACCTCATAAACGATGAAGGAGTGAGGAAAGCATATCTCGGTGGCTGATCAGACGCCTTCGATCGTTTCTCCGCATACAGAGCATCTCCCGTTCCGTGGAGATGTCTCTTTTCCGCAGTGCGGACATACAATAGGGCGCCTTTGCAGGCTGTTCCCCGGAAAGACGTAATCCAGCCCTATGCTATCAGCAGCTGCCAGCATCTCAGAGAGAAAGCTTTCTGATGTTGGCATTCTATCCATCATCTGAAATGCTGGGAAGAACCGTGTGAGATGCCAGACTTTCACGCCTCTCTCCCTGAGCATGGTACCGATGCTCTCTATCATGGCCTTTGTGTGCAGGCCTTCGATGACGAGGGTAGTGACCTCCAGATGCGAGCCATGCATCATTATCTTCTCTATAGCATTCATCACAGGGGCAAGGCGTCCGCTGCATACTGACCTGTAGAATGCATCATCTCCCTTTACATCTATATTGTACGCATCTATGAGGGGGAGGATGCGTTCAAGCGCCTCCTCTGAAAACTCGCCATTGGTGACCATTATTGTCTTGAGTCCCACTTCTTTTGCAAGGAATGCAACGTCTGCCATGTAGTCCTGCCATACAAGGGGCTCTGAATATGTGAAGCTGACAGATGGTATGCCATTCTCCTTTGCGTACTCGACAACATGCTCCGGGGAAACATATGGCAGCCCTTCATGGTGTGCCTGCGAGATATCATGATTCTGGCAGAATGAGCAGGAGAGCGAGCATCCCTCCATAGCAACAGACAGCGTCTCAGTCCCTGGGAGGAAAAGATAAAGAGGCTTCTTCTCAACAGGGTCTACAGCGACAGAGGCAAGGTGCCCATATGCCCTGTCCTCAAGCTTCCCGTTCCTTGCTGTCCTTGCGTTGCACCATCCCCATCCGTTTTCTTTTATCTCGCAATGCCTGAAGCAGAAATCACACTTCATCGTCGCTGAATACCTCCGCCTGGAATGTATGGAAGACAGCTTGGTCGCTTTTCCACGCTGATGGGCCAAGCCCTGCTTTCTCAGAGAGTGCAGAGAGCATCTCTTCCCGTGTCCATCCTGTCTCATCTGCAACCTGCGGCAGGAAGACAGCCCTTCTTCCAAGAAGGGAGAGGATTATCCCATCGCGGCGCGGCATGAAATCCTGTATGCTCTCAATCCTCTCCGGCTTTGTCAGGAGCGATATCTCAATCGTGCAGAGCGGAAGCTCTGAAAGCGAGAGGGGAGGAAAGCGCGGATCTGAGAATGCAGCCTCACGCGCGAGCATCTTTATCTCACTCTCAAGATCTGAGATAGCCTCCATGTATCCGATACAGCCCCTGAGCTCGCCATTCTTCCTAAGCGTCACGAATGCACCGGATCTCTCTCCTCTGTCTTCTGTCCTGACATCTTCTCCTGCTATGGATTTCCTTGCTATATCAAGAAGCGCTTTCCTGCGTTCATCTGTCATATTCACCTCCAAAGCACTGTTCTGTATGAAACGAAGTTCTCCCTGTCCCCTGTCGTATCAGCACTGGATGAGCCCAGCCCTCTTTTCCCTTCAAGACCAATGCGTTTCGCCATCGCAGAGACAACTGCAGCTGGCGCTATGCCGCATATCGTCCTTTCCTTTCCTTCCCTCCATGCCTCTTCAGCTTCTCCATTGGCAAGAAGATCTGCTGTACGGTCATCCTCTGCCATTATTCTCCCATATGCGTCCTTGCCGTATGGCATGAAATCATACGAAGGACCGTAGTGGGTGAAATCAGATGAGGCAATCACACCGGTGTGCTCGTCTATCAAGGACAGGATCTTGTCAGCTATCATCATCCCGCTCTTCTCTGATGACAGGGAAGAGAGAAGCAGATATGAAACCTTCATGCCTTTCTTCGCTGCTATGAAAGGTAGGAACATCTCCACGCCATGCTCTCTCTGCAAGGCATCCTCAGATACAGTCCCCACGTTCATCGGCATTGTCTCTATATTGCCGATGGGCGTTGCAGATGATGTGAAGCGTGCCGAGACAATCATATCAGGCTCAAGGTAATAGTAATGCGAAGGCGAGATTATCAATATCCTAGTGATTGCATCTGAAAGGGATGAGAAATATTCCCTTATATGGGTGCTGCTGAACATAAGACCTGAATGGGGAAGGACCGCGAACCTTGATTCTCCATCGCGCATCGGGCATTCCGCAATTGGCATGAGCTCATCCTTTCCTGCTGGGTACCAGCTTCCTGCAAAACGTGCATAACGTTCCATAACAAGAATATACTACGCAATCGCGGGTTTGTTGAGCTTATATTCATATTCATCTTTCGCCGTATCATATTCACGATTCATCAATGATATTCGGTATTGTGCATTTCTTATGGTATCCTAGACCATAAAGGATTATTGAAGGTGATTCGTGTAGCTATCTGCGATGATCAGGAGTCATGCCTCAAGGAGGCAAGACATGCTGTTGACTCATATTTTCAGAGAAGGCCCGATCTGAGCGCTTCGGTATCTGAGTTCCGCAGTTCATCTGCCTTCCTGGAGGAAGCAAGGAGAGGCGGTGGCTGGGATATCGTGATCCTTGATATCTACATGCCTGGTGTAAACGGGATGGATGCGGCACGGCTTCTGAGACAGGGTAAGAAGCATACGGAGATAATATTCATGTCTGTCTCCCCTGATTATGCTGTAGATGCATTCTCTCTTGATGCGGTCCATTATGTCCTGAAGCCTCTTTCCGGAAAGCTTTTTGATGAAGCGATGGATCGAGCCCTCAAGGCGTTTACACGCAATGACAGGGCTCAGATGCTGCTGAGCCTTGAGGGTGGAACTGTGCAGCGGATCTATATAGACAGCATCCTATACATCGAGAGCGTTGGATACAAGCGGGTAGTGCATACGAGTGCGGGAGATTACGAAGAGACGAGGAAGACGCTTACGGTGTTCCTCAATGAGCTTGAGTAGGCAGCTCCCGGACAGTTCATGCAGCCTTACAGGGGATATATCGTTAACCTCAATGAGATCCGTTCAGTCAGCCCTGATAATATCACGATGCAGAATGGCAGCACCATTCTTATAAAGCGGGGTGATTTCCGCCGTATACGCAATCTGTTCTTTGAATGGATGTTCGCTTCTCCTGATGCTGAGAGGGTATAGCATGCTTGTCGATATACTCCGTGTCATAAGCGTTCTGTTCTTCCATTGCATAACGCTATGGCAGCTTTCTGTATCTGGAAAAGGAAAGCCCCATCTTGCCGCATGGATCGCTGCCTTCTTTGTCCTAGGCATTGTCGGGCTATGCATCGCCATTCTGTTTGGATTCAGCCAGACAACGACAATCGTGCAGTATTTCCTTTATCTCTTTGCAACAGGTGCACTGTTTGTCTGGAGTTCCGAAGGTTCTGTCAAGCGTTCGCTCTTCATATTCATGACATATGTCATGCTTTTCATGCTTGCAGTATCGCTTGCCCAGCTTCTTGCGGATATCCTGTTCTCAGGAAATGAAGGCTGGATGCTTTTCATACGTTCAGTTCTGTCTGTCATGATTGTATTTGCCTGCAGGTTCTTCAGAAGAAGATTCCTTGATTCATCGCTCGAGATAGAGAAAGGATGGGTAAGCCTTGCCGTCTTCTCCATTCTTGCGTGTTTTTCGATATCCACGATAGCCATTGTCTATGTATTCATGATCAATGATATCTTCTTCGAGGTTGCGGTGCTCTCCTCGTTCACATTCTTCTTCGTTGTGTCGTTCCTGCTGGCCTATAAGCTTATACAGATCATGAATGAGAAGGCTGAGGAGGATCAGATGTATATGCAGCAGAGGCTGCTTGAAGCAGAGCTCTCTGCCCAGAATGAATTCATACAGACAGCGGCTGAGCTGCAGGAGGATATTAGACGGCACAACAGGATCATCTTCGAATATCTCGAAAGGAACGATCCGGATGGCGCTGCTGAGTACCTGTTGGGGGATGAGCGGAAGATAGAGGAGACTACCTTCCATTTCTATACAGGCAATAGGACCGTTGATGCTATCCTTCGTATGGTAGAACGGTTCTGCAGGGAAAATGGGATCAGATTCATTGTCTCTGCGTCCATGCCCCAGTTACTCAATCTCTCTGAGCCTGAAATCGTGATAATCTTCGGCAACGTGCTTGAGAATGCGGTACGGGCTGCCGCATCCTGCAATGATCCATTCATAGAATTCACAGCTAAGAGAAAAGGCAGGCTTATCCTTGCTGAGATAAGGAACAGCTCAAGCGGAAAGACAAGCTTTGAGAACGGCCTTCCGATATCGAAGAATGACATGGGAGGAATCGGAATCAGAAGCGCGGCGGATGTTCTGGGGCGTCATTCAGGCATGATCGTATGCTCACAGATCGATGATGTTTTCTATACCCGTATCACGATTCCGTTTTAGACAAGGAGGACTTCTGTGCTTTGGGATTTGCTGAGGATTTCAATGGTTTTCGTGAGCCATCTCTTTGTCCTTCCGATAATGGAGAGGCCAAAGGATAGGATAACCCATCCGTATCTGCTTTGGATCATTGCCTTTCTGTTTCTTGAGTTTGTGTCTGTCATCGTTCTCCACGTCGTCGGAGACTTCAATGGACTTGCCGGAACAATCCTGCTTGCAACCTCTTCAATTGTATATGGCGCTGTATTCATATACACAGGTTCTGAGCTGATAGCGCGCAATCTGTTCCTGTTTGCGGCTTATTGTACATTCTATATGTTCGCAGCTGGTTTTTCCCTTGCAGTCTCCATCCTTCCATTCATTCCTGCCAACCACAGTGAGATGGTGATGTCACTGACGCTTATGCTCATCTGCTTCTGCTATGCTCTGCTGCTGCGCTTTCATCTTTGTGAATTCATCCTCGGCTCATTGTCAAAGCTCACAAAGGAGCTATGGATACTTGCTGTGTTCGGTGCTGTCACTTTCATCTCCGTGTCCTGCATTGTGCTGATACCTCTCTTCTTCCTTGTGGATGAGATTTATGCCAGCATCGCGCTTACCTTGATTATGTTCATCCTTGCAGTATCTGCATACAGCATAGTCTTCCAGATCATACGTATCATGAGCGCACGCAATGATACGGCAATGCTTAACGAACGGCTTAATATGCTTCGAAATGAGCTTGAGTCCGAGAAAGCCTACATTGAGAGCGCCCGTCGTTTCCGCCATGACAGACGCCATCACAACCGCATTATGCTTGAGTACATAGCACAAGGACGCATAGAGGAAGCAAAGGGATATATCATGAAGTATGATGAGCAGCTGAGCGGCAAGGCTGTCTCTGACAGGTAGATGCATCATTCAAAGCCCATGCAACAAAGCGCAACAATCTCTTGCGGCCTTACATCTACTGTGATAGAGTTTAGTAAGAAAATCCTAGGAGGAAGAAATGGCTAGGGACAAAGGCGAAATAAGGAAGATGATCGAGGAGCTCAAGGCTCTTGAT
The DNA here is from genome assembly GCA_944389155.1 of uncultured Spirochaetaceae bacterium. Classification (GTDB taxonomy): domain Bacteria; phylum Spirochaetota; class Spirochaetia; order Sphaerochaetales; family Sphaerochaetaceae; genus Ornithospirochaeta. The sequence continues at coordinate 10,730 of CALXLI010000018.1, read as the reverse complement.
ACGAAGAGGATGTACCTCAATGATTTTTTCCACACATGGAAGGAAAGCGATGATGAGATCAGTGCTGTGTTCAAGGTTGCTGAGATACTTCGCGGACTGAGGGAGAACAATATCTCCTCCAAGGTCTTTGATTCCGGCCTTGGCATCTCCATTTTCCGTGATAACTCAACACGCACGAGATTCTCTTTCGCATCAGCATGCAACCTGCTTGGTCTTGAAGTGCAGGACCTTGATGAGAAGGTTTCCCAGATTGCCCATGGAGAGACTGTCAGGGAGACTGCGAACATGGTTTCATTCATGGCTGATGTCATAGGTATCCGTGATGATATGTACATCGGCAAGGGCTATACCTATATGAAGAGTGTTGCTGATGCTGTAGACCAGGGCTATAAGGATGGAATCCTTGAGCAGCGTCCAACGCTTGTCAACCTTCAGTGTGATATAGATCATCCGACTCAGTCCATGGCTGATATGCTCCATGTAATCAACTACTTCGGCGGTGTCGAGAACCTCAAGGGCAAGAAGATCGCCATGACATGGGCTTATTCTCCATCATACGGCAAGCCGCTCTCAGTTCCACAGGGCATCATCGGTCTTTTCACTCGTTTCGGAATGGACGTTGTGCTGGCTCATCCAGAGGGCTATGACGTGATGGGAGATGTCGAAGAGATCGCGGCAAAGAACGCAGCAGCTTCGGGTGGTTCATATAAGAAGGTCGCATCTATGGAGGAGGCTTTCAAGGATGCAGATATCGTGTATCCGAAGTCATGGGCTCCATATGCTGTGATGGAAGAGAGGACAAAGCTCGTAGGTGAGGGCAGGTTCGATGAGCTGAAGGATCTTGAGAAGAGATGCCTTGAGAACAATGCCAAGTTCAAGAACTGGACATGCACCGAAGAGCTTATGAAGACAACAAAGGGTGGAAAGGCTCTTTACATGCACTGCCTCCCTGCTGATATCTCAGGCGTATCATGCAAGGAAGGCGAGGTTGAGGATTCTGTATTCAGCCGCTATCTTGATCCACTGTACAAGGAGGCATCATACAAGCCATATATCATCGCAGCTATGATATTCCTTGCAAAGTTCTCTGATCCTTCGTCCAAGCTTGCAATGCTTCTTGATGAAGCAAAGCCCAGGATAAGGTAAAAAAGAGTCAATCAGACGAGGGCAGCTTTCCCAGGCTGCTCTTTTTTCATGGAGGCAATATGTCATTCAGCAAACTTCTATCCGCACTGGACTTGTCATATCCAGGCTTTGAGAATATCGATAGTAACAGCTTTGTGCGTTCATTTGCTGCTTTCATCAGGAAGCATCTGGACGCAACACGTGAACGCTTCTTCACGATTCCATATGAAATCCCTGAGAATGTCTATAAGCTTCCGGGAGAGAGCGACAGGGAGGCCTGTGACAGAATCGCATCAGGTACTCTCGTCTCTGTAGGGGTTCCATCGGCATTTGGCTCGACAGAGAATGTTGACTGGCACTCGAATCCGACATACAACGGCTACAAGGAATGGACATGGCAGCTTTCAAGGCATAATGATATAAAGCTGCTTGCACATGAATATCTTCTCACAGGAAACAAAGCCTACAGCAAGGCAGCATCCGATCTTATCTCTACGTGGATCGATACATGCCCGTGTCCATCTTCAGATGTCAAGGGGTGGGAAACGGATTGCTGGAGAACAATAGAATGCGGAATAAGGATGGGTGCGAACTGGCCATATTTCATCTATGCATTCTATCCCGAGTTCTCTGATGAGCTCCTGTGCTCCATCTTCCAGTCACTATATGAGCATGGTGCAAGGCTATACAGCAATCATACAGGCAACAACTGGCTTCTTATGGAGATGAATGGGCTCATGCATATTGCGACCCTCTGCCCATTCTTCAAGGAGTCCGGCAGATGGGAGTCCTTTGCCCTTTCCTCGATGGAGAAGGAGGCAAAGAGACAGTTCTACCCCGATGGTTTCCAGTTTGAGCTGACAACGAACTATCATGAGGTTGCGATAAACAACTATCAGAGGATGTTCGAGCTGATGAGAGCATTTGGAAAGGAGATTCCATCCTCCCTTTGCTCTATCCTCGTAAAGGCCACCGAGGTTGATATCAAGCTGATGGAACCGGATGGAAGGCTTCCTGATATAAACGACGGAAATGTTTTTGACGTGAAGGAGCTGCTGCAGCCTAAGCAGAGGCTTTTCACAAGCCCTGAGATAGAATGGGTGCTCTCTGATAAGACGAAAGGCGAGATGCCTTATACATCCGTTGCCCTTCCATATTCAGGATATTTTGCCTTCCGCTCTGGCTGGGGTAGCGATGATATATATGCACTTCTGGATTCAGCTCCATATGGCAGGATGCACCAGCATGAGGACAAGCTATCGCTTATTGTCTCAAAGGGACGGAAAAGGGTGATTGCAGAGGGCGGATGCTATGCTTATGACACATCTGCAATCCGGACATTGACGCTCTCATCATTCTCACATAATGTCCTTCTGATAGACGGAGAAGGCCAGAACAGGGGCAGGAGCTATAGCTGGAGCGATGATGAGATAAGCAAGCTTTCAGATCTGAAGAGCGGTACCTCCGAGAGCGTTGACTGGGCAGAGGGAGGCTACTCTGGGCCTTATGGGGAAGATGAGAAGCATCCTGCATCATGGACAAGAAGCGTCTATTTCATAAAGAAGCATGAAGGTTTCTCCCTGCCATTCTTCATCGTTGTTGATAGGATGTCAGGCAAGGAAAAGCACGAGTACAACATCCTTTGGCACGTTGATTCAGAGCGCAGTTCAATCTTCAGGGACAAAGCACTGTATAGCGATGTCCAGCTTGCACTCTCTGGCGGCTCTTCCCTTTCCGTTACCAATGGCTCGATGAATCCTGCAGGAGGGATCATCGCAACTGGAAAGGAGCAGGGGATGTACAAGGGTGTTGACAGGCTTGAGTACAGGGCAATCTCAGATTCCGTGCGCCTTATCACAGTGATATCCTTTGAGAAAGATGCTCTTTCTGTAACTGGATGCAATGAAATATGTTCTGATGATGTATCGATAACAATCGACGGCAAAACATATGATTTCAGAGAAAGTGAGCTGAAAGCATAGTATTGGGGACTTGAAGTCCCCAGCTTTCACCATCTTCGCTCCGGCTGCTTGTAGTCTTCGATACAGGAGAAAAAAGGATCATGGATGTCAAGCCATATATCAAAGGAAATGGTATGCTCTCTGATCCTGGAATGGAAGATGGATAGGATCTCTGTCCTGATGAATTATACTATTGCAGTATCCCTGTGAACTGTATTGAATCATAATGCGGGCAGATGCATGATAGTTTCTTTTGTGGATGCAATAAACTCAGAAATTTTTCAAGTTTGTTTTGTTCAGAATATAAACTTTGAATTTCCCCAAATTTGTAGTAATATGTTTATGTGCAGAAGAGAGAGAAATATCTAGAGAGAATCAGGCCATATTATGATTCAGATCTCATCAAATCAATTGTGGGTATAAGGCGTGCAGGGAAGTCCACTCTTCTCGTTCAGATAATGGAAGAGATAAAAAAGGAAAATTCCGAGGAGCAGGTTATATTCTTTGACTTTGAGGATTTTGACAATTCGCATTATCTTAAAAGACCTGATGAGTTCTACGCGGAGATAAAGCGTAGAGTACAAGCTCTTGGTAACAAGAAGGCATATGTATTCATAGATGAAGTACAGTATCTGGATGATTATATTCCTGTAATAGCATCGATACGTTCTTCCCTCAACGCTTCAGTATTCATTACAGGATCTACTGACACCTTGATATCAGGGGAATTGGAAAGCAGGCTTACTGGAAGATATATAGAATTCACCGTTTTCCCGTTTTCATATCTTGAAATGGCCTCATATATCGGAAAAGAGGATGACAATGCATTCGCAGATTATCTGCAGTGGGGTGGTTTTCCTGTTAGATTCCAGGAGGGGATCAACCCTAGAATCGCAATAGGCGATATCTTGTCGAGCATAATCACCAGGGATGTCCTGGCAAGGCACAAGGACATAAACAGCTGGCTTTTCGGAAACTTCTCTTCCTATATACTCTCTTATACCGGGAACATTGTTTCCTCTGAAAGCCTTGCGGGATATATATCCAGCAAAGAAGAGAAAATAGCTGCATCTACCTGTTATGGATACCTTGAGATAATGGAAGAGGCAAATCTGATTTCCATTCCATCTCGATTCGATATAAAAGGGAAGGCAATGCTCAAGACAAAGAGGAAGGTTTATGCCGCTGATCCTGCGCTGGTAACGCTTCAGAGGGGGCTTACAGCTTCCATAAACTATGGTGCTGTACTTGAAACTGTTGTTTTCAATGAGCTTATCTCCAGAGGATATGAGGTATCAACAGGCAAGACATATAGGGGAGAGATTGATTTTGTAGTCTCAAATGGCACAGAGAGATGTTATGTTCAGGTAGCTTATCTTTTAAGCAGCGATGAGGTCGTAGAAAGAGAGTTCGGAGCATACTCATCCGTTAAGGATAGCTGGCCTAAATATGTCATCTCTATGGATAGCCTCGATTTCTCACGTGATGGTATAATCCATATGAACATAAGGGATTTCCTTACACAGAGAAAACGTCTCGCAATCAATCCATAGATTGTATGATTGACACAGGTTTTCCACCTTGCATAGTCCCCGGAAGAGGTATCATACCATTCTCGTTTATGACAGCTTCCTGCACATAGCCCTCAAGCTTCTGCTGGAGCGTAGAGAGTATTGATCCAGGATTCACAGCCTTGCTGAACTTTGCTGTCTCTGTTGAGAGAAGGATGTGATATCCGCCTCTTGTCTTAATCCAGATCGTGCTTGTGATAAGATTGCATTCCATGAAAACATCTTCCGTAATCTTCCTTGCTGTTTCGCTGTCCTTGCTGTCGGTTATATCGATGTCATAATCAATCCAGCGCTTTCTGGAATAAGTGTTCTGCATTGCTGTCAGCCATATGCTGCTGACGTTCTTGAGCATTCTGAGCGCGTGTGCGGTACTTGGATTACCGCTTACAGCATGCTTTATAAGCTCTGTGTCGATATCTGCAATGGCTTCCTTTGTCTTTCGCCAGGCACTGACAGTATCAGAGAGGTGGATATTGACATATACAGCCATGGCCTCATGCATTATGGCTTTTCCGTCATTTCCTGAGTATCCGCCATCGGCAGTGAATCGTCTGATCTTGGCTATGTATTCGTCCTTGTTCCGCTTTTTCACGATGTCCCGATCGAGCATCTCAGGTCGCTGCCCAAGGTCCAATGAAATACCATCAGGAATGTATTTACGTCGTGCGGCAAGGGAGACAAATGCAGCTTCTGTTTCCTCCCATACAGGAGGAAGCACAAGGTCAAAGAATCTACTGATTTCCTTTTCGTCATAAATAAGCATATCTATAAGCAGTATAGCCTGAAATGGAAATCATTTCTTCACATCAAGCAGCTTTACGCCTTCTTCAGGATTGTGGTCTATTGCACCGACTATCCTATGCGGTACATATGGCTCCTCAAGATATGAGACATCCTCATCTGTGAGCGAGACGCTGAAAGCTGCTGCGGCATCATCGAAGTGCGATGCCTTTGTCGCTCCGATGATAGGGGAGGTTACGCCTTTTGCCCATTCCCATGCCAATGCAATCTGCTGCATCTTGACGCCATATTTCTCAGCAATTTCGTGCACTCTGCGGACAATCTCCATATCCTCTTTCTCTGTACTGTCATATTTGCCCTTTGCTGCTTTGTCCGTTCTGCTTCTAACGGAATTGGAATTCCATTCAGGTCTTGTGAGATGACCTGCTGCGAGTGGACTGCATGGCATGAGCGAGACATTCATCTGATGGCAGATCGGAATCAGCTCCTGAAATATTGTCAGGCAATGTTTTGTCTGACACTTTGTCAGTAATTTTTATATTTAATTCCATAGTTCTGTGTCAACATCCATGAATGCTGGAAAAGGAAAGGCAGGCTTAAGGTGCCTGCCTCTGGAATGCTGTTTCTGTCAGAGCCCAAGAATGCTTTCTGTATGCTCTTCAGATAGTGAGTAGTTGTAATACAGCCAATAGTAATCGATTGTCTTCTGGATTATATCAACAGGGTAGAGCTCTGGATACAGCAGATTTCCGAGCCAGTATATTCCGATTATCCTGTTTGTGGCAGGAGGGGAGTCTATGAACGAATATGGCTCGGTCGGTACAAGGTAGACCCTGTTCTCTTCGACAGCTCTGAGCATCGACCACATATCATCAGAGAGGGCTCTTTCATATGCCTCGCTATCTGAAAGGAGAATGACATCAGGATCCCATAGATAGAGCTGTTCCATCGATACTGCATTGTTCGATTCTCCGAATGCTGATGGAACTACGTTCTTCGCTCCGACCTTCTCAATGACCTCTCCATGGAAGTTTCCTTCCGCAATCGCCTCAAGGCCATCGGGAGATGATGAGTAATAGACTGTGACAGGGCTGGTTATGCTTTCCCTTGCGCTTCTTGCCATCTCTATAGCATCTTCAGCAAATGCTGCTAGGCGTTCACCCCTCTCTTCTTCCTCAAGCAGAGCACCAAGCTTCCTGTAGACATCAGGTGTGTTGTCAAGATAGGCCTCGATGAAGATGACTGGTGTAACGATATCGCGCTGAAGACTGTCGAGATCAGCTATCATGGATTCCTTGGATCCCTTTATCTCTCCCATGTCTATGACAATATCAGGTGCAGCTGCCATAAGCGCTTCTTTGTTGAGATTTGCCTTTCTGCCATAGAATGTTCCGAAAACAGGAAGGTTGACGGTATCCTGTGAGAAATACTCTTCCTTGGCAGAGCCTGAGAGCTGGGACGACCAGCCCACGATCTTTTCAGGTGTTATTGAATAGAGTATCATCTGTGAGAGATTGCCTGACGGTACAACCCTTTCAATCGTATCAGGAATCGTCACAGTCCGTCCAAGATCATCTGTATACTCTGCTGCATATATTCCGCAGAGCGAGGTGATCAGCAGGATGATTGCGATTGCCTTTCTCATCTATTATCTCCTTATGGTGAATATCGTGGATGTTTTCATGTTCCTGAGCATATATGGATAATCATTGCCTTCCTTAAGGAATGGGAGAAATGCTCTGATATTCTCCTTTCCATACATCCTTGCTATGTATCGTTCAGCTTCCTCAATAGAGATGAGCGGCTGGGAAAAGTCATAGGTTACGGTTTTTGTCTCATATGAGGCTCCCTTGCTGTCAAGATATGTGATGGTCTCCTCCACATTGCTTTTCTTCGCCCTCATGTCCGTATCCTGACCTCTGTGATGCGATAGTATGTAGATGACAGCAGGTGCTGCTTCCAGGAGCCTGTCTAGGGAATCGTTCTCTGCGATCCGTCCGAAATATATCATGAGAAGGACATCTGCATATGGCAGCGGATCGCGGAAGTCCCTGACAGAGAAGATATCGAGTGATGAACGCTTTCTTGCTCTCTCGATTGCTTTCCTGTCTGCATCGCATGCCTTTATATCATAACCGTCAGCTGCCAGGATCTGAGCGATATGTCCCAGTCCGCATCCTTCTTCTTCAATCCTGTCTTCCTTCCTGATCATGGCTTTTATCTCTTCAGCGATGTTCTTGTGGAAGGAAGAAGCTCCAGCGGCTCTCTCATACCATGTTATTCTCTCATCATCCCACCATGTTACAGCGGTACGCATATGCACCTCTTCTTCCCTGATATCTCAATCTCCTGTACTGCAAGAGGCCTTTCATAAAGATCTGATAGCACGTTGCCATCCCTGAGCCCCTCTGCAGGTCCGTTGTAGATAATGCGTGATGAGGACAGTGCGATTATAGAGGAAGCGTATGCAAGCGCATGCTCTGGATTATGAGTTGAGAGTATGACCGTATATCCTTTCTCGCAGAGTCGCTTTGCTGTTTCGAGGACAAGTATCTGATTTGAGTAGTCGAGCGAGGATGTTGGTTCATCCAGGAGGAGTATTCCAGCATTCTGCACGATAGCGCGGGCAATCATCACAAGCTGCCGCTCTCCACCGCTTATCTTGTTTATGTACCTTCCTGCAAGCTCTCCGATTCCAAGCTCCTCAAGTGTCTTCCTGGCCAGCTGCCTTTCTTTTTCCTTTGGCCTCTCAAAGATGGAGAGAGCAGGGGAAATTCCCATAAGGACTGCATCCAGCACTGTATATGAATAAACCATCTCAGTCTGCTGTGGAATGTAGGCAATATTCCGTGCTCTTTCCTTGATGCCCATCTCCCTGAGGCTCTTCCCAGAGATGAAGACATCGCCGCTTTTTGGCCTGAGAAAACCAAGAAGGACTCTCATCAGCGTTGTCTTTCCCGAGCCATTCCTTCCAAGAAGCGCTGTGAAGCTACCGTCTTCTGCGGTGAATGAGATATCATCAAGCACTGTATGATCACCATAGCTGAAGGATATTCCTTTTGCCTCAAGCGACATTTCTTCGTCCCTCCCTGATGATGAGATAGAGGAAGAAAGGAGCTCCTATGAATGATGTGAGTATCCCAATCGGAATCTCCTGATAGCTTACAGTACGTGCAACTGTATCGACAGCGGTGAGGAACGCAGCTCCCAGAAGCGCGGATGAAGGTATCGTGAGCCTTGAATCAGGTCCTGTCATCATACGTGTTATATGGGGAATGACAAGGCCGACCCAGCCAATCATCCCAGCGACTGCGACAGATGATGCTGTCAAGAGTGATGCAGATGCTATTGCGATTGCCCTGACAGCTTTTGTGTTCACTCCCAGCGATCTCGCTTCCTCCTCAGGAAGTGACAGCAGATTAAGATGCCAGGACAGAAGGAGCAGGGGGATTGCTGATACGACCATCGGTATGGCTATCGTCTTAAGCTCGGCATTCCCGCATCCTGCAAGCGATCCCATCAGGAAGTATGTTATTGCAGGAAGCTCATCATTTGGATCTGCAACGAGCTTTATGAAGCTTGTGCCGGACTCGAATATGGCGCTTATCATTATGCCGCCGAGTATAAGGCCAAGTATCTGGTTGTTCGGTACCCTGCTTCCGATGAGCCAGACAAGAAATACAGCCAGCAGTCCGAAGAAGAATGCAAAGTACGGAATGGAAGGAGATGGAAGGTGAAGCAGAAGCGCGATAGCTGCTCCGAAACCAGCTCCCGAGGTTGTTCCAAGGACATCAGGCGATACCATCGGGTTTCGGAATATCATCTGGAAGACCAATCCTGATAAAGACAGGCCTGCGCCTATGAGGGATGCAACCAGGATCCGTGGAAGCCTTATATTGAATACGACGGATTCAGCTTGCCTTGTCCAATCAGCTTCTATCGGCAGTATACGTGAGAAAAGTATCTTCATAAGCTCATAAGGCGTCACAGGGAAACGTCCAAGCGCGAATGACAGTATGAATACAGCGATGTAAAGCAGTATAAGCAAAGGTATGATCCAACGCCTCATAGGAAAACACCCTTTATTATCTCTCTTTTTGCCGTCTCAAGCTTTTCGCTTATCTCTCTATAGAGTGAGATGAGCCTTCTTGCATCTTCTGTGAGGAATGCGCTTCCTCCATCTCTGCCTCCGGTATTCCTCTGGACAAGAAGACGGGATGAGGCTGACTCTGCATCATGTATTATCTTCCAGGCCTTTGTGTAGCTCATGCCTGTTTTCTCAGCGGCTCTCCGTACAGATCCTGTTTCATCAATTGCTGTGAAGAGCATCTCTGTTCCAGGCCCGCAAAGGACTCTCTTCTCATCATCTGTAAGCCTTATCTTAAGAAGTGCATCCATGCCGTTTATTTTTCCTAAAGTAATCGCTATCATTATACATATCAATGAATGATGGAACAAGATGCAAATTCAGGACACAATGTATCTTATCTGTTTTCCTTTACAGCTAAAGGAAAATGGTCTATCCCTATACATATATAGGAGGAGAAAGATGAAAAGGATTTTTGTTGTTCTGCTGCTTATTTCAGCTCTGGTCCCGGTCTTTGCAATGGATGGACAGATCGGAGTTTCAATTGCACCTGAATGGTTCTGGATCAATAAGATTGAAGGTCAGGATTTTTCAGATTATGGACAGACAAGGTTCTATCTGACTGTTGATGGTGCAAATTATTTTGGGGAGAATGGTGGTTTCGGCATTGAGTATGGACTTGGCTTGATATTCCCAATAAATACTTGGCAAGGCGATGTTACAATTGATGCAAATGGTGGGACGGGCTTTGCATTCCGTGCAGGTGTCGGCTATCGTCATGAATTCAATTCACTTCTGGGCCTTGTTGCCGGGTTGGGCATAAATGGAACATATGATAGTGGTAGTCAATCATATGCTGGACAGACAGTATCAGTATCTGAGTTTGATCTTGGAATCTATGGAAGGGTAGCATTGGATATTACGATAATAGACTTCCTGCGGTTCAATGCAGGTCTTGCGATGGGTGGTCCTGTCTATAGTAATATGAAGATGTCTATTGGCAATCAGTCTGAATCTTCAAATGTTGATTTATCAGGTTTCTATCTTGCACCATTTGTTGGCATTGCATATGCATACTGATCTGCATCAGTGGGCGAGGCTGCAAAATGTCTCGCCTGTAATTTCTCTTTGTGTTAATGCCGCTATTCATTGATAAAAGATTGATAAGAACTCCAACTATCTATCTGCTTTAAAACGCCTTAATCATAATGATATATTATGTTTACATGCTGATTTCCTTTTGGA
>CALXLI010000017.1 GCA_944389155.1 uncultured Spirochaetaceae bacterium | reverse complement strand
GCATCCCGAAGGACCTATGAACGCGACAGCACGGGAAAGCATTGCATGCCGTGTTTTTGCCATGCTTCCTGCTCTTATCGCTTCAGCGATTCCCGGAGCATTCCTGTCGGCAATGCTCAGCGTTGCCTCCGGTGTCACATCACGCTCTGCAAACCCTGTGCCTCCTGCTGTGAGGATGATATCGGCAATGCCGCTGTCCACTATCTCGATAAGCTTTGAACGTATTGTGGAATATTCATCGGGAATGATCTTATAGCCAGCAAGCTCATAGCCATAACCCTGCAATGCCTCTATAAGCTTAGGTCCTGTTATATCTTCCCGTTCACCTCTGAATGATCTGTCTGAAACGGTTATGACGTATACTCGTATCATACGCCCTTCCCGAATGTGCACTCTGGATAGCGGCAGATGTCGCAATCAAGGCAGAGCTCGCCATTTCCAAGACCTGCAATCCATTCTCTCTCTATCCTGATTCCTGCAAGAATGCGTGGAAGGACTATGTCAAAGATAGTACGTCTTGCGTACATAACGCATCCCGGAAGTCCGACTATCGGGCGTCCGTCTGGCAGATATGCAATAAGGAACATCGCACCAGGGAGCACTGGCGCGCCATAGCTGATTATCTCAGCTCCTGTACGCTTTATTGCCTGCGGGGTCCTGTCATCAGGATCGACGCTCATCCCTCCTGTGCAGATAATCATATCAACATCGCTTTCTGCCATCTTCGCAACCTTCTCTGCGGTCATATCCTCATCATCGTTTGAGAATTCATGAGCAGCCATCACAGATCCGAATTCAGCTAGCTTTGCTTCGATTACCGGAGTGAATGTATCTTTTATGCGTCCTGTGTATACTTCGCTTCCTGTTGTCACTACGCCGCATCTGAAATGATGGAAGGGGAGGACTGAGAATATAGGGGATACGAAGCTTTGCTCTATGCTTTCCATGTTTTTTTTCTTTATCATCAAAGGAATCACACGCATTCCTGCGCATTTGTCACCCTTGTGCACTGGAAATCCAGAAAGTCTCGATGCTATTGATATCTCCACATTCGAGTTAAGTTTCTTAAGTGCATCAGTATCGCTCCAGAAAAGACCATCGATTGCAGCTGTGAGCTCGATCTTTCCCTCTTTGGGGTCATTTGAATCAAGATTGCGTCCCTTTGTCACCTTTTCAAGAATCCTTGCAGCATCATCCTCATGGAGCATCGTTCCATCGTTCTCATACACATATATGCTTCGTTTGCCTAGATCCAGAAGCTTCGGAACATCTTCGCTCTTTATCACATGTCCTTTCCTGAACGCTGGCCCTTTGAACTTATCCTTGACGATTTCTGTTATGTCATGGCACAGGACCATACCAACAGCATCTTATGTCCTTACAGTCTTCATACCGTGATGATAGCTCAAGAAGTACCATTATTCAAATATAAATATAATGGCTATTGGTTTGTTATGTTCTGCAAAGCGTAGTCGATTATCAATTCCTTTCTTTTTCTCAGGACAAAGGAATAGAAATCCCTATCTATGTCAGATAGAGGGGTCTTGTTATATATCAAATCATCTATTTCTGCGGTTTTCTCCTCGATTCTCTGAGCAATCTGCCTTAGTGCTCGATTGCATTCTGGATTTACACCAGAGGACAGGAATTCTGCATAGCTGATTTTCCTGTTATCATAGCGCAACGCCGACTGTGGCCTTTGGTATATACGTATTTTCAAGGCATCCTCTTGGGTCATTATCTCTTTCTTTGTTTCATCATCAGCCTGTGCATATAGACATGAACCACAGTCAAATATCGGTGCTATTTCCCATTTCCCAGATGTGATATCCGTAATAAATCCCCAATTGCCATTATGCCGGTCGAAATTGCCTAGATATGCATCTACGATAAACATCTCCCAAAAAATTTCCTTAGTTTCTCTGGGTCGACGCGCATTTGCCTGTCAAATACATCCTCAAGCTCTGTGATATCAGTACTGTAACCACCAGAGGGACTTGATACCACCTCGTTCTTCAATGATGCAAAGTCCTGAAAGATCAACCCCTTTCTGGTATCTGCAAAATCCTTGCAAGCGACAACGTTGTATATCTTTGATGTTTCTTTATATATACCAAGCATTGTTTTCTGGGCCTTTATGCCAAGGATATTGAATATAGTAGACCCTAGATGCTCGGACATCAGATCGTTTGAATAGTGCAGATCTTTGTTGTGCATTGCTGGATGTGGGAACTTCAGCAGATAAAGCTCATCATTATAATAGATTGACTTCTTAGAGCCATTTGCGCCGTCATAGGTTTTGTATCCGAAAGGACATCCTGTGAAATCTATTCTATCAATCATTCAGTTTCTTGCCTTTTCCATTCCAAGATAATGTTTCCGTAGCATCCAGGCCTCTTCAGATGAGATATCGCCCTCTACTTCTGCAATATTTATTGATGATCTGAGATCCTCATATCCAAGATCCCACTCATAGCGTTTGTCCTTGACGCTCAGCCAGTATTCAATCGATTCTTCAAGATAAGGTGGATATAGCCCTTTGATATTATCCATAGCGCTCCTCATCTATATTATAGCAGAAATTGATGTCTGTTATTTCTTCGATAGCCTATGGGAAGAATATATATGGGAAAAACGAATCTGTTTGGGCAATAGGATGGATTGAATAGGGCAGCTTCATCGCTGCCCATCTGTCAGACACGTTCAGGTGTCCCGAGCTGTGTCCTTATATAATCCTCGTATGTCTCAGCCCGTCTTATGCAGTATATCCCATCATCTTCGATAAGATACTCCGCATGCCTGAGCTTTGCATTGTAGTTGAACCCCATGGAGTGGCCATGTGCGCCTGTGTCATGTATTGCTGCAAGATCTCCTTTCTCTATTTCAGGAAGCGCTCTGTTTATAGCGAACTTGTCATTGTTCTCACATAGCGACCCGACCACATCATATACATGATCCCTAGGAGCATCTTTCTTGCCGATTACTGTTATGTGATGGTAAGCACCATAGAGCGCAGGGCGCATGAGATCAGCCATGCATGCATCAAGACCTACATAGTCCTTGTATTTCCGTTCAACAT
>CALXLI010000016.1 GCA_944389155.1 uncultured Spirochaetaceae bacterium | reverse complement strand
GCACGAACTCCCATGCAAGCGCCTCCATCTCAGGTGTTGACTTGAAGACACCAAGGCCATTGCCGCCAAGCGGAGCATAGATATTGCCATTGATTGAAGGGAATGTAACAAGAGCATACTCGAACTTGCCGTCAACTCCCTTTGATATAGAACCATTGCCAGCGCAGGAATTGAGGAGCATGGCAAGTGAGCCGTTCTTGAAGTCATCCTTTGCGGTGCTGTGCTGGTTGGAAGGCATTGAGCCATTGCTTGCCATCTCCTGAAAATCCTCAAAGAGCGCAACAACCTCCGGCTGGTTGAAATCCACCTTGCTCTCGCTCTTTACCACATCAGCTCCGGCCGCCTTTATCATACCGTTTATGTACCAAGGGGCATCTGCCGGCATATTGAAGCCATATATGTCTGTAACGCCATCTCCATTGGTATCTATCGTAAGCTTCATTGCAGCCTCCATAACCTCATCCCATGTCCTTGGGATCTCAACGCCATACTGTTCAAAGAGGTCAAGGTTGACATAAAGGACAGGCATTGATACCTGGAAAGGTATTGCAACCTTGACGCCTTTGTATGTGTACCTATCCCAATATGCGCCAAGTACATCGTCCTTCTCTTCTTCTGTCATGAGCTCTTCAACAGGGACAAGAACTTCGGCATCATACAGCTGCGGGATACCATATCTCTGGCTCACAAGCCCAACATGCGGAAGCTCTCCTGAAACGGCTGAGGCTATGTACTTTGTTGTCAGGTCATCGTAATCCGAGCCTATGCCGACACGTGTTACCTTCACATCCGGATGGGAAGCCTCAAAGGCTGCAATCTCATCCTCAAATGTATCATTTATCCTTGTCCAGAAGACAAGTTCCGTCTTTCCATCGGCTGTCTTTTCAGCAGTCTCCTTGCTGCCTCCTGCAAATACCATTGCAGAGAGTGAAAGGAAAAGAAATAGCAGTGCAAGCTGTTTTCTCATGTTTTATCCTCCATTATCATTTCAGTCCAACTTTTGTGATACCTTGGACAAAGTACTTCTGAAGACTTACGAAGAGTGCCATGACAGGCAGGATGATCACGGTCGAGGCTGCAAGTATCTTCGGCCATTCGCTTCCAAGATCTGGATCGACCATGTACCTCAGCCCTGTCTGCACAGTCCTCATATATGTATCGCTCGTGACAAGCGTCGGCCAGAGATACGCATTCCAGCTGCTCACGAAACCGAATATGACTATCGTCGCAAGCGCGCTCTTCGCAAGAGGCAATACGATACGCAGGAACGTCTCTATGACATTCGCTCCATCTATCTTCGCGGCATCAAGCAGCGCATCAGGTATCGTCTTGAAGAACTGCCTGAGGAGGAAGATGGCGAACATGCTCGTAAGCGACGGTGCGATTATCGCAAAGTATGTGTCTGTCATGTGCCATGATGCCATCGTGAGATAGTTCGCGATTATCGTGCTCTCCGACGGGACCATCATCGTGCAGAGGAATATGTTGAACAGGAAGCCCTTGCTTCTGAAGTCGAGCTTCGCGAACGCGAATCCTGCAAGCGGGCATGTGATGAGCTGCGCACAAACAGTCAGGAGCGATGTTATTATGCTGTTCATGAAGAACCTTCCGAACGGCGCCATTGCCATAGCCTCCGGATAGTTCTGCCATCTCCACACATCGGGTATCCATGAGCCCTTAACCATTATGTCTGAGCCCTCACGGAACGATGAGAGGATCATCCAGATATATGGCACGGCAATTGCAAAGGCAATGAGGGAGAGAATAATGTATTTCAAAACCTTCAGGCTGGTTATCCGGCTGTTTTCACTGATCATACTGGACCTTCCTTTCCAATATCCTCTGGAATATGTGGATGACGAGGATCAAGACAAACAGGATATTTGAGATTGCTGAGGCATATCCTATCTGGAACCTGTTGAAGGCATAGTCCTGCAGCATGACTACAAGATTCTGCGTCGAGTTTGCAGGTCCGCCATCTGTCAGCACGTTTATCGTCGTGAACATCTGCATGACATCAATCGTATTGAGTATAAGAAGCATGAATGTTGTCGGAGAGACTAGCGGGAATATTATGTATCGCAGTCTCTGCCATGATGTCGCTCCATCGATAGTCGCGGCCTCAAACACATCCTTCGAAATATTCTGCACACCTCCGATGAACACCAGCGTGTCATAGCCGATCATCCTCCAGATCGTTACAGCACATATGCATCCAAATGCGGTATTTGTATCATTAAGCCATCTGATTGGAGGTATCCCAAAGATAGATAATGCTGCGTTCAGAGCACCATACTGCGGATGGAAGATGAAGAGCCAAACAGATGACATTGCAACCATCGATGTCACATGAGGTGCAAAATAAAGCGTTCTGTAGAAGACATTTGCCTTGGATTTTCCAGAAAGCATCACCGATAGCATGAAACCAGCTGCAAGCGTTATAGGGATAACCGCAACAGCATATTCGACATTCCGGAGTATGGTGTCCCAGATCTCAGTGCTCGCAAAAAGATTCCTGTAGTTCTTCAGCCCGACAAATTTCATCGGGGTTATCATGTTGTATGAGAAGAAGCTGAGGATGAATGACCTGATCACAGGATAGATCGTAAAAAGCAGGAGCGGTATCAATGCAGGCAGCACAAATGCCACACCAACAGCTTCCTTATGCAACGTCTTGGTTCTACTGCTTCTCATTCTGCACCTTCATTGCACACTGGGCCTTTACGATTTCATTGATGAGAACACCATCACATCCCATATTCTCCCAGATCCTGAGATGATCGAAAGCTGTATAGCCAACGGTGTCGAAAGTACCGCTCATAACCCAGACCTTCTTGCCGTATGAATGCACAAGTTTCACTCTCTCCTCTGCAAGCCATGGCTCCCATAGCCTTATATAATCGCAATCAGTCTGGAGGAAGGATTCAAGATCTGCCTCGGTGCGCATGAATGCAAGGACTTTGATGCTGCTGTCAAAGTCCTTTATGAGCCTTACCCCTTCAGTTTCCTCAGCTCCAAGCACGACGTTTCCAGATGCACCATAACGCCTTATAAGCGAAAGCAGAGGATCATATTCCCTGAAAGAGCACTTGAGATGCAGAAGAAGCGGGAACAATCCAAGCTTGAATATATCCTCCAATGTATAAGGAAATGCTTCAGGGGATACAATGCGCCGAAGCGAAAGAAACTCGCCAAGCGTCATCTTGTCTATATCCTTATCGATACCGAAAATCCTCTTTGCATTCTGATCATGGCAGATTACCGGAACGTTCTTGTCTTCCGTATACCGCACATCAACCTCCGCCATATCAGCACCGTGGGAAAGAGAAAACCTGACAGCATCAATTGACTGCTCCGGATATCTATCTGTACCTGCTCTATGCGCAATCAAAACCATTTTCTTACCTCGAAGAAAAGGCTAAAAGGCCAAGGTTAAGGAAATCTTTTCACCTCTGTTAAGGAGTTGTAAAACAATTATATTATTTTTCGTTATCAAACATAGACAAATTCTATGGATGCAATTATGTTTATCATATGACTCTAAACTACTGTCAGGTCTTCTACCTTGTAGCGCTTCATGGGAATATCACACAGGCAGCGAAGCATATGAATATATCGCAGCCATCAGTCAGCAGGGCAATATCGCTTTTGGAAGAGGAGCTTGGAAAGAAGCTCTTCAGACGATCGAAAAGCGGAGTTACGCTTACAGAAGATGGAACGATATTCTTCGAATATGTATCGAAGGGAATGAAATGGCTTCAGAAAGCGGAAAGGGAGATAACTTACCAGGGTGAGATGGATGAAACGCTCACGCTCGGAGTAAGCCAGCTTACGATAAGGACAATACTTCCACCTATCCTTCAGCATTTCAGCTCTCTCAATCCCAATGCCAATCTGTCAATACAGACAGATTCATCGATGGCCATAGTTGATCATCTCATGGAGGATCTGATTGATGTGGCAATAATCCCAGACCCGATTGATACAAAACCAGAGCTTGAGATCATAAAGCTCCAGGATATCAGGAACATACTCATAGCAGGTCAGAAATACAGCTATCTTTCCGATAGGACTCTCACGCTCGATGACCTGAACAGATATCCTTTTATAACGCTGTCGCAAGGAACAGCTGGCAGAAGATGGCTTGAGGATCTATGCATGAGAAGCAATGTGGATATCACGCCATCGATAGAAGTGCCGACCTCAGACCTCATAGTTCCTCTTGCAAAATACAATATAGGAATAGGTATCGTTGCAGATATCCTTGCGAAGGAGGAACTTGAATCCGGAGAGGTCATAAAGCTGGATCTGGATGAGAATCTTCCGAAAAGGACATTCATGATGTGCTGCAGGAAGCAAAGAAAGCTCAGCAGGATATGCGAGGAATTCCTGAAGCTTGTACAATCATCGTTCCTGCAGGATGCCTAGCTTCACATCAAGTCCACACAACATATATCCTATTTGCATCTTCAGCAAATATATTCTGCTTGATCTGGGATTGTGAGCAGATGCGACCATCCCCCACTGCAGCATCCGCAATCAGTTCCCAGGTCATATACCACGCATAATTTCCCAAACCATGTTTACAAATCCTGCAATATCAATTATATTCAACGAGTGCATGAAGCAATTGCATAATGCATAAGGGCGCGTAGCTCAGCGGGAGAGCATTACCTTCACACGGTAGGGGTCGTTGGTTCAATCCCAATCGCGCCCACAAATTTTTATATCAAAAGATCAAATTCAAGCATATACAGCTCTATACAGAGATGCTAAGACTTCAGGCAAAGTATAATATTTCCCTGCTGAATGGAAACTGTGCTATGATTCATTCATAAAACACAAAGTAAAAGTAACGGTTATCGATAAGAAGCTGTATCCAGAGCTCCAGGAAGCATACTGCAAAGATCCCAAAGCAGGAGCCTGCCCTTGCTACAATGTTGGGGATGAGTTCATTTTCTACAGGGATGATGAACGCGATGACTTCTGGCTTATGGGCATAGGCACCCTTACTGCAAAGATTGCGGGGAATTCCATTGCGATGCCATAGTGATGGAGAATCTCAGGAAGCAGAAAGGAAAGAAGTATGGCTCAAAGGCCATGCGTCTTGCATTATGGAGGAAGAGGGATATCGCAGAGAGGGTGAAAAGGCTTGCACATTCAAGGGGGATAAGATTCTCGACCGTATGCGCATGGAATACATCGCGTCTTGCCTATGATGGCTCTGGAGAGGTCACGAGGGATAAAAACAACCGTAGCCTCTGCACATTCTCCACGGGCAAGAAGTACAACTCGGACCTGTCCGCTTCGTATAATATCGGAGCGAGGTATTTTGCCAGAGAGATCTGGAAATCGTTGCCTGAGAAGGCAGCGTCCACGCTTAAGGCCAAAGTTCCTGAGCTGTGGTACGGAGCACATTGCACACTGTCTACCTTGAGAGATCTCTATGCGGTGAAGGAAAAGCTTCCTGAGCTGAGTTCAGATCGTTCGGTAGAAGTGCATTCCCTGCCTCCTAAAGAGGCAACTGGGATTATCCAGCTGGAGGGAAGCTCCATCTATAACTAAATGCAGTTTAGATGGAGAGGCTTCACTATCTTCTTGGCAGCCCCTCTGCATTCTACCAAAGCTGCGGGATGATTCTTTCTGATGATAATGATAGGGGAACGGAAAGCGATGGAAGCCCTTTTTCAGATTATTGTGCATATTGCTACAGGAATGGAGCATTCACAGAGGATGTATCGATTGAAAAATATAATACGTATATAGCTGCGAAGAAGAGCAAGCATGTAGTGATAGGAGCTATAATCAGGGCGATGTATTCACGTCCTGTCGCTTCTATTTCGATGCTTTCGGAAATGACAGGCATAGCTATTGCATCCATTTATTCGGCAGTGAACATCCTTGTTCATGATGGAATTCTTGCAGAAATCACTGGTGGCAGAAGAAACAGACATTTCATGCTTATTGGGTATATGAGGATTTTCACGGAAAATGATTGAATGCCTATAAAATAAAAAGAGCGGCTCCTTGGATACCGCTCTATATTGTGGGCCCTGTGAGATTTGAACTCACGACCCAAGGATTATGAGTCCTTTGCTCTAACCGCTGAGCTAAAGGCCCGTGCTTAAATACAGCTTTGTTAATTTACTTGAAAAATTCAGTAATATCAAGTAGTAAGAAACAAAAATATGACAATCAAGGAAGCAATAAAAGAGAGACATTCTGTACGCAGGTATTTGGATAGGCCGATTTCAGGCAACGTTCTGAAAGAGCTTGAAAGCTATATAGATGCTGTCAGGGATGAAAGCGGATTGACTATGGATCTTGTTCTATCTGATGGCAGGGCTTTTGATACAGCTCTTGCTCATTATGGGCATTTTTCAGGTGTGCAGAACTATATAGCAATCTCTGCTCCTAAGGGCAGTGATGAGGATATTGGATACTTTGGAGAGAAGATTGTCCTTTTTGCCCAGACGCTTGGCCTCAATACATGCTGGGTAGCTTTGACATACAGCAAGGCAAAGGTCAGGACTGCGAAAAGAAAAGGGGTGAGCGTGCGTATCGTGATTGCTGTTGGCTATGGAGCAGAAGATGGGAAGCCTCATAAGTCCAAGGATTTCTCTGCGGTAGCAAAAGCTGATGGGGTTATGCCTGCATGGTTTGTCGATGGAGTAGAGGCCGCTCTTCTTGCACCTACAGCCATGAATCAGCAGAAGTTCCAGTTCATACTTGTTGGCAATAATTCAGTAAAGGCGGTTTCAAAGCTTGGTTTCTGGAGCAAGGTTGACCTTGGCATTGTGAAGCAGCATTTCGAGATTGGTGCGGAAAACGAAAATTTTACATGGGCATAACACAGACAAAACCAAACAGAATTGCATAATTGTGTTGTTTTTTGTGATAATCATAAAAACTGGGCATTGGGAGAGAACCATGAAGAAGCTTATCGTACTGCTTTTTGTTATAGTTGCAGCGCTTTCATCGCTTAGCGCATCTGACTGGCATTTTTGGGGGAAGGACCTGGATCAGCATCCTGAAATTCTTTTGGGATTCTGTCCTACATACCTTTATGGAGGGGTTGGATACAGAGGATTTGAGATTCTTCCAGGACACACGACAGACATCCAGCTTATGGCAGGAGCGGGGTATGTGCAGAGAAAGCTTTTCCAGGATCCTGATACTGGAAGGCCATTGCATAGTCCTGAGAATTTCGATGGAGAAACTGAACTTCCATATGGCCCTATAATTTATGATCTGGTACAGGTTGACTGGGCTCTGAAGCTTGTGCAGGGATTCTGGGATTCTCCTGTAGAGCCAGGTGATGATCTTCTGAATATTACGATTGCATATGAAGGCAAGTTCGAAGGTGCCATGGACTCAATGAAGACGGGGGCATGGCGTCAGAACTGGGACTACCTTCCAATACAGACCCTTGATACATATGTTGGTCATGATAGTACCGTCTATCCGGATCTGAAGGGTAATCACCAGTATCTTGGTACCAACTTCAACCTTGGATTTGAGCTTGATCTGATGACTGATGATGTCGAGACAAATGATGGATTCCTTCTCAATCTCGATATAGACTGGGCACCTCTTGCTCTCAACAGCGCACTTGATGGAGAAGCTGACTTCTATTCAATAGTCTTCAATGCTGTCGGTGCCAAGACGCTTTACCAATATGAGGCGAATGGCAGGCACTGGTTCTCGATCTCGCTTGTCGACAGGTTCAACATAAACTGGACAAGCGGTGATAAAGTCCCTGTATATGCGCAGAAGCAGGGCTCTCTTGGACGGAAGGTCAGGGGGTATGCGTCGTATTCGTACAATAGCGAGCTTACGATAGTAAACAACCTCGACCTCAGATTCACAAGCCCGGCAATTGGTGTGGATGGCCTTTATATCCGTCTGAATCTCTTCTTCGATATGGGATATGGAGCGGGGAATTTCTATAACAGCGAATACAAGCAGAACCAGTTTATCGCATCGACAGGTGCCCAGATATCCTTTACGGTATTTGATTTCATCGATCTGGGATATCAGGTAGCGTATCTGATAAACGGAGTCAATTACGCCAAAGGACCATCTCATTTCTCCTCATCGTTCTTCTTCTTCCTCGATTTCTGATCCTTCCAGAACATGCTTGGCTGCCTGAGTCTTTCCTCTGCAGGCAGCAGGCGTTCAAATCTCGGCCTGTTGAATCTCTGTATCATGATGCATGGTGTATTCAGCATTATTGACCATAAGAGGATCTTGCCTCTGGCTGGGTATACTGATACGGCCATGACCAATATGCTGAGGATAAGCGCAATGAAATGGCACAGCTCTGCTCTGAGCGACTCAAGAAGATACATTGAAAGATAGTCATTGTCCGGATGGGCATTTATATGCTTCTTGTCAAATGCACCGACTGCGGGGATATAGTCCTTCCATGCTCTTATATGGAATAGCTTCTGGTATATAAGTCCTCCGTTTTCCCAGCTTCTTGGGCGGAACAGCGGATATAGCCTGAATAGCAGGGAATATGGCATCAGATTGACGATATATGATGCGAGGAATTGGGTAATGAGTGTTACTAATGCTGCTCTCCATCCATGCAGTGGAATGAAACTTCTTATGAAAGACATCAGGAATAAGGGTTTGGAGATACCTCCATGCTCGATATTTCAAGCCCAAGGCTTCTTATTGCCTCTTCTGTATTGTCTCTGGCAAAAGCCATTACATATTCTACATAAAGGTGGATTGCATCACCTTCTGCGGTTATAGCTGGTTTCAGTCCTATATTCTCAAGCGCTTTGTAGTCCTGATAGCACTTCTGGCTATCCGTATAGAGCCCGAGATCATACATATACCAGCCTGTGATGCCATCATTATCCGTGCTTTTACCCAATCTCAGGACACGTTCCTCAACCTCTCCGACTCCTTTGTCCATCAAGCCAAGGTCATTCATCGCTTTTTCCGTAACAGCAATTGTCCTTCCTTCTGGAAGTTCCGGAAGGGTATCTGTGACCGTTACGACAGTGCTTCGTCCGCTTTCTTCTGACACAAGCTCAAGAACAGAACCGACAGGGTATGATGAAGTAGCTGCTTCTGATGATGCAGAAGAGAACTCTGTACCGTTGTCACTTATGTATCCAGGCTCTGTCACGATATACCAAGATGCCATCTCTGCACCGAAGAGCAGCGAAGCTGAAAAAAGCAATAGTGCGATAGTTATTCTCTTCATGCCTTGATTATATTCAGACTCTTTGTTTTGTTCCACAGTGTTGCATACCTTCCGCAGCTTTGACATAATCTTTTATATGAGTGAAAAAGAGAATCAGAGTATGCATTGGGCCGATATAATGGCTGACAAGATCATAAGGGAGAAGGGGGATAAGCCAAGATATACATGTGCATCTGGCATAACACCTTCTGGAACTGTACATATCGGCAACTTCAGGGAAATCATAACAGTCGAGCTCGTGACAAGGGCTCTCAGGGAGAAAGGCAAGGATGTACGCTTCATCTACAGCTGGGATGATTATGATGTGTTCAGGAAGGTCCCAAAGAATATGCCTGAGCCTGAGCTCCTTGAGAAATACCTGAGATATCCTATAACTCTTGTTCCTGATACAACAGGAAGAGCTGAGAACTATGCAAGAGGCAATGAGGTAGCTGTTGAGAATGACCTGCCGAAAGTTGGTGTCTATCCTGAGTATATATATCAGGCGGAACGTTACCGCACGA
The DNA here is from genome assembly GCA_944389155.1 of uncultured Spirochaetaceae bacterium. Lineage (GTDB taxonomy): Bacteria > Spirochaetota > Spirochaetia > Sphaerochaetales > Sphaerochaetaceae > Ornithospirochaeta. The sequence goes on along the minus strand of CALXLI010000016.1, from coordinate 26,092 downwards.
ATGTCTATGCTGAGGAGATAAGGAAAGCTCTTTCGATGCGTGATGAGATCAGGGAGATACTCAATCAGTACAGGACTGAACCGCTTGCTGATGATTGGTGGCCTGTCGCAGTCTTCTCGTCCTTTACCAACAAGGACAATACGAAAGTCATAGCATGGGATGGCGAGTATGGCCTCACCTATAGGGATCTGGATCTGGACAAGGAAGAGACAATAGATATCAGGACAACGCCCAATACGAAGCTCCCATGGCGTGTTGACTGGCCTATGAGATGGGCTTATGAGGGAGTGGATTTTGAACCGGGCGGAAAGGATCATCTGACAGAAGGCGGTTCATATGATACCGCCAAGAGCGTTGTGAAGCTGTTCGGTGCAGAGGCTCCTGTCACCATGCGCTATGATTTCATAAAGCTGAAAGGAAAGGGTGGAAAGATATCCTCATCGGGTGGGGAGGTCGCAGATCTTTCCGATGTGCTTGAGATATATCCACCTGAGATAGTCCGTTATCTTTTCGTGGGCACAAGGCCGTCTGCTGAGTTCGCTATCTCATTTGACCTTGATGTGCTGAAGATCTACGAGGATTACGACAATACAGAGAGGATATACTTCGGCCTGATCCAGACAAATGAGAAGAAGAAGGAGAAAGAGAGCCGTATATATGAGCTTTCCCAGGTTGATGATAAGAAGATTCCTACAGAACCAGGCTATCAGATACCGCTCCGTCATCTCTGCAACTATCTGCAGATATATGCAGGTGACCAGGATAAGGTCATACAGAGGCTTGAAGGCATTACGGAAAGCCAGGAGGAGAGGCTGCGCGTAAGGATGAAGTGCGCTTGGGCATGGCTTGAGAAGTATGCACCGGAGGAGTTCTGCTTCTCCCTATCGACTCCTGAGAAGATGTACGGAGCAACCGAGAGCGAGATAAAGGCCATAAAGGAATTTGCTTCTTATGTTGAGGAGCATCTGGACGCTCTCAGCGAGAAGGAGTTCTCTGAATACATATACAAGTGCGCCGCAGACAATGGAATGGAGAATGCGGATTTCTTCCGCCTGATCTATCAGGTGCTTATAAACAAGGATAAAGGACCGAAGCTTGCAGGATTCCTCAAAGCCTGCGGCAGTGAGAAGGTCCTTGAGATATTAAGGAGGTATTGAGATGCGGATCATCCTCATAAACGGTTCCCCAAGAGAGGCTGGGTGTACATATACAGCTCTTTCGGAGATTGCGGAGACATTGAAGGCCGAAGGGATAGAAAGCGAGATCATCCATGCCAGCTTTGATAAGGAAGCGATAAACGCTGCAGCTGCAAAGATCCTGGAGAGCGATGGTATCGTGATAGGTTCCCCTGTCCACTATGCAGCAGCTTCCGGCCTTGCAACGTATTTCATGGATGAGCTTTTCAATCGCGTGTCAGGGAAGATGAGGCTGAAAGTCGGCGCTGCTGTCGTATCATGCAGACGGGGAGGTGCCTCTGCCGCATTCGACCAGCTCAATAAGTATTTCACAATCTCAGAGATGGTTGTTGTCGGCTCATCGTATTGGAATCAGGTCCACGGCAATACACCGGATGAGGTAAGGCGCGACGAGGAGGGCATGCAGACAATGCGGACACTTGCCCGCAACATCGCTTATGTCGTCAAGTCCTTCAATGCAGCAGGTCTTGGCCTTCCTGTGCAGGAAGAGAGAATCAAGACTAATTTCATAAGATAAGCCTTGCGTATACTGTCTTTCATCAAAGGATATCGCAGGGATGCTTTTCTTGCACCGCTTTTCAAGCTATCGGAGGCGGTGCTTGAGCTCTTTGTCCCTATTGCAGTCGCTTCATTGATCGATACGGGAATCGCTGGGAACAATCTTGGATATATCGTAAGGATGGCGCTTCTTCTGGTGCTTCTCGGCGTTGTGGGCCTTGCTGTATCAGTCACTGCTCAGTTCTTTGCAGCCCGTGCCGCTACAGGCTTTGCAGAGAAAATGAAGAGCGCGCTCTATGCGCATATATCATCGCTATCAGAGCTGGACAGGGATAAAATCGGGACTAACACACTCATTACACGGCTCACGAGCGATTCTACGCTGGTGCAGAATGGCATCAATATGTTCCTGCGCCTATTCCTGCGTTCTCCTTTTGTTGTCGTAGGGGCTGCAATTGCGGCGTTTACGGTAGATGCGCATCTGAGCATCATATTCGTGATAGTCATACCTCTGCTTTCCGTGATCGTGGCTCTTATAATGAGCTTCACCATTCCTATGTATAGGAAAGTGCAGAATTCCCTTGATAACATCCTTTCAAGGACGCGTGAGAACCTCTCCGGAGTGAGGGTGCTTCGTGCGTTTGGAAAGGAAGAGGATGAAAAGAATGCATTTGAAGGGGACTTGGCATCGCTTAACGACCTCCAGAACAGTTCAGGGCGTATTTCAGCTCTTCTCAATCCTCTGACCTATGTGGTGATCAATCTTGCCGTTATCGCAATCATCTATGGAGGCCGTGCCAGATACGAGGCATCTCTGATTGAAATAGGTGCGATAGTTGCCCTTGTGAACTACATGAACCAGATCCTTGTCGAGCTTGTGAAGTTCGCGAATCTCATCGTGACGATGACGCGTGCGATTGCATCAGGCCGACGTATAGAGGCTGTCTTTGCGATAAAGCCATCCATGACCGATAAGGAGAATGCTGCAGAGGAAGGCATAGATGGTTCTGATGCCATCTCATTCTCATCTGTCTCGCTTACATACAGAGAAGGAGGAGAGCCATCGCTTTCTGATATCTCATTCACCATAAGGAAAGGGGAGAAGATAGGTATAATAGGAGGAACAGGTTCTGGAAAAACCTCGCTTATAAATCTCATTCCGCGTTTCTATGATGCTACGGATGGTTCTGTGTCTGTCTTCGGTATTGATGTGAGGGACTGGAAACGCAGTGCACTGCGTTCAAGGATCGCTGTCGTGCCTCAGAAGACAAGGCTGTTTTCCGGAACTGTACGCAGCAATATGCAATGGGGAGACCAGAGAGCAGGGGATGATGAGATAAGGAAAGCCCTTGAAGACGCTGATGCCCTTTCCTTTGTCATGGATAAGGATGGGGCTTTCGATAGCACGGTCAGTGCAGGTGGCAAGAATCTTTCCGGCGGTCAGCGGCAGCGTCTTGCAATTGCCCGTGCGCTTGTGAAAGATGCTCCTATCCTGATTCTGGATGATAGCTTTTCAGCTTTGGACTTCAAGACAGAGTCAAAGGTGCGTCATGCTGTGCTCTCTACAGATAAGACAGTCCTCCTTGTTTCGCAGAGAACCGGAGCTATGATGTCAATGGATCGTGTGATTGTAATGGATAAAGGCCGTGTTGTCGGGATAGGACGTCATGAAGAGCTCCTTTCGTCCTGTCCGATCTACAGGGAAATATACACATCGCAATATGGGGGAGATAATGAAAACAGCTGAATACGCAAAAACACTCAGGCGGATGCTTTCATACATACGCCCTTATAGGTTTTCCCTGATTCTTTCCATCCTGACAGCTCTTGCATCCGTTCTTGCCATGCTCATATTCCCTCTTCTTACAGGACGTGCTGTTGACGCTATAGGGAGCGGGGATTTGAGTGAGTTCCTGCGCTATGTTGCGCTTATGGCCATTTCTGCATCGCTTACTGCGATCTTCCAGTTCGTCCAGGGGCTTTTCAACAACAGAATGGCATTCTCCATCTCACGCGATATGAGAAAGGACCTCTTCCACAAGATCAACCGTATCCCGCTCTCTTATATCGACTCACATCCGCATGGGGATATCATATCAAGGATGGTCAATGACGTGGACCAGGTCTCAGATGGGCTCCTGATGGGATTCACGCAGCTATTCACAGGCGTGATCACGATTCTTGGAACGCTTGTGTGCATGCTTAGCGTGAGCTGGATCGTGACACTCGTTGTGGTCCTGGTGACACCTGTATCCCTTTTTACCGCGTCTTTTATCGCAAAGCGCACATACAATCTTTTCTACAGGCAGAGTGAGGTCAAGGGTGAGCAGACATCGCTTATAGATGAGATGGTCTCTGGTGCGTCTGTTGTCTCAGCTTATTCGATGGAAGAGGAGAACCAGAAGCGGTTCGATAAGATAAACCACTCGTTTGCGAAGGTGTCGCTCTCTGCGGTTTTCTATTCATCGCTCACGAATCCCGTGACACGTTTCGTCAATAGCCTTGTCTATATGGGAGTAGCGCTTTCTGGCGGCCTTTCAGCTGTTTACGGGCTGATGAGCATAGGAGGGCTTTCATCTATACTCACCTATGCTTCCCAGTACACAAAGCCATTCAATGAGATTTCGGGAGTTGTGACAGAGCTGCAGAATGCGATAGCTTCAGCTTCCCGCATATTCGCCCTCCTTGATGAGACCGAGGAGAAGGATGAAAGCGCTCTTCCTGTTCTCTCATCTGCAGATGGCAATGTAGGCTTCCATTCGGTTTCCTTCTCGTACAGGAAGGACAGGCCGTTGATAGAGGATCTCTCCCTTGAGACGAGAAAGGGAATGAGGATTGCGATCGTGGGGCCTACGGGATGCGGAAAGACAACGCTCATCAATCTCCTTATGAGATTCTATGAGCCCGATAGCGGGTATATATCCATAGATGGCAAGGACATTGCCTCATTCAAGCGTACATCTGTCAGGAAACGTTATGGGATGGTGCTGCAGGATACCTGGATAAAGAAGGGGACCGTAAGGGAGAATATATCGCTGTCAAAGCCCGATGCCACGCTCAGTGAGGTGAAAAGGGCTGCAGAGCTTTGCCATATCGATAATTTCATTGCATCGCTGCCTTTGGGATATGATGAGATGATAAGCGATGAAGGTGATGGGATTTCAGAAGGACAGAGACAGCTTATATCGATTGCACGCATCATGCTCTCCGATCCAGATATCCTCATACTCGATGAGGCAACCTCTTCCATCGATACCCGTACAGAGCTTCTGATACAGGATGCATTCGCACGTCTGATGGAAGGCCGTACATCGTTCATAGTCGCACATAGGCTTTCAACGATAAAGAATGCCGACCTCATACTGGTGATGAAGGACGGCAGTGTGATAGAGAGCGGGAACCATGGCTCGCTGATAGAGAAGCATGGCTTCTATTATGAGCTTTACAACAGCCAGTTTGCCTGATTCATCTGAAGAGCTTTGACAGGACCTTTCCGCTCTTCCTCCAATTAGGATCTGCCTTGACTCTTAGGTCGAGCGTAAGCTTTGAGCCAGGGAAGATCCTTTTGATTTCAGCAAAGGACTCCTTCCTGATTCTCCTTATATTGCTTCCGCCTTTGCCTACTATCATGCCTTTCTGCCCATCGCGCTCAACGTTTATCACAGCCCTTACCCAGACCTCTTTCCTTTCTGCGTTGTATTCTGTGTCCTCTATCTCTACATATATGACATGGGGCATCTCGTCGGAAAGCGTGGATATGGTCTTCTCCCTTATGATTTCGGAGAGCCTGAATTCCAGATCCTGATCCGTATATGCATTCTCGTCATACATCAGCTCTCCTTCATCAGCAAGCTTGAAGAGCTCTATGAGGACTTCATCTATTCCTTCATCCTTTGAAGCTGATGCTGTGAGGACTGCTGCTGAGGGGAAATGGGAACGCAGAAAGGCCTTGGCGTCTTCGCATTGCACGGATGAGAGGATATCGCTTTTGTTCACGACAGCCACGACAGGCACTCCAGCTTTCTTCACCATCTCAGCTATCGTCTCCTCCTCCTTCCCCGGCTTTCTTGTCCCATCAATCATATAGAGGATCATATCTGAGTCTGATAATGATGATATCGTGACATCCTGCATCCTTTTGTTTATCTCTTTCTCCGATAGGTGGAACCCTGGTGTATCGATAAAGACAAGCTGCCCGCGTGAATCTGTATATATCCCCCTTATCTTGTTCCTTGTAGTCTGCGGGGTAGGGCTTGTTATGGATACCTTCATCCCTGTTATCGTATTGACTATCGTTGATTTACCGGAAGATGGCCTTCCTATTACAGATACTGTTGCTGACTTCATAGGAAAATCCTTGCGATCGGTTCGATTTTATCGAGACCGGTAAGTTCGAAGATATCTGTCTTCAGTGTGACAAACAGACGGAGAATCGTGTCCAGGATCTGATCTGCGGCACTTGTCTTGGGTGCTACATATTCAACATCCGCACTCTCTCCTGTCGGTACAAATCCATTGAATGACCAGTCCGATGTGCTGTAGACGGATTCTATCTTCTCCTCTGCATCATCGGGAAGGCGAGGGTAGAAATCAAGGCCGGTTATAGCCTCAACGTCATCAACGCTCATTGTAAAGCTCTGAAGCGCTTTGTCCGAGCCTTCGTTTGGAAGGACGAAGCCTATCGCCTTTATATCTGGATCGGTATAATCGAGAACAACCTTGTAGAAGCGCTTCGGCACTGCAACCTCGTTTTCACCTATGGTCTCATACGGGCCATCTGAAAGAACAGGGCCTGTAACTACATACACGCTCTCATTCTCATATGCCATCGTCCTGACAACAGCTTCCAGGTCTGCCCATATTCCTCTGTTGAATGATGGTTCCTGCGGTGCCATGTTTGAAAGGAAGAATGTATCGCTCATCGCTTCCTCTGACCACTTGAAGTCAGCAGCCGCTGCCATATGTCCTCTGTCATAGCCGCTTCCTCTATAGTCAGAGAGCTCTGCCGAACCGGTACGTACAGCAGGATCCTCCTTGAATGAATCCTCTCTTTCCCCGCCGCCAAGGACCTCCGCCCGTGTCAGTTCATACGCTACGTATGACGGCAGTTCATATTCCTCATTGTATGAAAGCGTATAGCCTGTATGCACTATTATCTGCTCTCCTGGAATCGGCGCGGGAAGCTCCAGGTCCGCAATGCGTCCATCTGCGCTGATACCGCTTTCTTCGAGTTCGCTCTCGCTTGGAGTGATCACCGAGAGAATAAGGAATGCAACAATCAGGACAAGGAGGATAACCAGAGTCCTTTTTATTGATTTCAGTTTCCTGCTTTTCTTTTTCTTGGCCATATAAATTCCTTTTCTATATATCCTCTGAGAAGTGAATAAGCATATATCAATGCAAATACAGCAATCGCTGAGACCGTGGTTTTGATGCCTGAGATCTTCGTTGAATCTATCAGGAGCGCATCCGTAGGCATCGCGGATCCAGGATAGTTTGCAATCAGCGCTATATACAGATTATTGGCGCTATGCATCGCTATGCTTGCCTCAAAGCCTCCGCTTGCTGCGCTTATGAATGCCGCAAGAGATCCCCAGATGAAATAATAAAGCATAGGGGAGATCGTGCTACCTGCGTTTCGGATCTCAGGATTGCCCAGATGCGGAAGCAGGAAGAGGAAGCCGCAGATCAGCGCATATGGAAGAGCTGAGAGGGCGTTATCAGGCAGCTTGTCCTTGTATGCGATCCTGGCAGGAAGCGTGCGGAAGAAGATTTCCTCTGATACGGTCTGTATCGGTGTCAGCATAAGGACTGGAAGTACGAAGACCAGCCTTTCTGAAAGCGGAATGCCGCTTGGGGAAACGTTTCTGAAATGTATGAGCGTCAGCGCAATAGAGAAGATGAGATAGATTGCTGCTGCCTCTCCCGCATAGCGCCATCTGAAGCCGTGGATTCCACCGGTAAGCTCCCTTAGCTTTGTCTTCAGGATGAGATTTGAGCCAAGGAGCAGTCCAAGGAACATCAGCACAAATGGGATATGAATCGCAAGATAATCCCGGATCGGGGCGAAAAATGCGTATTGTGATACCTCGGATGTATAGAAAAGAGCTGCGAAGAGCGGTCCGAAACACATCCAAAGCACGAATGCAAGCAGCAGCACCAATAGCCCGGCAATGCTTGAGAATGTATTCGGCATCTGTTTCCCGTTCCTGTCTTCCATGCCAAAGAGGGTAGCACAAACAAAAAGCTATGGGAAACAGATTATTCTCCTTCCAGTCTTTTCGTCCTGAAGTTATATTAGACCTATGATCACTCTGAACGATCTCTTTGATTTAGCTGAGAAAGGATATATCCTTGTCTTCCCGACAGAAGAGGCTGCAAGGGGCTTCTCTGTACGCTATGTACAGGAGAGGAAGAAAGGCCTGAAAGCTTCTTCCGCCATTGCGTTCGATACATTCTCCTCATTGTTCTTTCCGGAAGCAGAGCTGCGTGAGTGCGCATCTGAGATAGATAGGATCATATTCTCAAACTATGCATCCTCCCATCTTTCGGATTCATTCAGGTATTTCTCATCTTCTGGATATCCAGAGGTAAAGGAACGTATCGCTCCTTATATAAAATCAATGCTTCAGAACCTTCCTGAGGCTTTCCTGCTTGAGAAGCGAAGTAGAGCAGCTGAGAACGATTTGCGTCTCATTGAGCGTGAATATACAGTATTCCTGTCAAGACTTGGGCTTTATGAGCCTCTTTTTGAGAATATAGAGATACCAGAGTTCGCGAACGATTATGTCCTTGTGATGCCTTCAGCCTTCCCGAAGGAGGAGAGGATCGCGGAAGCTATAAAGGATAATCCGCATGTGCACATTGTACAGGACAATGCAGCTGATGGGCTTTGTATCAGGAAATTCGAATGCGAGAAGGAGGAGATCCGGGCGCTTTTCTGCCGCATACGTGATCTGCTGGACAAAGGTGTGCCATATTCAGATATCGTTATCTCCACAGCCGCGGAGGATAGGCTCAGGCTCAGGCTTGAAGAGGAATCATATCTCTTCAATATACCGCTTGAGTTTGTCTCAGGCAGTTCCCCTCTCTTTTCCCCATCGGGAGCTTTCATCCTGTCGCTTTCTGAAATCTACGATACATCATATTCCCTTGATGCTCTGAAGGCATTCTTCCTCAACCCGGCAATCCCTTTTCGAGAACCCGATGAATTGAGGCGTTTCATAGAGTTCTCAATCTCTGCTTCCATCACATCAGCTCCGTCATTTGAGAAAGACCGCTATATGAAGGTCCCGCAGGCTGAGGGCGGCAGCTGGTACAGGACACTGCGCTTCACGCTCGATAAGCTCATGAGCGAACGCGATGGCGATAAGGTACTTCAGCACCTTCATGCATTGATGGCTGGCCTGCTTATGCCAGAAGAGTTCAATGGCAATGAAGAAGATGCCGCTGTATATTCATTTGCCATGCATGAAGCCGAGATATTCCTGAAGAAGGCGAAACAGGCAGAGAAGGCGGGGTACAGCCTGGATCGTCCTCTCTTTCCTCTCTTCATCTCATATCTTGAAAGCGAGAAGTATGTGCCGAGGAAGAAATCAGTCGGTATAAGAGTCTATCCATTCACGCAGGATGCCGCTCTTTCCGCAAGGCACAGGTTCATCATAGCTTTGAATGATGATGAGAGCACCGTAAGGGTTAAGAAAGCGAAGTTCCTATCAGACTATGAAATCAAGCAGGAACGTACAGATGCAGATATAACAGGAGATGTTCTATCAAGCTATGCTCTCTTTTCGGATTCCCTTTATCTTTCCGCTTCGCTTGAGACCTATAGCGGTTTTGTCCTTCCTCTTTCGCTGCTGCACTCTGTGGATGACAGGGCTGATGGGGATTCCTGGAGAGATGAGGCAGTGCATAGAAGGTGCGGAAGGATCTATCCTCTGCAGCGCTGTGGGTATGAAGCGGCAGAGCTTGCATCTCTCAGGACAGTCCCTCCTGATGAGAGCTTTGCGTATGAGATGAAGGGCCATTCTGCAGAATTGCCCCTTTCCCTGTCTTTCTCTTCCTTCTCTTCTTATGTACGCTGCCCATATACTTATGCCCTCAAGTATGTATTCGGCCTTGATCGCCTTAAGTCATATGTTCCAGCTGCTCTTGATACTGCGGAAATGGGGACAAGGCTCCACAGGGTGCTGGAACGTTACTATAAAGGTGAAGGTGGAAATCCCGATGAGGATATTCCACGCATATTCGAAGAAGAGATGGAGGGATGGAAAAACGGAGTTGGCCTTGCCCAGTATTCGCCCCGTGCAACTGATCTTGTCATAGCGAACCTTCGTTCTGTGTATCTGAAGAACCTGATAAGCATAAGCCGGGAGATGGACAGCTTCTCAGAGCCTTTTGATAAAGGGCTTGAAGCATGGCTTGAGGAATCGTTTGCAGAGAGCGGTTTCCTTCTCAAAGGCAAGGTTGATAGACTTGCGCTCTCGCCAGATGGCGAGGGATTTCTTGTTTTTGACTACAAGAGCAGAAATGCATTCCAGAAAAGTGAGCTTGAGAAGCAGAGTTTCCAGACATATATATACAAGCTCCTTGTTGAGCGGAAGTACGGAAAGGGCGTCCTGAAAGCCTATTTTGTGTCACTTCGTGACGGAAAGCTGACAGAGGCTCCCTTTGAGCTATCAGATGAGGAGGTCATAGCTGCCTTAGGCCGTGTTTCAGAATCGATTGCAGGAGGGGATTGGCATGCCGAACCAAGCAGCGAGAACTGTGATGGGTGCATATATCGCTCAATCTGCAGGAGGAGGTTTGTTGTCAGATGACTTTTGAGGAATTCTTAGGGAAAAGCGGCCGTAAGCTATCTCCTGAGCAGTCTGAGGCTGTATATTCAGATAAATCAACTGTGGTTTCCGCTGGTGCTGGATCCGGAAAGACAATGGTCCTGGCATTGCGTTTCGTACGCCTTGTCCTGCAGGGTAAGGCCCATGCAGATGAGATATTGACGCTTACATTCACAAAGAAAGCCGCAGGAGAGATGTATGAACGGATACACTCGATGCTGCTCGCAGCTGGTGCCGATGAGGAGCTCTTGCATTTCTTTCCGCGTGCAAGGATCTCAACGATGGATTCGTTCTGGAGCGAGATAGCCCGTACAGACAGCCTTCATTACGGGATAACCCGTGATTTCTCATCCCTTGATCCCTCTGACGCTGATGATATGGTGAAGAGGATCTTCGATGAGCTTTCCGAAAGCGATGAGTACAGGGATGATTTCATCGCGCTTGCATCTGAGTACAGCCCGGAAATGCTTGTGCAGATGCTTTCAGCTGTAGCTGTAGGTCATGCAGATATCCTTACATCATTTACAGAGGATAGCAACATCCAAGCATTTGATAAGCTCTCATTATTAATCAAAGAAAGCGTTATCTCAAAAGCAGATAGCGTACTCGAAGAGCTTCTGTCTATCGATGAGGAGAATCCTTCAGCGCTCTCTGATGAGATACGTGAAGCGTATCAGGCCTATCAGGATGAGGATTATCCTGCAATGCCAATCATAAACCTCAGGCGTACACGCAATAAGGTTATATCTGAATTCGTAAAGGGAACTTACAGACCTGTCCTTGATCTTCTGAAGGAGCTTTCAGACCTTGATCTGATGAAACCTGCAGTCAAGGCTTTCTCCCATCTTGCAGAGGCCTTCATACGCCGTATGCAGTCTGAAAAGCGCAAGGGTGGCCTGCTTTCATACAAGGATACGGAGTCCCTTGCCAAGGCTATCCTCATAGGCAATAAGGATGTCCGTGCTTTCTATAAGAGAAAATACAGATACATCATGGTTGATGAGTTCCAGGACAACAACGCTCTGCAGCGTGATATGCTCTATCTTCTCTCTGAGCGCATTGACAGGAACACTGATGGAATCCCTTGCATAGAGGATACAGACCCTGAAAAGCTTTTCTTCGTTGGAGATGATAAGCAGTCCATCTATTATTTCCGAGGTGCTGATGTCTCTGTTTTCAGGGCATTGCGTGATGACATAAGGAAGATTGACGGGAATATAATCTCCCTTTCCATAAATTTCCGTTCCTCAAGGACTCTTCTTGAACGCTTCAACAATATCTTCTCTGCTGTGTTTGAAGGAACGGAGGCGGATGATGAGAGCGTCAGGGAAGAAGAACTCATCGCATCATTTTCAGGCACAGATTCATCTTCATTTGAGGCAGATTTCACGGATATTGTACCAGGGGGAAAGGACAACAGGCTTTCAAAGACAAAGCTGGCGCTCTATCCGGCTGCCGCACCAAGGGATGAGGATGATGCAGAGCCTGCACTATCCGAGGCCTTGTATGTATCTGACCTGATTCATGAAATGGTAAGCGGTGATGACTATCTTATCCTGAAGGATGGCGTTCTTGTCCGTCCTTCCTACTCTGATATAGCTGTCCTCTTGCAGACGACGAAATCGCAGATGCCATTTGAAAGGGCATTCAGGATCAAGGGTATTCCATACACAGTCACAGAAAGCGCTTCAACAACACTTGATGGCGTTGCCTCTGACTTCTATTCATTCCTGCAGCTTCTGATATATCCCGATGATCGCTTTGCATACATCGCGCTCCTCAGGTCTCCATTTGCCCGCATTTCAGATTCCGGCCTTCTGGAGGTTTCCTCATCGCTTTCAGCATTCGATCCATCCCTGTCGTTTTCAGATTCTGCGGATACAGCTTCTTATAAGGCCCTCTCTTCGCTTTATTCAAAGGCCCGCAGCATGATAGGCCGTGGCAGTATAACCCATATCCTCGATATCCTGTACTACGAGGGAGGATACAGGGCATATCTTATGTCATCTCCTGAGCTGGCTGTGTATGAGGAGCATTTTTCATATATCTGGGCAATGGCGGAAGAGGCAGAGCGCAAGGGACGATCATTTGCAGCATTCCTGGATGATCTCAGGCCATTGATAGGTTCAGTTGAGAAGATCGATGATGTTGCTGTGCAGCACTTTCAGGCCAATGCTGTTGAGATGATGACTGTGCATAAATCCAAAGGCCTTGAATTCCCGATTGTCATACTTGCTGATTCCACGCGCGGAATGGGCAGGGATCGTGACAGTGCTCTTGTGATGGCTGATGGCCAGAATCCTCTTGTACTGCTTGAGCCGCATTCTTCAGCTCATCCGGTATCACGGTTGTTTGCCCGTTATTCAAAGCGACGTGAGATCGCTGAACGCAAGCGGGTGCTCTATGTTGCCGCAACCCGTGCGATGGATCATCTCATCGTTACAGGTGTAGAGAAAAGGAGCATCAATTCACTGTATGGCTTCTATTCCTCTTCAGCAGCATGCAGTGCCGATGAGATCGGGACCAGAAAAGCAGCAGAGCTTTTCCCGCAGCGGCAGAAAGATGATAACGCATCATGGTACGCCAGCCCTGTCTATGAAGAAGGTGATGCAGGTCTTGCACGTATAGGAGTCCGCGATAGCTTGGAGGATAGTGATAATTCCTTTATGGAAGGTGAGATGCTGCCTCATTTGCCTATCGATTCTTTGATATCAAATAAGAATCTATATACCTTATTCGGTACTTTTGTTCATTCTTATCTAGAATCAAAGATGGAAGGTAAAGTACAGCCCGCGATTTCTGATAGTTCACTCAGCGATGATGATAACCTTGCCTTGAACTCTGCTGCTGCGTCTATTGCGAAAAGCTTCAGCTTATCAGCATTCTATAAGGATTATGTCCAGGGGAGGAATACAGAAGAAGAGGTCAGATTCTACTATCCGGATGGTGATATCGTGCTTGAGGGGTCTGTCGATCTTCTTATCCATGCGGAGGACTGTCTGATCGTTGTTGATTACAAGACTGATAAGGTGATGTGTCCTGAGTACCATAAAGGGCAGATTGTAAGGTATGTGGAGGCGATGGAGAGCATATATGGAAAAAGGTGCCTTGGATGTGTCCTGTATGTGAGGAACTGGTCCAGAAGCACCTTCTGGGATAAGAACGGGAATGCCGTCAGAGAGCCTTGACTGCTTTCACTATCCTCTCAAGTGCGGCAATGACATTTTCCCGTGATGTACCGTAATTGAAGCGTGTAAACTCCTTCCAGTCTTCTCCGAACCAAGTGCCATCGTTCATTGCGACCGATGCATTGACGCCGAAGAAGCGAGAGAGTATTCCGCCGCCTTCTCCGCCCCTGTACTTCTCAGGATGCTCTATGACTTCTTTCTCGATCCTGCTGTAGAAATGCGAGAAGCTGAGGAATGTCACGAATGATGCTGAGCCATTTGCTGTTTTGATCTCAGGGCAGTTCTTTTGGAGATATGAAGAGATCGCATTCATGTTCTCCCCGAGATACGCGCAAAGCTCTTTGTTGTATCCGAGTCCGTTCTCGTATGCTGCGATTGTCAGATCTCCGATTACTATCGAAGGCTCTGTAAGGCGCATTGCCTCCTCACGTGCTCTGAATCTTTCCTTCATATCGTTGTCTGAGAAGTGTACGAATGAGCAGTGCTCTCCCGCGATATTGAATGTCTTTGATGGTGCGAAGAATGTTGCCAGGCGTGCGCCTACCGCCTCATTTGCCTTTCCCATCGGGATATGCACCGAGCCTGGATGCACAAGATCCGAATGTATCTCGTCAGATATTACAAGCGCGTCATGTTTCCTTGCCTCTGAAAGCACGAACCTGAGTTCTTCTTCTGTGAAAACTATCCCAGAAGGATTGTGCGGAGAGCAGAATAGTATGCACTTGATGCCTTCCATGGCTTTTGAGAAGCTATCCTGATCAAGATAGAAAGATCCATCATCTTTCAGGGATAGTGGAAATTCTGCCAGAATGCGTCCATTGTTCCTTACTATCTCCCTGAACGGCTTGTACATAGGTGAGGGGACAAGTACTTTATCGCCAGGTTTCGTAAAGAGGTCCAGCGTTGATGCAATCCCATGCAGCATTCCCATTGTGAATGTAAGCTCGTCCTTGTCGACATTCCAGCCGTGCTTTGCTGAAAGCCAATGAGAGGCCGCGCTTTCGAGCCTGTCATGGAATGCTGGATACCCATAGATCCCAGTCTCTGCGATATCAATGCCTTTCTGCTTTATATGAGGCTCTGTGGGAAGATCCATATCCGCAACCCAGAAAGGCTCTGCTTCTTCATTTGCTGCGATTGCCGAGATAGCTTGCCTGTCCCATTTTATGCTGTTTGTTCCCCGTCTTTCCTCTGCTATGTCAAAATTCATCTTCTATAAAGCTCCTTTGTCTCAGCAAGTCCTTTGTACTGCCCCTCAGCCTTTGGCCATGAAACAGCATTCTCAGGGCAGCGGTGATAGCAGGCAAAGCATGATATGCATCTGTCGTTTATCCTTGCCTTGCCGCCTTCAATCGTGATGTTGTCCATTGGGCAGATATGCGTGCATATAGCGCAGCCTGTACATCTTCCTGTAACTTCAAGGGCGACTTCCCTTGGTTTGTTCGCCTCCCTTGATAGCTTCCTGAAGAACCTTCTGCCAATGCCGCGGGACGGTATTGCGATAACCTCATTCTCGATGTCGTCGGCAATGTGCTCGATTCTGTTCTGCACCTTGTTGAGCGCTGCAAGCGTCTCGATCTCCCCGACAGCTTTCCTCTTGAGGGGGAGATAGGCTCTCGGCATCTTTACGGAAGCTCCGTATGACAGGGCGCATCCTATATTCGTAAGTTCTGTTTCCAAATCCGCCAAAGCTGTTGCAGGGAATCCGCTATGTGTAGCTATTGCATAGATATAACCAATGCCTGAATTGTTCCGTTCTCCCAGATAATCCCTTATGAAGCGTTCAATGGGATAGGGAATGCCAAAACAGTATACAGGGAATACTATGCCAAGCTTATCAATGCTTTCCGGAAGTGTATATCGTCCGTTGAGGAAATC
The DNA here is from genome assembly GCA_944389155.1 of uncultured Spirochaetaceae bacterium. GTDB lineage: Bacteria > Spirochaetota > Spirochaetia > Sphaerochaetales > Sphaerochaetaceae > Ornithospirochaeta. Next base: position 10,495 of record CALXLI010000016.1, on the reverse strand, counting down.
TTCGACAAAATGTATTTCAGCGTTTTTTATGTGCTTTGCTATGCTCAGGCTGTTGCCTGTTGCTGTATATACCGCGATGACATTACTCACAAAGCTCTCCTTCATCTATTGTTCCGATAAGCGAAACAATCTCATCTGTATCTTCATCGTTGATATTTAGCGACAGTACGATCCTTCCTAGGTTTCCTTCGCTCAGGAAAAGAATTCCGCGTTTCCTTGCAGCATTCATTATCCTGTCTATCGGGTATGCGGAAGAGAAGAAGATCATATTGGTTGATGATATCTCTATCTTGGCCCAGCTTGTCTTTTCCAGTGCTTTTGATATAGCTTCCCTATGCTCATGGTCGCTTTTCAGCCTTTCCACGTTGTTCTCAAGCGCATAGATGCCGGCAGCTGCCATTATTCCGACCTGCCTCATTCCTCCTCCGAGTATCTTCTTGCATCTTTTTGCCTTCTCGATGAAATCGCGATCAGAGGCAAGGATCGAGAATGCCGGAGCTCCAAGTCCTTTTGAGAGGCAGAACGTTATATCATCAGCGCTTGATGCATATTCCTTTACGCTTATCCCTGTTTCAACGGATGCATTGAATATCCTCGCTCCATCAAGATGGGTCCATAGGTTATGACGCTCAGATACCTTCTTTATCTTCTTCAGCTCTTCTACTGGATAAACGATGCCGGATGTGGTGTTCTCTGTCTCAATCATGGCGGTTTCTGACATATCATATGAGTAGCCATGTATCGATGCTTCAACGTCCTCTGCCTTCATTATGCCTTTGTCTGAAGGAACGAGGACCGGGAGCGTCCCGGAAAGTGAAGCAAGAGCACCGATTTCATGGTTCACGATATGTGAGAAGGAGGAGGTGAGTATCTCCTTGCCTCTCCCGCCTTTTATCATCATGGGGATGAGATTGCCCATGCATCCTGATGAGATCAGCAGCGCCTTTTCCTTTCCTGTGATCTCCTCTGCCATTCTCTGAAGCTTGTTTACAGTCGGATCTTCTCCATATACATCGTCACCGACTTCAGCTTCATACATAGCTTTTCTCATAGCCTCTGTCGGCTTTGTGAACGTATCTGAACGCAGATCATATATCTTCATTTTCTTATACTCTCCAAAAGCGAGAAGAACGATGGGAACGTAACTTCCGCTGCCTTCTCATCATCTATTATGATATCCTCATCAGCTGCGGCTGACAAAGAAGCCAGTGCCATTATGATCCTATGGTCTCCAAAGCCTTTCACCGCACCGCCTTTGACCTTGCCGTTTCCGTGTATGATGATTCCATCTTCCTCTTCTTCGCAGCATACTCCGAGTGCTTCCAGATTCTCCCTCATGCAGGAGATCCTGTCTGTTTCCTTTATCCTTGCCTGCGGGACATTGGTAAGCTTTGTATCTCCGACAGCTGCAGCGGCCGTGACTGCGAGAATAGGAAGGGTATCGGGGATAGCGTTAAGATCGAAAACTCCTCCATGAAGCTTCTCGGGACCGGATACAGTCACAGAATTTCCATTCCATGCTATCGTCGCTCCCATCTCTTCGAGTATGGAAAGTATGGCTTTATCACCTTGGGGATCATCTTTATCAAGGCCTTTTACGGTTATCTCTGTTCCTCCCATTGCCGCCATCGCAAGGAAAAATGATGCTGATGACCAATCTCCTGCGATATACTCATCAAATCCGTGATACTTCTGACCACCAGGCACATATGCGCTCTCATAGTCATCGCTTATGGTGAATTCAATGCCTTGCTTTTGCAGCCAGCCAAGGGTAAGCGTCACATATGGCTTCTCATAGAGGAGCGAACAATCAATCCTGCTGTCACCTTCTCCTAGAGCAGCACCTAGGAGAAGTCCTGAAAGATATTGGCTTGATCTGCACTCGATTACCGTGCTGCCGCCTTTTATCGGTCCTTTTATCGTGATAGGGGGCTTCCCACCCATATCATGTACTTCAACGCCAAGATCCGCCAGCGCGCCTGCAAGTGGCCCGACAGGACGTGAGCAGAGCTGTCTGTCGCCTGTTATCGTCACATCAACGCCAAGGGAAGCGGCCATTGGCAGAAGAAGGTACTCTGTCGTACCGCTGTTTCCCGCATCTATCGTAAGCGGAGTATTCACATCTATTGCCGTAGCATCTACATGCGCTGTTTCGTTATCATCGCTGAATGTTATTTCCGCTCCCATTGCCTTTACTGCATTTATCGCAGATAGAGTGTCCGCTGAGAGCAGTGGATGGCGTATTATGCTTTTTTCCTTTGAGAAAGCTGCTATCAGGAAAGCTCTTATAGTCTGGCTTTTCGAAGCTGGGACCGTAACTGTTCCATGTGGTTTCTTTGGAGTCAACCGTATCATACTGACATTATAGGGAGACTTGGGGCATCTTGGAAGAGAACAAGGGAGATGCCATAAAGCAAAACAGGGCGGTTTTGCCCGCCCTGCATGGATGCAGCCACTCAGATAGAGGAGATGTGGCCGTTCATTGTCTGATCGCCTACGACAAGATTATCAAGAACGAGATCCTTTACATTCTCAAGGGTGAGATTGTTGTTTGCTGCATTCTTGATTGTGACATTCTGCAGTGTCACGCCCTGGAGAGGATAGCCCTTCGGTGCATGTGCATCAAAGAGATTTCCAGAGATGCTTTCCACTGTTATATCCTCGAAAACGAGATCGGAGTAGATGGTTGGGAAGTTGCCGCCAAGCTCTCCTGGGTAATTGAGCTGGAACCAGATGAAGTTCTCGAAGTTCGCGATCTGCATGTTCCTTACCCTTATATGGCTGCATGTTGCACCACGGTCAAGGTTAGCCTTGAAACGTACTGCAGATACTCCATCTCTCATTATGTTGTTCTCGAAGAATACCCATTCGATACCGCCGGACATCTCGCTTCCAAGTGCGATTCCGTCCTCTCCGCCCATGTCATTGTTCCTTACGACAACGTACTTTGAAGGTCTGCCGACTCTGCGTCCATCATAGTCTCTGCCGCTCTTTACGACAACAGAATCATCGCCTGTATGGAATGTGCAGTTCTCAACAACCACGTATGTAGAGGATTCAACATCTACGCCATCATTGTTTGCGAACATTGAATCGACGTTGATGCCATCAACCTGTACATGGTCAGAGCAGTTGAGATGGTTAACCCAGAACGGTGAATTTGTTACTGTGTAATCCTGAAGGAGAACACGCTGGCAGTAGTTGATCTGCACAGCAGATGGCCTTAGATAATGCCCTGGTCCGAATACTCTGTCCTCAACAGGCACTCCGTTGAAGCCATAGTCCCTCAGAAGATTCTGATCCGGCTTCTGAAGCTCTGTGTATGAATGGAAAACGCTCTCAGCATTGCCATCGATCACACCCTTGCCTGTTATTGCTATATCATGCTGCTGATAAGCATATACGAAAGCTGAATAGTTCATCAGCTCAGTGCCTTCCCATCTTGAATGCACAACAGGATAATCCTCTGGATTCGGGCTGAAAAGAAGCCTTGAGCCTTCCTCGAGGTGAAGATCCACATAGCTCTTGAGGTTTACAGGTCCTGCGAGATAGTAAGTGCCTTCTGGAACGATGACACGTCCGCCTCCACGCTCTGAAGTCTCATCAATGGCCTGCTGGAGTATGGGAAGATCATCTGATGTACCGTCTCCCTTTGCTCCCATATCCTTGATATTGACCGAGTAGTCATCAGGAATCTGCGGCCTCTCGATATCCTGAACGATCTGTGATGCCATATTCCAATCAGCCTGCGTATCAACGCTTGCTGCTGGAAGCACTGAAAGTGCCATCAAAACTGAAATAAGCAATGCAATGCACTTTTTCATTTCATCCTCCGTAAGTTTCTGATAAGAAAATGAATCACATTGCCTGAATTCGCAATGAACAAAAATAAAGGCATGCTAAGTACTGCACAGAATATGTGCAGAATTCAAGCAATCAATTATTTTGCATACTGAAGATGTCTCCTGCTTCTTGCCGACTTTTATTGGGAAAGCACATATAATTGCAGCGTGATGAGATATGCTGCTGTTATCCTTCTATTGCTATTGCTGTTGATGTATTCCATTCACCGCATGCGGAAATATCCTCTTGCAAAGGGAATCAGGGCATTGGCTTTGATATCTGTCAGCCCTGTTCTGGTCAACCTTCCATTCATACGTATCAGCAATCGTTTCCTTCGTTCGCTTCCGGTGCCTTCTCCACTTCCTGGACAAGATCGTATCATCTGTTCATTCAGGGCAGATGATGGCTATACTCTCAGGCTTGTGATATATAGACCCAGAAGTGATGGAAAGCTTCCATGCCTGCTGTACTTCCATGGTGGTGGTTTCTTCTTTGAGACAGCGCCGTATCAATACAGGAACATGAGAGAATATGCAGAGAATGCAGGCTGCATCGTTGTTTCTCTACAGTACAGGACATCTGATTCCAATCCGTTTCCGCGCCCGCTCAAGGATTGCATAGCTGCTCTCCGTTTCATGCTTGAGAATGCAGAAGAGCTTGGGATAGATGCATCGCGGATTGCTGTCGGTGGTGATAGCGCAGGAGGCTGCCTTGCGGCTTCGCTTGCATTATGGGCTAGGGATAATGGGATAAAGCTCAGGACTCAGCTGTTTATATATCCGGTGCTTGATCGATCACTGTCAACTGATTCTGCCATCACGATGACTGATTCCCCTGTCTGGTCTTCCAGACTCAGCAGCCGGATGTGGGAGATATATCAGAAAAATGGGGACGAAGGACTGCCTCATTATCTTCTCTCTCCATTCTCTGCCTCGGATCTGTCATCTTTGCCGCCCTCTTATATCGAGATAGGGCAATATGACTCGCTGAGGGATGAAGGACAGCTCTATGCCAGACGATTGGAAGAGGCTGGATGCCACGTTGTCCTTAATGATATCGGGGGCGTTTGCCATGGTTTTGATTTCATATCCCATTCCCCCATTGCCAGGAAAGCTGTGAAAGAACGTTCAGAAGCGCTTAAAAAATTCTTTTCCTGATAGAAAAACAGCCCCCAACGTTTATAATTGACGGTATGGATAAGACAAGGAAAACAGGCATTTTGCTTCATATTACATCTCTTCCCTCTGATTATGGTGTAGGGGACTTAGGGGAGAGTGCATTCAGTTTTGTTGATCTTCTTGAAAAAGGCAAGGTCACGCTTTGGCAGATGCTGCCGCTCGGACCGACTGGCTATGGCGACAGTCCATATGCTGCACGCTCTGCATTTGCCGGCAATGAGATCATGATATCCCCACGTTCACTGTACATTGATGGATATCTGGATATTTCGGATGTGCTTGTCCGGGCAAGCTCAAGCGAACGTGTTGATTACGGAGAAGCGAAGAAGCTGAAGATGCCGCTTCTGAGAAAAGCTGCCGTGACATTCCTTTCTTCAAAAGGAGCTGATAGGAAAAGCTATGAAAGCTTTAAGAAAGAAGAAGCTTGGTGGCTTGATGATTATGCCCTTTTCCAGGCAATCACAGATGAAGTCGGTGACTCAAGGTGGTTCTCGGAATGGCCTGAAAAGCTGAGAAACAGGGATGAAAGCGCGCTTTCTGGGAAAAGGGAAGAGCTGAAAGATGAGATTGAGATATATAAGGTCCTTCAGTACTTCTTCAGAAAGCAGTATATGAAGCTCAAGGCATACGCAAACGGGAAGGGAATAAAGATCATCGGCGATATCCCGATATTCGTAGCGCCTGACTCATCAGATGCATGGAGTGAACGCAGGCTCCTGCTTATCGATGAAGATGGACAGCAGGAAGCCTCTTCCGGAGTTCCGCCAGATGCTTTCTCCGCAACGGGACAGCTTTGGGGCAATCCTCTTTATCGCTGGTCTGAGCATGTTAAGAGCGGCTTTGACTGGTGGATAAGGAGATTCCGGGAAAACCTCAGGCTTTTCGATATAGTCCGCGTAGATCATTTCAGGGGGTTTGAAGCGTGCTGGACCGTTCCGAAGGGTGAGGATACGGCAATGAATGGCAAATGGGTAAAAAGCCCGGGGCAGGAGCTCTTTGATGCCGTCAGGAAAGCGCTTGGAACTGATCTCCCGATCATTGCTGAAGATCTCGGGGTGATCACTCCGGAGGTTGAGAAGCTCAGGGATGACAATGGATTCCCAGGAATGAAGATAGCTCATTTTGCATTCGCCTTCGATAACGGCAAGTGGCAGACGGGCAATCCTTATCTTCCACACAACTGCCAGGCTCTTTCCGTTGCATATACAGGAACGCATGACAACAATACGACACGTGGATGGTACAGTGAGCTTGATGATGGAATGCGCGATTATGTAAGACGCTATCTTGAGTGCTCAGATGATGAGGTCGTCTGGAAGCTTATAAGGGCATTGATGGCATCACGCTCCATGTGGGTCATATTCCCGATGCAGGATGTGCTTTCCCTTGGTGCTGAGGCCAGGATGAATGTCCCATCTACCTGTGGCACATCGAACTGGTCATGGAAGATGAGGAAGGAGGATCTTGAAACTCCCGCTATAGATACTCTCCGCTATTATTCTGAGCTTTATGGAAGGGCTGAGCTTTGAATATCATACTGTTTGAGAAAGAGGAAAGATTCCTTCCTATTTCAGATGAGAGGGCCAGGCATATACTGAAAGTACTGCATCTGAAGGAAGGAGACAGCTTCCTTGGAGGGATCGTGAATTCCCTTTCAGGCCGTGTGACGATCGACAGCATCGACAGCGATGGGCTATATCTGAGCTTTGCTTTGGATAATGACAGCTCAGCTCTCTATCCGGTGACGCTCCTCTGTGCCCAGGTACGTCCGATCTGCATGCGCCGCATACTCAGGGAAAGTGTATCTCTCGGTGTTTCCAGGATAATACTTCCAGTCTCGGATCTAGGAGAGAAGAGCTATCTGAGTGCCTCTCTTTATAGAGATGGCGAGTATAGGAAGATCCTCATCGATGGTGCTATGCAGGCAGGCCGGACAGGGGTTCCCGAAACTATCCTTGCCGATAGCGCAGAGCAGGCTATAGAGATCTCTGATTCAAGCATATCCCTCCTCCTTGATAATTCAATAGGAGCCGTGCCATTATCAGGGATGGATCTTTCCGGGAGAAGCGTAACGCTCGCGATCGGCCCGGAACGTGGCTGGTCAGATAGGGAACGGAAGCTATTCATCTCTTCTGGCTATACGCCGACTATAATGGGAAGCCGCATACTCCGCACAGAGACAGCTTCTGTAGCTGCTGTTGCGCTTTCACTTTCCCGCATGGGATATCTTTAGGAGGAAATATGCACGATCATACCGAGAAAGCAGAGGAGATCCTGGAAAAGGAATACCCTGTATTGGATCATGGCTTTGTCCGTCTTGTCGACTACATGGGTTCTGACAGCCGCATAGTGCAGTCTGCACGTGTCAGCTATGGCTCAGGGACAAAGACATATAGGCAGGATAAGGGACTTATAAACTATCTATTGAGAAATGACCATACATCTCCTTTCGAGCAGGTGGTGTTCACATTTCATCTGAAGATGCCTATTTTCGTTGCCAGACAGTGGGTTAGGCACAGAACTGCCCGTATGAATGAGATCTCTGGCCGTTATTCCGTGATGAAGGATGAGTGCTATATCCCGGACAAGGCACATATAGCGCTCCAGAGCGAGGATAACAAGCAGGGAAGGAAGGATGAGGCCGTTGATGATGAGACAGCTGAACGTGTCATCTCGATGCTCAAGGAAGATCATAAGAAGATCTTTGAGACCTACCATGAGCTTCTTGATATGGGGATTGCCCGCGAGATTGCGCGCATCGATCTTCCCCTCTCTCTTTATACTGAGTTCTATTGGCAGATGGATCTGCACAATCTCTTCCATTTCCTCAAGCTCCGCCTGGATGGCCATGCACAATATGAGATCAGATGCTACGCTGAGACAATCCTTGAGATAATAAGGAATGTCTGTCCAATAGCTGTAGAGGCCTTTGAGAACCATAAAGTCTCAAGCGTCACGCTCTCTGGCCGGGAAAAGGAAGCTGTCAAGGCAATGCTTGAAGGAAGGGAAAGCGGACTTGAGAAGAGGGAGATGGAAATCCTGATGGATAAGCTCCGCTGATCAGATGAACTTATCCCAATAGCCTTTCAGGAATATGACGATGATGAGAAGCGGGAGGATGTATGCTGTATATATCCTGAGTTTCCTGGGATATTTCAGCCCTTCTCCTGCATCGGCTTCGTTTATGAATGCATTCCAGCCCCATCCGTAGCGTGATGTGCAGAAAAGGACTATAAGCGCAGATCCAATTGGCGTGATGGTGTTTGATACAAGAAAGTCCTCAAGGTCCAGTATATTTGAACCTTCTCCGAAAGGAGTGATTGATGAGAGTACATTGAAACCCAATATGCAGGGCAGGGACAATATGAGCATCAATACCATATTCACCAGCGATGCCTTTCTTCTCGACCAGCTGCGGCTATCCATCCAATAAGCGACAATATTCTCAAATACCGCAATCAGCGTTGTCATTGCCGCAAATGACATGAAGAGGAAGAAGAGGGCTCCCCAGAGCGATCCTGCCTGCATCTGCGAGAAAACCGATGGAAGCGTCACGAAAAGCAAGGATGGCCCTGAGTCGGGATTGACGCCAAAAGCAAATGATGCAGGGAAGATTATAAGGCCTGAGAATACAGCAACGAATGTATCGAGTGAGAGCACACGGACGCTTTCCCCTGTAAGCGAGCGTTCCTTGCCTATATATGAGCCGAATATCTCCATTGATCCGATACCAAGGCCAAGGGTGAAGAATGATTGGCCCATCGCTGCATACAGCACCTCGAAGAGGCCGTTCTCCCTTATCCTGGAGAAGTCCGGAACAAGATAGAAACGCAGGCCTTCAGATGCTCCTGGAAGAAGCATTGAGTTCACAGCAAGCACGACGATGAGGACAAAAAGAGACCCCATCATCACCTTTGAAGCTTTTTCGACACCGTTCTGAAGCCCCTTCATGCAGATGAGGAAGCCGAGGATTATCGCCAGGTAGGTGAAGATTATCTGGTATGAAGGCGATGATGTAAGCTCTGAGAAGAAAAGTGAGGAGCTTGATGCGTCAAGACCTTTCAGATCACCTTTCACCGCTGAGAAGAAATAGAATAAAAGCCAGCCTGTAACGACAGTGTAGTACATCATCAGGATGTAGTTGCCGATTATCGCAACCGGTCCGAAGAGATGCCATTTCGTGTTTTTGGGCTCAAGAGCTCTGAACGCTCCTGAAATGTTCATCCTTGAATTCCGTCCTATTGAGAACTCCATCAGCAGTACAGGCAGCCCAACGAACACAAGGAAGAAGAGATATACGATGACAAAAGCGGCGCCGCCGTATTGTCCTGTGATGTATGGGAATCTCCAGACATTCCCAAGCCCTATTGCGCAACCTGCAGAAAGCAGTATGAATCCAATTCTTGAACCAAGCGTTTCTCTTTCGCTCATGAGAGCAGGATATCATAAAGACATGCCATCTTCTATGCTTGGATACCTAGAAATGGCCTTTCCCTGAGCACTATCCTTGCTATCTTGTCAGAGTGATGGATGTACGATGAGTGGTTCTCGCCTTGGAGCATGATGAGTTTTGAACACGGTATCGCAGAGGCAATGGATTCTGTGTCGCTGCGTTTTATCATGTCGTGCTCTCCAGCTATGACGAGAGTCGGTACGCTTATCCTCTTAAGCTCGTCTGCGGTAATATGCGGCTCTGTAAGCATCAGGGCTGAAAGCGCTGAGTGCGTCGCATTGTACTCTGCCTGTATCTCAGATATAGCGTCATCTTCCAGTCCGTCCGGTTCTGTATTTGCCCCTGCTGCCACAACTGCTGACACAGCGTCTGGGCAGCAATATGATAGCATAAGCGCTGTTATGGCCCAGTCAGAGAATCCTAATATGACAGGCTTGTCAAGCGAAAGCGCATCTATGAAGGCCTTAACGTCATCGGCGAATGTCATGTAATGTAGGTTATCGCTTCCGGAGCTTCTGCCATGGCCTCTTGTGTCAAGAGCGTAGAGCGTGAAGCAGCTTCTGAGCACATCTGCTGCTTCTTCGAATATTGTGTGGTCCTCTCCATTTCCATGGAGGAGGATCATGTCTTTTCCTTTCCCAGCTTTTTCGTAGAGTGACAATACCGCCTAAGCAAGCTTAGGGGCTTCCATGGAGCATCCATGGTCCTTTTCCCCGTTCACGGATGCCATGCTTCTTATGCAGGTGCAAACCCTACTTTCGTCCACAGAGGGCATCTCCGGAGGCTTCACTTCGCCGGCGTCCCCGGCTAGGGCACTCAGGCCAAAGGATTCAAGATTGAGAGCCGAATTCCGGTCCCGATCATGCCTGGTATGGCACACGGGGCACTCCCACACCCTGTCACGGAGCATGAGTCCATCATTGTGCCAGCCGCAGATATGACATGTCCTTGACGAAGCAAAGAACCTATCTGCTGTGATGAGCGTCTTCCCGTACCAGAGGCACTTGTATTCTATCTGCCT
>CALXLI010000015.1 GCA_944389155.1 uncultured Spirochaetaceae bacterium | reverse complement strand
TTGGGGCTATAGCTCTCGCTATCTATGAGGGAAGCGGTGACTATACGGAAGCCATTGCAGTAATGCTTTTCTATCAGATAGGTGAGTTCTTCCAGAGCTATGCAGTCGGGAAAAGCCGGAAGAATATCACAGAGCTGATGGATATACGTCCTGATTATGCAAATATCGAAGAAGGCGGGAGGATCCGGAAGGTAGATCCGGATGAGGTTCCTATCGGTTCGGTCATTGTCATACAGCCGGGGGAGAAAGTCCCTATTGATGGAATTGTCGTTGAGGGCTCTTCCTCTCTCAATACAAGCGCACTTACAGGAGAAAGCCTTCCTCGCGATATAAAAGAAGGGGATGAGATAATCTCCGGCTCTATTAACATGACAGGCGTGCTTAGAGTAAGGACTGAGAAGGAATTCGGCGAGTCAACAGTTTCAAAGATCCTTGACCTTGTTGAGAATGCAAGTTCCAGAAAGTCAAAATCCGAGGATTTCATATCGAAGTTTGCCCGTGTCTACACACCTGCTGTATGCATAGGCGCTCTGCTTCTGGCCCTGCTTCCTCCTGTTGTCAATATGCTTGCAGGAAATGCCCCTGGATGGGAAAGCTGGGTGTATAGAGCGCTGACGTTCCTTGTAATATCATGCCCATGTGCGCTTGTGATTTCCATTCCCCTTTCGTTCTTTGCAGGAATCGGAGGCGCGAGCCATGAAGGTGTGCTTGTCAAAGGCTCAAACTATCTTGAAACGCTTTCAAAGACAAAAATCGTTGTCTTCGATAAGACAGGAACACTTACACAGGGTGTATTTGAGGTGAATGGCATACATCACAGCACAATCGAGGATGAACGCCTTCTTGAATATGCTGCAGCTGCAGAAAGCGCATCCTCCCATCCTATAAGCCGCAGCCTGAGACGGGCATACGGGAAGGAGATAGACAGAAGCCGTGTGTCTAATATCGAGGAGATCAGCGGCAATGGCGTCATTGCTGATGTGGACGGTGTGAGCGTTGCCTGCGGAAACGAGAAGCTCATGCATCGTTTAGGTCTCACCCCGATACCTTGTCACTCTGTCGGGACGATAATCCATGTTGCTGTAAATGGAGAATATTCGGGGCATATTGTCATCTCTGATATCGTGAAGCCGCATTCAGCTGAAGCTATACAGGAGCTGAAAAGGCAAGGGGTGGAAAAGACTGTCATGCTTACAGGGGATTCGGAGCGTGTGGCTGATGCTGTGGCCTCTTCCCTTGGAATCGATGATGTATACAGTTCCCTTCTTCCTGCGGACAAGGTTTCCAAGGTTGAGGAGATCATGGCTGGCAAGAGCGAGAATGCAAAGCTTGCATTTGTCGGGGACGGAATCAACGATGCTCCTGTCCTGAGCCGTGCAGATATCGGGATAGCGATGGGGGCCATGGGCTCTGATGCTGCCATAGAAGCTGCTGATGTTGTCCTTATGGATGATGATCCGCTGAAAATAGTCTCTGCTATAAGGATATCAAGGAAATGCCTCAGGATAGTCTATCAGAATATCGTATTTGCAATCGGTGTGAAGGCAATATGCCTTCTTCTGGGAGCCCTTGGAATCGCTAATATGTGGCTTGCGATCTTTGCTGATGTCGGTGTCATGGTTATAGCTGTCCTCAATGCAATCAGAGCGCTTCGCGTATGAAGACGCTCTCCGTTCTTTCTGCTATATTCAAGGCATGGGCATAAAAGGTCTTTTCAATGGTATAAAAGGGAAAATAGAAGACCTTCGGAAGAAAGGCAAGCCGGAGGTCCGTGCTGCGGAAGACGGAACCAGATCGGTAAGGCTTTCCGATGAGGCCTTCTCCTTGCTTTGTGCCCTCGCAGAGGAATTAGGCCCACGGCCAGCTGCGTCGCAGCAATCAAGACAGGCGGCAAGGCGCATTGCGTCTGAGATGGGAAAGCACACAGATGATGTTACGCTTACAACTGGCAGGATATTCCCCTTTGTCGGCAGGTCGATGAAGATATTCCTGCATATCTTCACTCTTGCATCAATAGTCCTTGCCTTTATAGGCCTTCCGTATCTATCGCTTGCTGCCATAGCTCTATATCTCTATGCTTTTTATGGTGAGGTGATGAAAAGCGGAGGATGGCTCAGGACTTTCATGGCCACCGATGAAGCTGCCAATGTCCATGCTGTCATAGAGAGCGAGGAGGAGGCTGAACGCACGATAATATTCTCAGCGCATCATGACTCCGCTCCGCTGAAGAAGGAAACTGATGGCAAGCCGTTGGATTTCATATCCTCAAGATATCTGCAGCCATCGGTTCTTGCCAGTGTTTTCATCCTGACCGTCATTTCTATTGTGAATGAATTGATGAGGGGTGTTTTCTGGGCATTCAATCTTCCATCAATTCCTGTAATCATACTTCTGCTTGCTGCGGCAGTCCTTACTGTTCTTTCCTTCATGTCCTTGGGAAAAGATGACTCAGGGTACTCTCCTGGAGCCGGGGATAATCTTTCAGGTGTCTCTGTTGTTGTTACCCTTCTCTCGTATTTTGCAAATGAAAGGAAGAATGGCCGTGGACTGAGAAAGACGCGCCTTGTATTTGTCTCATTCGATGGGGAGGAGTGCGGAAGGGAAGGAAGCAAGCTTTGGTATAGGGATAATGCGTATCTCCTTGGCAATGCGGAGAATCTCAACTTCGACGGGATCTATGATGAGAAGGATCTTGCATTCCTTACAATGGATGGGAATGGCTTTGTCCCACTCTCATCATCACTTGCCTTGCGCTGTTCCACCATTGCTTCCGCTATGGGCTATAAGACAGCAACCGGCAAGCTTGGATTCCTTTCAGGTGAGAGCGATGCTGCTTCTGCGGCGCTTTCTTCTATAGATGCAACAACACTTACATCCATGGCATCGGGACATGCTGGTGCTGCCCATACCAGTGATGATATTCCTGACAAAGTCTCAGAAGAGGCGCTCTCCCGTGCTATAGCGATAGGCATAAGGCTTGCCAAGGAAGAAGATGGGAAGGAAGGGGAAAAGGAAGCCTCTGTCTTTGATGGTGAGAGGAAATACAAGCTTTCTAGGTATTGAAGATAAGGCCGATCCGTCCTTGCCCTATATCATCAGCACCGTTTTTGAGAAGCGTCATGTTCGCTTCTGGGACTTTCCCTGCGATCTTTATCTCCATTGAGAAGTCCTCGCTGTCGACAGTGGCTTGGGTTGATTCGAAAAGCCTTTTTATCAAAGTATAGGATGTGTAGGGAATTGTCATTGTGAAGCTGACTCGTTCTATAAGCTCTTCAGTCTTCACTATCTTCAGGACTTCCTTTGCGCTATCTCCATATGCTTTTACAAGTCCTCCTGTTCCAAGAAGGGTTCCGCCGAAATAACGGACGATGCATATGGTTATATTCGTGATCCCTGAACCTTTTACGACTTCAAGGGCTGGGCGGCCTGCTGTATTCTTTGGCTCTCTGTCATCGGAGGATGAGTACATGGTTCCGCTTTTGCCGATTACCGATGCGTGTACGACATGATTTGCACCCGGATGCTGTGCCCTTACGCTATCTACAGCTTCCTTTACCTTGTCCATTGTATCCGTCGGGATAGCAATGGCAATGAATCTTGATCTTTTTACCTCAATCTCAGCTTCCGCTCTATCCAGTAGTACAAGCATTGCCTCTCCAGTTATGGGAAAAGATGTTGTCAGAGCTTTCTGCTGATGTGATTGCATCAGCAAGATCTCTGAGTTCTGTTCTTTCATTCTCTGAAAGGCTTGTGATTCTGTCGAGTATCCCAAGCTCTTCTTTGCATGAATATCCTGATACAACCCCGAAGGGTTTCTCTGCATACACCCAGGAAAGGGCTATAGCGGCGTTGTAGCCAATAGCACGTAAGAGCTCGCCAAATAGGGGCGTTGAGAGAGCGGAAAGCTTCCGTCGTGAGTCCTTTATGTCATCTATGCTTCTGTATTTTCCTGAAAGCAGTCCCATGCCCAGCGGTGCGTATGCAAGTGTTTTGAGGCCAAGTTTCTGTTCTTCAGGCCAGTCCCTTGTCCAGATCAGTGACAGCGGCCGTTCGTGGAATGTGATATCAAAATCTGAAATTGCCTGTCTGAGAAGCGGAAGGGGGAAGTTGCTGACACCGATAGAGAGGGCCTTTCCCTCAGCTTTCAGGGTTTCAAGAAGATGCAGTGAGGAGAAGAGGCTTTCGTCTTCGCTTGGCCAGTGCAGCAGGAGGATATCAATATAGTCCCTTCTTATCCTCTTGAGCGTTGTTTCTGCTTTCCGTCTTGCACTTGGAAGCGGCATTACCTTTGATATGATGCCCCAATCATCCTTTCTTATATCCCTCATAGCTCCGGCAAGAATGCTTTCTGCGTCCCCATAGCTATATGCTGCATCGAAGAGCCTTATTCCTTTTCTGTAGCCTTCTTTTATAAGAGCCTTGCCTTCTTCTGCCGAGAGGCAGCTGTGGAACTGGGTCCTTGAGAGATTCCAAAGACCCATGATGCTTTCACTCTTCTCTTCCGTATTCGTTCTCGATCTCCTCGCTCTCTACTACTTTGCTGTCAATCATCGCAAGGTCGTCAAAGATGAAGTATCCATCTACTTTCTTACCTTCAAGGGCAAGAGGGAGCCATAGCCTGTCATCTTCCCACATTGCAGAGTAATCGAGAGTTTTTATATCAGTCCAGAAGGGCTTTGTCTCTTCGCATTCCTCAATCATCGTTCCAGAGTACTGTGTGGTGAAGAAAACGTATCCAAGCATCCTCAGTCCATCCTTGAACTGAAAGCGGAGAACAGCTCTCTCCTCAAGATCTCCAACATCAAGGCCCGTCTCTTCCTTCGTTTCCCTGATTGCAGCTTCTATCTTGGTCTCCTCAATCTCTATATGACCGCCCGGTGCATTGATGTATCCCTGCCCTAGGCCTCTTTTCTTTTCGATCATGAGGACCTTGTCACCATCTGTAACATATGTAAGCACGCAGGTTTCGGTCGGTTCCCATCTGTCCCAGTCTATATCATCGACCTTATCTGCATTCTGGAAGGATCTCTCGAGTTTCTCCTGTGGTGTCATGTTCTTTTCTTCCTCAGCTTTCTTCTCCTCAGGATACTTCTCGTAATAGCAGTCTTTGCAGAGATTGTCGTCGCCTCCTATCATGCTGTTGAAATCAAGACGCTTTCCGCATTTCCGGCAATGCACCCTGAAAGGCCAGAATGTCTTATGGAAGATTGCAGGTATTGCAATGCCGAGCGCAAGGCAGCCCCATTCTGTCCAGGATGGAAGAGAGAATGTCGCGCAGAGGATCACAAGGACGTAGACAACAAGAAAATCCACGGCAATCAAGAGAGAAGCCTTCCTCTTACTATCAGAATGCGGGATCTTCCTTTGCGATATATTCAGAAGGATAACGAAAAGCATTATCCAGGAAAAGAATTCATTGAAAAAGTTCTCAAGCATTATTTCCTTATAGCACGTGAGAGAATAGCGGAACAAGCTGTTTATCCGGTTTTCGGTATTATTCATCCTGTTCTCTGCCTTATTTGTTTGATTGTAATCCATGGATTTCCCTGGAATATTAGCTAACTGCTTATATTGCAAGCAGAAATTTGTTTGATGGTTCTTTGACAATCAATGTACGTTGTACCTTATGCCAGTTATTTGCCTGGAAGCTATGGATTGCCGGTTTCACACAAGCTCATGATGAGGGTACAGGTACAAAAGCAAGGAGATATGAACCGTACTGGGCTTAGGCTTGCCGGTGATGGCTGGATTCCTGTCCTTTCGTCCATATGATACAATCTCCATGCACAATCTTTGGAGGGCATATGAAAGCAGTACTGTTTGGTACAGGTTGGAGAGCTCGGTTCTTTCTGAGGATAGCCAAGGCTCTTCCTTCCATATTGGAGATTACGGCCGTATACACACACTCAAAAGAGAGGGCGAAGGAGATTGAAATGGAAGGCTTCTTCTCCTCTTGTGATATCAATACAGCCCTTTCAATGGAACATGATGCTGTTATAGTTGCATCTGGCAAGAACGATTATTTCCATACAGTCCAGAGTCTCAATGAGAGGGGAGAGTGCATTATAAGCGAAACATCCCTGCTTTCCCTCAGCGATGAAGAGCTTGAGGAGCTATGCACATATAAAGGAATGGTGATGGAACAGTATCAATATACACCGCAGTTCGCATCACTCCTGAATTCCATTCCCTTTATTGATGGTATCGATCAGCTTTATCTTTCAGGACTTCATAACCATCATAGTGCATCAATCGCGCGGAAAGTCCTTTCTCTCGGCTGCAGGATGCCGGATGAAGCATGTTCAATGGACTTCCCTTCCAAGATGATGAAGACAGGAGGAAGGGGCGGCATGGTCTCGGGTGGTATTGAAGAATATGAGAGGAAAGTACGTCTTCTGCGTTTCGGCACCTCTCTTTTCATCCATGATTTCTCTTCCAATCAGTACCATTCGTATCTTTACGGGAAAAGCTTTGAAGTCAGAGGTACGTCAGGAATAATCACAGAGTGCGGATTGAGCACTGTAGATGATAGCGGCTATCCTGTATTCATTCCTTTTGTTTTCCATAGGGACTCTTCAACTGGCAACGGCTCTCTTGCGCTTTCCCATGTAACGCTTGGAGATAAGACAGTATTCATCAACCCGTATTATCCAGAGAATCTGAATGATGATGAGATTGCAATGGCCTGGATGCTAGATAGGTTTGGAAAAGGAGACGTTCTCTATCCCTTCAGGGAGGGCGTTGCAGATGCCCGCCTTGGAAAGCTATTATAAGCCCTTGGAGGAAGGTATGAATATTGCAAAGTACATTGATCATACAGCTCTTGCTGCAAATGCAACGAAGGAGAAGATAGAAGCTCTCTGCAAGGAGGCTTATCAATATGGGTTCAAAAGCGTGTGCGTGAATTCCTGCTGGGTAAAGCTTGCTGCTAAGCTTCTGAGCAATACGGAAGTTGAAGTCTGTACTGTTGTAGGTTTTCCGCTGGGTGCTATGGATAGCCTGTCCAAGGCAGATGAGACCAGGAATGCTGTAGCAAATGGCGCTGATGAGATAGACATGGTTATCAATGTCGGTTTCCTTAAGTCAGGTATGTACGAAGAGGTTCTGGATGATATAAGAAGCGTCAGAAGCGCATGCATTGGAAAGACGCTGAAGGTCATCATCGAGACATGCCTTCTGACAGACGAAGAGAAGAGAAAGGCCTGTGAGCTTGCTATGGAGGCCAAGGCTGACTTCGTGAAGACAAGTACAGGTTTTTCCACAGGGGGAGCTACCGTAGAGGATGTCGCCCTTATGAGAAGCGTTGTCGGTGATAAGCTTGGGGTAAAGGCCTCTGGGGGAATCAGGGACTACAAGAGTGCAAAGGCAATGATAGACGCGGGTGCTACGAGAATCGGAGCCAGCAGCGGCATAAGGATCGTAGAAGAGCAGAATGCAGACAATTGAAAAGCATAGTCCCGGTGCGGATTTCCTGAAATCCCTGGGATTCCCGACTCTTGATGTACATGATACTTTCACACACTTTGATTTCACGACCCCAGGCCGCCGTGTCCTTCTGATTGGCCCTATGGGGTCTGGAAAGACAGAGTTCGCTGCACGTGTCTGGCGTGATGCTGCTGTTGCGCGCAAGAAAAGCGATAAGATCAGAGCTCTGACAAGTACAGGGGATGTTGACAGGAGGAAGATCTTCTTCATCCGCTCTGATATCGACAGCGCAAGGTTTACGGAATATCCGGATGACGCGCTTGCCTATCGGTCTGGGTATATAAGGTGCGGAAGCAATATTGCACGGATTCATGATTCATTTGGATTTGAGGAAGTGCTTAAGGATAATCCTGATGTCGGAACGTACATAATAGATGAAGCATCTTTCTTTGATGAGAGGCTTGCATATGTCGCAAGGAACTATTCGATAGAGAAAGGATGCATGTTTGTCTTTCCGACGCTTATCCTCAACTTCCGAAGGGAGTTCTTCAATTCCACTGCACGTCTTATGCTTGATATAGCGACTGATGTGATTCCGCTTACAGCCTATTGTGAGCATCCTGACTGTATGGCTCCTGCGTTCTATACGTATCGCTATTACAATGTCGGTGATAAGGAATGTCCTGCTCTGTACTTCGATCCTCTTATCGCAGTAGGAGGGGACAGGATAAAGAACAGCGATCTGGAGCCAAATTATGCAGCCAGGTGCGATGCGCATCACTTCCTTCCTGGAAAAGAGTATACATTCTTCACGCTGAAGCCTCTCGGAGAGGAGGCAAACAGGGGAAATACAGAACCTCTTGTAAAGGAACTTGAGGCACTGCATGAGAATCCAAAGGGTTCCAAGCTGTATGAGAATCTTCTTTACAGATATGGCAATGATAGTGAAGGTGAGAAATACATGGATGCGATCCTTCCAAGCCATATAGCGGAGAAAGCTCTCTCATACCTTTTCTGCGAGCAGAATCTGATAGGAGAAAGCCTTCTTGTCCGCCTTTCTACTGAATTGGAGCTGGATACTGATTATCTTGAGAAAGTCCTATATGAGAACAGACATCCGGTATCCTTCTCCCAGCATTATCTTCTGTAGGCGGAAAAGTACAAAAAACAATCGTTAAAGACAGACTTGCGGGCCTTAGAATTTCTCTAGGGTCTCAGCTGTTTGCTTCGAGGTTCGTGGATCGTGGTTTTCGAGAAGCCATGGCACATCGATGGATCTTGCATGCAGCTCCTCTGCAAAGGCCTTCCATCGGAATATTCCGGTGAGGGCTGGGATATCACCGACCTTGAGTCCTGTATTCGGATCCAGGTAGTAATCCTTGCAGTGGATTGCAGCAATCCTATCGCCGTATATGTCAAGGATTTCTCTTACAAACCTGCGTTCTGCC
This sequence comes from uncultured Spirochaetaceae bacterium, assembly GCA_944389155.1. GTDB lineage: Bacteria > Spirochaetota > Spirochaetia > Sphaerochaetales > Sphaerochaetaceae > Ornithospirochaeta. Next base: position 1,927 of record CALXLI010000015.1, on the reverse strand, counting down.
TCCTCGCTGGGTACTTGCAGAGGTACGCCGTCTTCTTCCGGTATGCCTGTGTATGGGATGAGGTTGACAGGGTCGAAGATTACCTTCAGCCTGTCTGTCTTGAAAGTATCGAGGATTTTCCTCATCCTTTCCGGGCTTGATATCGAATGATTGCGGCTGACAGCTTCGATTGCTACATATGCGTTGTCCTTCTCAGCTTCGTCGAGCATCTCGGTAAGGCTCTCCTTGAAGATCTCGATATTGGCTGGATCGGAGGTCGCGATGGAGTAATCTCCTGAAGGATTTGCTGTGCCTGTCTCTGTCCCTATATAAGGACAGCCAAAGGCAGAAGCAAGGGATAGCGATTTGCGGAAGCGTTCAATCTCCTTTCGTCTGACAGCTTCGTCAGGATGTATCGGATTGATGTAGCATCCGACAATCGCTACTGAGACTCCATGCTTTTTGAGGTCCTGTGTGATTGAGGAGATATATTCCTCGTCCCACTCTTCCCAAGGGCGGCTTGAAGGAATGACTTTATTCAGCGCAAGCTGGATAAGGGCAGGGTTTTTGGTTTCCGCAACGCACTTGCCAAGAGCGTCTGCGGTGTCGAATGAGCCAAAGTCATGGGCTCTGAATCCTATTCTTAGCATAAGAAAAGGATATGCTAAGGTCTTGGCAAAGTCAAAAAGATTGGAGGGATTATGGCTGATTCTGTTGCTTTATCGATTATGCCTGGCTGTGAGGATATTGCAGATGATCTCATGAATGCGCTTCGGGATAATGACGAGGTTGTGCTTAAAGAAGGGGAATATCGAACATCTCCTCTGGCATTCCCTTCACATTCCCGTCTTGTCCTGGAAAAAGGCGCTGTCCTGAAATTCATCCCTGATTTCGCTCTGTATCCACCCGTATTCACACGATGGGAAGGCGTTAGGTGCTGGTGCATGCATCCCTGTATCTATATCGATAATGCAGAGGATGTCACGATAGAAGGTGAAGGTACCATAGATGGCAGCGGTTCTGCCTGGTGGGAAGAATGCCTGAAGAAAAAAGGAAAGGACAGAGAGCCTGAGAGCGAGATAGAGCTCAGGTTCGCATCGCTCAATACTGATTATAAGAATCAGCCAGGCGGTGGCGGTGGCCGTGAATTCCAGTTTCTCCGTCCACCATTGATACAGATAAAGGATAGCCGCAATGTAAGGATTGAAGGTGTTGCTGTTCAGAACTCTCCTTTCTGGACCATCCATCCGCTCTTTTCAGAGAATATCGAGATAAGGAATGTAAGGATATTCAATCCATATGAAGCTCCTAATACAGATGGTATTGATATCGAGTCATGTTCACATGTCTCTGTCCTTGATACAGATGTCTTTGTCGGAGATGATGGGATAGCAATCAAATCAGGTTCTGGCGAGGATGGGATAAAGGATAATGTTCCTGCAAAGGATATCCTTATAAAAGGATGTAAGGTGAAAAGCGCACATGGCGGTGCTGTCATTGGTTCGGAAACTGCTGCTGAGATATCTGATATAACAGTAGATAGCTGTGAGTTTGAGGGCACGGATAGAGGTATAAGGATAAAGACAAGAAGGAGCAGAGGCGGTCTGATACACGACCTTGTCTTCAGGAATATAACGATGCACAGCAACCTGTGTCCATTTGTTATCAATATGTATTACAGGTGCGGGACGAATGATGAGCGCTTATTCTCCCTTGATAAGCAGCCGGTTGATAAATCAACCCCTGTTATCCATACAATAACGATTGAGAACTGCCATGGTTATGATTCGAAGGCTTCTGCTGGAATGGCTGTAGGACTGCCGGAGATGCCTATAAGGAATGTTGTCATACGCAACTCCACATTCGCAGTCTCTTCCGATACAACAGCCGATGTTGATACAAGCGATATGTACCAAGGCCTTCCAACACCACCCTCCAGAGGCTTCAG
>CALXLI010000014.1 GCA_944389155.1 uncultured Spirochaetaceae bacterium | reverse complement strand
ATTTACAAAGAGTGTTGAGATATTTATCGCACAGCTCTGTAATGCAAATGGGACGCCAAGTTTTACCAAAGACGCAGCAAAATCCGTACTGAAAATCGAACAGCCTTTTTCACCAAAGCCAAGTTCTTCCCGATGCTTTGCTATATAGAGAAGCGCAAGCAGAAACGAGACGGCCTGGCCTATGACAGTTGCTATAGCAGCTCCTGGAACTCCCCATCTGAACACAAGAACAAAGAGCATATCCAGTACCAAGTTCAGAATCGCAGCAGTCATTATGAATATAAAAGGATGAAAGGAATCCCCCATTCCTCGGAATACAGCGGAGAGAAGGTTGTACCCAAATGAAAATGCAATTCCAATGCAGCATATCATCAGATAATCCTTTGCCATTCCATATGCTTCATCAGGGGTCTGCAGGATAGAAAGTATCTGACGATGGAATATAAGGCCGATGAACATCATAAGGACAGCGAAACATGCAATTATGACTGTAAGAGTAGAAATTGCAGAACGCACATCCTTACGTCTACCAGCTCCGATAAGCTGAGATATTATAATCTGTCCGCCAGTGCAGAATCCAAGGCTGAACATCGAGAGAAGATTCATTATATGGCTGGACGTTGAGACTGCAGATATCCCAGCGCTCCCTATAGCCTGTCCTACTATGATCATGTCAACAGTGCTATAGAGAATCTGCAGGGTATTGGCAAACATGAAAGGAAGTGCGAAAGCAACAATCTGCTTAGGAATGCTTCCTTTCGTAAAATCACGAATCGCACTTCCTGTCTTCATATATCAAAGGAAATCCTGTCCTCCATTAATCTGAACGACTTCACCTGTAATGAATGAAGCGGCATCGCTGCAGAGGAACTCTATTACAGAGGCAACCTCTTCAGGCTGGCCAAGCCTCTTGAGAAGTATATTGTTCTTGAAAGACTCAAAGAGTGCTGGGTTATTCTTCCTTGTTGCATCATGGAAAGCTGTATCAATAGTGCCAGGACTTACAGCATTTACACGAATGCCATACTCAGCAAGATCCTTTGCCAGAGCTCTTGTCAGCGTAACGATAGCGGCCTTGCTTGTACCGTAGATACCAGCTCCTGCACCACCGCCGTTCCATGCAGCATTTGATGCATAGTTGATGATGCATGGCTTATCGCCCTTCTTGAGCAGAGGTATGCACTCCCTTGTCGTGAAGAAGGCGCTGTCAAGATTAAGGGCGAGGACGAAGCGATAGAACTCTGTAGTCATGCCCTCGAATCTTGAGCGGCCTCCAAGACCTCCTGCATTGTTGACAAGAACATCGAGATGATCGTATTTAGCGGCAATCTTAGCGATATTTGCCACAATCTCATCTTCTTTTGTCACATCAAAATGATAATACTCCGACTTGATACCGAGCTTCGTGAGCTCCTCTCCAGCCTTCTGAGCCTGCTCATCATCGATTCCGTTATACAGGACAGTGTAGCCTTTCAGTCCAAATGCCTTTGCTACAGCAAATCCGATTCCTCCTGTAGCACCGGTAACCAATACTATCTTTTCCATCATATCCTCCTGGTGGTTTACACCAAAAAATCCTTTCTCTCAGGTGTGAAGATATCGAGGACAACACCCTCTTCAAGACACACCGCTCCATGGACTATCCCTGGCTGCTTATATGTGCTGTCGCCAGGACCGACAATCATCTTCTCTCCACCGATGTCATACTCGAACTTCCCGGAAATGACATAGGAACACTGCTCATGCGGATGGCTATGCAGAGCTCCTACAGCACCTTTCTTGAAATGAAGCTCACAGACCATAAGATTCTCAGAATGGGCAAGGACCTTCCTTGTGACCCCCTCTCCTGCATCCTGTACAGGAGCATCCTCGCCTTTGAAATAATTCTTTATCTCTGACATCAATATCCTCCTAATCTATCGTTATGCTCGTATTGAATATCGGATTCGCTGCAAATGAACGGACAACAAACGCTGTCCTGTAGCGTGTGACTGGATTATCCATCGACTTCGCAATAAACAGTTCCATATCCCTTTCCAAACGGAAATGCAATGTAATCGAGCGCCCACTCCCTGTTGCAGTGACAGTGACAACAGAACCATCGCCGTTAGGACAGATGACCTTATCCACATCGGAGAAGAACTCATAGCCATTCCCGGAGAAGCCCAATGATGAAGGTTCTGTTGAGAAGCCCTCCAACCGAGGCTGAAACCCTGCCTCAAGATGGAAGAAATAATCCTTGGCCTCATTGTTCTCAGAGGATACGGAGAATTCATCAATGAGAGTATCTCCTGATATGGATAAGCTGCGTTTATAATCCACACCTGGATAAACACCGCAGTTCTCCACCGTTATGGAATCAGCAGAGAACGCGATGGGATGGCCTGGTTCTGTAGAGGGTATATTCTCCCCTCCTACGACAACTGTGTTATGGCTTGCAGTCATCCTGTGCCATTCAATGCACATTCTCGAATAATATCCCGCATTTGAGAGATCTCGGCTGATCATATCAGAGCCGTATGCCACCTCGATATTCATGATATCCGGATGAGCATGGCTTGGACCATTCAGACCATATTTGATGAACGCTTCAAGCTTGCCTAACCTAAGCATGGCAAAATTCGAAACAGGATAATCATAAGAACTTCTCCTGATAGGAGTTCTGCTTTCCATATCGAAATCAGGGTTGAACAGAAGCCATTCAAGGGGAAGTCCGTTCTTGCTGTAATAGGACTCGGAAAGTGGCAGCGATGTACGCTTTGTGCCATCCGTCTCTATGAGCTTCACGATATTTCCTATCGTGCTGCTCTTCCCCCAGCATTTTGCCCCCATATGATATATGTAGCTGTACGTCTTCAGATTCAATTCCGGCCAGCCATCATTTGGATCTGGGAATCTATCATTGGAGAAGGCATACATATACGCATTCTCAAGCATCTGGGACAGTACCTTCTCATCCTCCCCGAAATCCTTGCCATAGACATGGCAGAAGACCAGGAACGTCATCACCCCTTCAAGCAGGAAGAAATTGTAATGAATAGATCCTTCATACCAGAACATATCAGGGGTGACTCCCTCTGAAAGCTGTCTGTGTATATTGTACTCACCCTCAAATACGAACTTCAGGATATCATCATCTCCGAAGAAGAGAGCTGAAGCACCAAGGGCAGCCAGGTTCCAGACCCTTATGTTATGAACGGAATCCACCTGGGGCTTTATCACCTCATAGAACTCCTCGAACATCGAGTCATGGACCATCTGCTTATATCCTTCAGGAAGTTCATCCTTCAGAAGCTCAAGCGCCTGGATTATCCTTATCGCGATGATTGATTCATTCAATCCCTGGGGAAGGATACGTCCGCAACCCCATTTCATTGTCGCGATATCGCTATAGGTATTGCCCTCTTTGTCATGCAG
>CALXLI010000013.1 GCA_944389155.1 uncultured Spirochaetaceae bacterium | reverse complement strand
CGCTGCTTTGAGTTATGAGAAGTGGACTCCGATAGTCAAACGAGCAATTGAGCTCGCATGACTATCATTGCATCATTTTGTGATTAAATATGATTCGTTTGGAAGATTCATATAGAAGACAAAAGCTGGTAATGAAAAATCATATTCCCCTGCAGGGAAATTAATTTCATGATCAATTTTAAATTCATTGAAATTCTCATCTTCAAAAATCAAATTAACTGAATGAATACCTGAAGATAATTCAATATAAAGGTCACCTTCATATGAAGAACGAACAAGTAAACAATCTTGAACCTCAATCTCAAACCAAGACAACGGCGATATCTCTAGTCCATTGATTGATACCATTTCATTTGTAAAAGTTATTTTGCTAATTTCTGAATCATTAATATTGGAACTATCCATGCTTGTTCCTGCAAAACATGGACACAATATACATGACACTGCTACTAAAGAAATAATAAATTTTCTCATTGTATTTCTCCTTTATAACCACTCATAAAGACTATACGCCTCTTTGATTATCCATTTTACATCCGTAACAACTGATTCAGGTTCTAGCACTTTGATTACAGGACTGTTCTTCATAATCCATCGCTCAAGTTCCCAGAGGCCTCTTGTCCTGACAGTGAAGATGATATCTCCGTTATCGAGTGTTTCGATATTAACGGAATCAGGCCAATCCAGCTCCTTGTAGTAGTAAGCTTGTCCTGAATCGATGAAAAGCTTGACCATTATCGGTTTAGGCTCCGTAAGCGTAATGCCAAAAGGATCATCAAGAAGTTCCTTGATATATCCCTTGGAGTATTCAGGAACCGGCTTGTTTCCTATAATCACCTTCAGCTCTGAGATTCGTTCAACTGCAAGTGTAAGAAGCTTATCATCCTCAGTCTGAGCATAGAAATAAAGGCCTCCATTATGGATAAAACTGACTATAGGAAAGAGTTTCTCCATTCTTTTCTGCTCACCTTTGCTTGCAGAATAATAGTCGATATCAATCCATTGTCTCTCTCTTATGGCCGAAATCAGAGCAGAAGCTATCTCTGCAGTCTTTGGGGATGTCTTCTTCATAATTGGAGGCACATCCATGATTGCAGTCATTACGGATCCGTCAGCCTTTCTATATGAAATCCCTCCTTCAGGAGCAAGACGGATGAGCTTATCGAGAACAGGAGTCATTATCATCCTGAGAGCCGAGCTTCCTGTAATATTCTCTAGGAAGTTCAGCGTTTCCCTGTCATCCTTCGTAAGTTCGGTATCTCCTGTCAAAGGAGTAAGGCTACGGATAGAATCCGAATCAGCTCTGTATACCATCTCTCTCCCCTTCCTCTCAGGTTCTCCGATTGGATAGCCAAGAAGAGTAAGGGCATCGATATATTCATAAACAGTGCTTCTTGCGACTCCAAGGTTCTCCATAAGTTCCTTTACTGTTGCACCACGTGGACGGAGCATCAGCATCAGGGCTGCCATCAGATTACTCTGGTATGTAAAGTTATCATTCCGCTTTCCCACTGCCATTCTCCTTGATGCCATTTCTGGACTTATAAGCTGAAAAGTATTCCAGAGCTTCTATTCTTATTGCCTTGGACCGGATTCCCATTATCATTTCATCCACTTCATCAATCTCATCCTCTGGGACTGCATCGTGGTTGAAGAGGAACCTTACTGCATCCATATTCTGGTAATACAGAGCTACCATTATCGGTGAGTTGGCTTCATCATTCTTATAAGTGAATATACTCTTATCACAAAGTTCCCAGAGTGCATTCCAATCGGGAGATTCTATGTGGAAAAGTCCTGCCGCAACAGTCGCAACGGAACCCTTGTAATTGTGGCCTTCACCATTGGCTCCATGCTTGATAAGGTATCTGATCTTCGCAGTAGTACATTCCGGGGAGAGCACTGCAACATAGAGCGTATTATTTCCTCCGTTATCCATCGCATTGATATCGATACCGATACTGAGCATCTTGTCATAGATTTCAGGGAAATATCCTGGCTGAACAATGATAGCCATCAAAGGCGTATATCCATCCCACTTCCTGACTGCTGTAGGTTTGATGATATCCAGCAATGACATGATGATATCTTCATTATCATAAACATTTTCTGCCCGATAACAGTCATCAATCACAGAGAAGAGCATCCTCTCAGCATATTCCCTGTCGGAGTCTGAATACTCTTTCTTGTCCAGAAGCTTCTGAAGTTCATCCCTGTCAAAGCCAATAGCAGGAATCCTACCTTTTTTATCCTTTATGTCAGTGCTGGCTCCTGCAGCTATAAGGGCATCCCATTTCTCAAGATCACCGACATAGTGAAGGGCCGTACAACCATCCTCATCAACAGCATCAACATTCGGGGATCTCTTCAGGATAAGCTTGAAAAGCTTTGGAAGATTTTCAAGTCTGCGAGCCGCCATTGTAAGAAGCGTTGCCCCATCTGTGTATCTAAGCAGGAATATCTCATCCGGAAGATATGGGGATATCTCTTCGAACTGCTCACAGCGTATTTTATCAAGCCGCTGGAAATACGATGGGTTATGAGAATCATCAATCGGAGTCAGGTGATCATTGCTCTCAGCATTGGATATGAAGTTCCCGACAAAGGCTTGAAGATCCTCAAGTGTCGTATAATACCCAGCCTCCATCATTGTTCTGAAGATATTACCGAGCTTATAGGAGTCGTATAGATCATATCCCATATCAGCAAGATCATCTCTTCCGGCCTTGCCATATCTTAATCCAATAGAAACGAGATATCGAACAATCTCAATGCAGTCATTAGTACTCTTCTTATAGGCTGCACCACACTGAGCGACACCCCCTGTATAGCAGCCATCATGACAGCAGACTGCATTATGAAGAATCCTTGTCCCATATTCCTCTTCCACGGATTCCAATGAACGGACACGACCTGCAACCTTTCTGACAGTATCAAGGGTATCAGTCGGATTGATATCGTTCAGTAGATACGCATAAGCAAAGT
>CALXLI010000012.1 GCA_944389155.1 uncultured Spirochaetaceae bacterium | reverse complement strand
GGGCAGGCTGCAGTCAATCAGCCGTATGGATGGGGTGCCACAGGTAAACCGGAGACGGAGCCTATGGGCAAAACGCTCACGTCCAAGCCTTCAGGCTTGTCCTGAAGGTCGTTGACTTTAGGCACTTCAGGTCCAGCTTAAGCTCAGCAGAAACTGGAATCATAAGAGCGTGACGGGCCTTCGTCTCTTTCAGAGTCGCACTAATCCGTTCATTCTTGGATTGTCTGTCAAGCATCTTCAGCCCGTTCTGTCCTGCCATATCTGATTGTCTCATACTACAGGATAGTGTTGGAATACATATTGGGAAGATTTGTCGGCAATTCATCCATCACCTTGAAAGGTGATAGCTTTCTTGCCTATTTTATGTAGAAAGCATCATATCAAGCAAAAGAAGGCAGATCCTATATTATCGGCAGATCAATCCTTCAGAGGTACTTGGAATATCATCCGGTCTTTCGTAAGCACAGTATCCGGAAAGATCTCCTTTGCTTCCTTCTCAAGCAGTTTCAGCTCTTTGTCAGAGTAGCGAGGAGAGTAATGCTGCAGGCATAGCTTCCGGCTGCCGCTATCACGGGCAATCATGGCAGCTTCATAAGCTGTCATATGCTTCTTCTCCCTTGCGCTGCTCTTGAGTGCCTTCTCGAACATGCCTTCGCAGAAGAGGATATCTGAATCGTGGACATAATCAGCAATCTCCGGGAAATACAGCGAGTCTGTCACATAGCTCAATTTACGGCCATCCCTGCTTTCACCCATGACCATGCTGCTATCTATAGTCCTTCCATCCTCAAGCGTAACGCTCTCACCGCGCTGAAGCGCTCCCCAGAGCTTTCCTTTTGGAACTCCCAGAGCCTCTGCCTTATCTGGGAAGAACTCCCCTTTCCGCCTCTCCTCAACCAGGCTATAGCCAAAGCATGGCTTTGTATGCTGCAGAGGATATGCCTGAACTGTAAAGCCATCTCCGCTGTACACAATGCCCGTCTCTACGGGAATGAATCTGATTTCATAGTTGATGTACATATCGAGGATACGGCGGGACGAATCTATATACTCCCCAAGCTTCTGCGGCCCGATTACATAAAGCGGCTCAGTACGGTCAACCTGGGATGAAAGCATCAGCATTCCAGGCAGTCCTGTGACATGGTCCGCGTGCATATGCGATATGAAGATAGCTGATATCTTCTTCCATTTCAGATTGAGCATCTTCATGGATACCTGGGTACCCTCTCCTGCATCAAAGAGGAAAAGGTCACCCTCACGCCTGACAAGAAGCGATGTAAGAAAACGTCCAGGAAGCGGCATCATACCGCTTGTACCTAATGAAAATGCTTCAAGATTCACATTGTGAATATTAGCAAGCGGAAATGATGTTGGCAACCGTGCTGCGTCTTAGGGCGATGTATATCGAAAAGAGCGAGACCAAGAGCGAGAGAAGCAGCATCACCGCTATTGATAGCCATGGAATCGATACAGAGAACGAACGCACATAATAGTCAAGGAACGCCCCTTCATTCCGGCTTATGAATTCAATGACGGCCGGAGACAGATAGGAAAGAGCTATGCCCGAAAGAGCCCCAAGGACAAGCGCAGCTTCAACGAAGACAGCAGTGATTGAAAGATAGATCCTCTCTATTTCCCGTCGCTCTGCACCAAGCAGCATCAGCTCAGCGATGTCCTTCCTGTCCCTTGCTGCAAAGTATTCAGCTGCATCTGAGGCAAAATACGCGGCAAGGACCGCAATGAGAGCAAATATCACATAGAGCACGGAGATCGATGCCCTTATGTTTGAGTACTCGCTCCTGTAAAGCATCTCTGCTGTAAGAGCTGCAACACCATGCTCAGAAAGGATTGAAAGGACAGCTGAGGTATCAGAGTCCTCAGGAAGGAGTATCTCAAAGCCATCTGCTGTTCCGATGAGGGAAAGCTCTGCATAGATAAGCCGTGAATCAAGCTGTGGATAGATGGAATCAAATACGGCTGAAACGGTTACAAGCACTGGCCTTGCCCTCTCCTTCTCCCTTTCATAGAGCATAAGCGTTGCCCTGTCACCTGCCTCCAATGAAAGAGATGAGGCAAGCGATGATGATATGACAACAGGATTCCTCAGCCCTGCATCAAAGCCGCTGACACCAAGCTCACGGCCGCGCTCCCCTGAAAAATAGCTCTCGTCAACGCATTTGACGGCAACAGCTCTCTCCCCGTTTTCCGCATAGATCAGTGCTTCTGCAGCTGAAACCGCAGAAACCTCGGCTGCACTGGGAAGGATCGAATGGTCAAAGGCATCATATGCATAGACCGAACCTGATCCGAGGACTTCTATCATCCTGTCGATTCTCCTGGATACCGAATTGATGAAAACAGTTGCGAAGACAAGGGCCGATGTTATCAGGAAGATGACAATGAGGGGAAGGAATGAAGACATGACATAACGGGCACTCATCCCCTTGCCGCATTTTCTTCCGATCCAGAGCCTTTCAAAGCTTCCCATCTACAAGCCTCCCTTCTGAGAGGGTCAGCATCCTGTCTGCATGGGAAGCGAACTCACCATCATGGGTAACAACCACAAGGCATCGTCTCTCCTTGCGCACAGCGGAGAACATCAGGCTTTCGATATCCTTTGCGCTCTCCTCATCAAGCGATCCTGTAGGCTCATCAGCAAATATGACAAGCGGTGATGATACCAAGGCTCTTGCGATAGCAACACGCTGTCTTTCTCCTCCGGACAGCATCCTTGGCCTGTAATCACGGCGATCATCAAGCCCTACAAGTCCAAGAAGCCTCTCAGCTTCCATAAAGGCTTTCCTCCTATCTTCCTTCTGGATAAGAAGCGGCATAGCCACATTCTCAAGCGCGGAGAAATCCTCAAGGAGGATGGATGACTGGAAGACAAACCCCATCGCTTTACCCCTCATCTTCTGCACCTCACGCTCAGAGAGAGCTGAAGCAGAGCGTCCGCTGTAGCTTATCTCACCCCTGTCAGTAGGCATGAGAAGCTCGGCTATTGATAGAAGCGTGCTCTTTCCGGATCCGCTCTTTCCGACTATGGAGACAATCTCCCCCTCGGAAAGCGTAAGATCCACCCCCTTCAGTATCGTGATCTCACCGCCGCTCGGCGTACTGTATGATTTCCATATATCATCAAGACGAAGAAGCTCACTCATCGAAAAGAACCTCCATAATGCTCATCTTCTCTTCCTTCCTTTCCTCAGAGGCAGCCAATAGAGTGGAAATGGAAACAAGCAGGAACGAAAGGACAAGGAATGTGGGAACTGAGAATGAAAGCTCCGCATCCATGCCAAGCATCATCATAAAGCTCTCTGCAGCAGGCATCAGTGCAAGGGACAGGACAGCTCCAAGCAAAAGCCCCGAGAGGAGTATTATCAAAAAGGACATGATGAAGGACAGGTTTATCTCGAATCGGCCGAGGCCTAGGATCTCAAGCTCCGCCCTCTCGCCTCTCTTGGCAGCCATGAATGTCCTTATTGATGAGGCAAGGGAAACAAGTATGACCACGAAAAGAAGAGAGAGGACAAGATACATCATCGTCTTCTCGATCATCAGCGCCGAATAAAGCCCTGCCTCGCTTTCCTTCCATGTCATGATATCATAACCATCACGTTCAAGCGCCTTCGCATCCCTGTCTTCAATGCCTTTGACCGCAGTGAATATATCCTGACCGACATACAGGGAAAGGGGAAGAAACATATGGGTACTGTCGAATTCATAGCCAAGTGCACTGTAATACCTGCCGGTGACGCTGAAGCGCTGCTCCCTTGGCAGAGCAGCTCCGCTCTGTCCCCTTGCAAGCATCATGGCGCTCACCTCTGACGAAGGATATGAGTAGGGAACTACCATGCCGCTGACGTCTCCGATCACTTCAATGCCACCATCGTACTCATTGTCTATGAAGCGTATCGTATAGGCCCTTTCCCCTATGAGCGCATCTTCTTCCGCATAGAGAAAGACTGACGCTGAAGGGAAGCGGGTGGAAAGCTCATCTCTCCTGTCACCTTCCACAACCGCATCGAATGACCTTACATCCCTGATTCTCTCAATCCTCGAGCCCTGAAGATAGTTCATTATTGAAATAACGGTAAGGAGAACAGCTGTTGACAAAGCAGTCGTAAGGACTATGCGAAAAGCTCTTCTTCTATGCCTGTTTGACCTGGAGAAGCTATATCTGAGCGCAAGGGAGAGCATCATGTGAGGTTCTCAACCTCCTTGATTCTCAGTCCATCGCTGTCAAAGAGAATCCTGGCTCGCGGGCTTCCGTTCTCATAGCGTATCTCCTCCACATCGCCGCTATCAAGATATGTGCGGACGCTTGCAAGCTCTGTACCGCTGTAGTGGGAGATTGATTTCACATTGCCGTTTTCATAACGCGTGACATCTGTATTCCCGCCACGTCTCTCTATTGATGAAAGAAGCTCTCCATCGCTGCTGTACCTGAACTCCTCCATCACGCCGCTGCCTTCCGTTGAGAGAAGGAGACCTGTCGGTGAGTAGACCCTCTCAACGGGACGGCCATCGACCACAGTGCTTTCACGCCAGGTTCCATCACTCTGCAGCATATATGAGGCTGGAGGAGTCCATCCGCTCTCGCCTTCCGCCTTTATGACAGTGCCATCGAGAGTGTAGATATAATAGCTTGGCGTTATATATCCTTCGATATCCCCAGCAAGGGCTGCTGGTGTACCGGAGGCTGTATCAAGATAGATTATCCTCTTCTCAAGGCTCCCATCTGCCGAGATTGAAACGGAAGAGAGACGGTCCCCATCGTAGAAATACGTGTAGATTGTCTCGCTATCCCCTTCTTTAACGATTCGCCTCGTCCTTCTTCCATTCTCTGTATCAACTCGCTCTTCCCGGTCTTCCGATACTATGGTGTACCCGCCATCGTCTTCTGACCTTTCCTCGATTGGAGCACCATCAAGATACAGCGTATAGCCTCTATCGCTTGTCTCCAGCTCATAGCCAGTGCCTTCAAGAGCATCCTTCTCTTCAAGTGCCTGGGCAATTGAATTGGATGTGAACACAGCGGAGAAGAGAGGTACGGGAATAAGCAGGAGAAGGAAGAGGAAAGCTCTCATTTTTCCCCTAGCCCCAGAAGGCTATCCAGATACTCGTCCTTGTCAAAGCGCCTGATATCATCATAGCCCTCACCGACACATACAAAGACAACGGGAAGCGACAGGAGCTTGCCGATCTGCACAAGCGCACCTCCCTTTGCAGCTGAGTCATACTTTGTCAGGATGACACCATCAAGCTTCACAGCTTCATTGAAAAGCGTAGCCTGGGATACACCGTTCTGTCCCGTAGTTGCATCGATCACAAGGAATTTCCTATAGTTCTCAGCCTTTACGCCACGCCCCTGTATGACCTTGTCCATCTTCTTGAGCTCACGCATGAGATTGTCCTTGTTATGCATCCTTCCTGCTGTATCGGCAAGGATGAGGTCATCTCCCTGTGCGGTTGCGGATGTTATGGCATCATAGATGACAGCTCCTGGATCTGAGCCCATCTGATGCTTTACGATGCGCATGCCAAGACGCTCTGCATGGATATCAAGCTGATCCACGGCAGCGGCACGGAACGTATCGCCAGCAGCGAGAAGCACCTTGTAGCCTTCCTTCGTATAGAACCTTGACATCTTCGCTATGGTGGTTGTCTTGCCGACTCCGTTTACGCCAAGGATCATGAAGACAGTAAGCTCCCCCTTCTTCGGCTCTGCATCATATGACTGTATATAGCCAGAGAGGATATCCTTCATCCTCTTCTGAAGATCAGAGGCCTCTGTAAGCCCCTCTTTTTTGGCTATCTCCCTGAGCTTATCAGAGATTTCCTCGGTCAGCCTTGCGCCCAGATCGCCTTCGATAAGCGTATCCTCAAGCTCTTCAAAGAAAGCTTCATCTATCTTCCTGCCTCCGAAAAGGCTCTTTATCTTCTCACCGAACTTCTTGAAGAACATTCCTCATCCTCCCATTCTTGCTATCTGGAAATAATCGAACATAGAGTCCAGAAGCTCAACCAATTGTACAAAGCTGATACCGGTAAAGGCAACAGCAACAGGGGCAAGCTCCAGATCCGTATATATTCCAGAGATTGAATTGGTCGCAACAAGCGCACCGAACGATACAAGCGTTGCGACAAGATTATTGTAAAAGCGTCCCTTTGCCCTGCTGAGAGTATCATTCTCACCCATCCATTCAGGACGCAGCGATATCGAAATGGTATCTGTTATCTCTGTTGACTGCATTGAATACGGAGCAAAGCCTGCGCGACGGGCAGATATGGAGAATGGAACAGTCCCTTCAGGAACGACGTGATTCTCAACTGGCATCCCCTGATAATAAATCGAAGCATCATACGGCAGGGATGAGATGAAGGCAGGGCCTGAGAACAACGGCGTGAACTCTGGCGATAGCACGGTGCTTTCGTCCACGTACAGAGTCTCTTCCAGCCGCTCGAAACGCGGAGATGTGAATACAAAGTCATGCTCGCCTTTTTCAAGGGCTATCACGGAACGGATAGGAGTAACGGCCTTCCCATCTACAGACAAAGATACGACTGGAGGGATCTGGACAGGGACTATTATCGTTTCAGGGCTCTTTATATAAGGCAGGAGCACTGAGAGTATTGAACGGAACTCCTCATCGTCATCGCTTTGGAGATATAGAGATGAATATACCTCACGGCCGTTCACATAAAGCGAAGTATCCCTGAGCATGCCATCTTCTTTCGTATCGGAGACAATCAGAAGATCGAGGTTATTAGAAAGCATCACATACGAAAACGCTTCCTCATCGCCTTTCATAAGGTACTCATTCTCAGTATCAGAGACCGCGACAGAGACAACTTCAAGGATGAGCTCATCATCGCTGACGCTCTCATCTGTACTCATATTCTCAAGTGCAGTGAAGTTCTCCTGGACTATATAGTCATTGATTGCCGCTTCTCTTTCGGCATTCCTTGTCCTCTCCGTCTTCGCCTCAAAAGCTGCAACGGAACCTGGCGATGTGACAGGACCGGAGAGAACGGAAAGCGCATCGAGTATGATGCGCGTGCTTCTCTCGTCATCTGAGATGACAGCTGTACGGAAAGACGCTGCTCCTGCAGGAATGGTGAGGAGCAGCATAAGCAAGGCGAAGCTAAGCTTCCTTCGCAAAATGGAGATAACTCTCAATAAACTCATCTATCTCCCCATCCATGACAGCTGAGATATTTCCAGTCTGGCATCCCGTGCGGTGATCCTTCACGAGGGTATATGGCTGGAAGACATAGCTCCTGATCTGATTGCCCCATGAGATATCCTTCTTGGCAATAGCGTCCTTCTGATGCTCTTCCTCTCTCTTCTTCTGATAATATTCATAAAGCCTTGAGCGCAGCATCTTGAACGCTACATCCTTGTTCATGTACTGGCTTCTCTCATTCTGGCACTGAACGACAATACCTGTCGCATAGTGCGTTATACGTACAGCACTATCTGTCTTATTGACGTGCTGTCCACCAGCGCCTCCTGCACGGTATGTATCAAGCCTGTAGTCCTCCGGCTTCAGTTCGATTTCAATATCATCGTCAACCTCAGGGGATGCATAGACAGATGCAAACGATGTATGACGGCGCTTTGCGGCATCAAATGGAGATATCCTGACAAGGCGATGAACTCCAGCCTCTCCCTTGAGATAGCCGAAAGCATAGTCACCGGAAATCTTCATCGAAACGCTCTTTATTCCGCCCTCGTCTTCCTGAAGATCCAGAACCTCACACTTGAAGCCATGGCGCTCCGCCCATCTGGTATACATACGCGTGAGCATCTGAGTCCAGTCAGAGGCCTCGTTTCCGCCAGCTCCTGAATGGACTGAAAGATAGACATTGTTCCTGTCGTTCTTTCCGTCGAGAAGAGTCTTCAGCCGAAGCGGGCTGAACTTCCTGTCAAGTGCATCTATCTGCCCCTCAAGCTCTGCTCTGAGGCTTTCATCATCCTCAGCTGAATACAGCTCTATGAGCTCTCCGAGATCATCAATCTCACCGATTATATCCTTCCATGGATAGTAGCTGTCCTTAAGCGCATTGAGCTCTGAGAAGAGCTTCTCTGCCTTTTCCGGGTCTGACCAGAAATCAGGGGCTGCTGTCTTATCTTCAAGTTCTTTTATCTTATCTTCAGTGCCAGCCTGTTCAAAGACGCCTCCAAACTGTGTAGGCTTCTTCTTTTATATCTTCAAACTTTGCTCTGTTTTCAATGAACATGGCTTACTCCTTATCCTTTCTATTGTCTGATACCCTAGACACGAGCCTGACAATCTTGGTCTCCCCTTTTTCAAGAAGGAGCGGGAATGTGATCATCAGCCGAGTATAGAGCTCGAATGTCTCAACTCCAAGAGATGTATTCTGGCTCTGCCTGAACCTTTCCTCCCTGAGCGAAAAGCCTTCAGTTGACGAAAGCGAAAGCTGCAGTCCAGAAGCCTGGTCAGTATATCTCACGGTCTTGCAATCATCAAGCGATCCCAGAAGCAGTGCCTGCCTCTGATCAAGCGATGCAAGCGACAGCTCCGGCTGGGAAAGATACACAGGAAGCGTATAGGTTCCATCTATCTCGCATTCAGCTGTTATGATTGCCTCGAAAACAAGCGTCTGTGAACGCAGCCTGAAATGCTTTATCAGGGAGAACTCCCCATCCTCGCCCGCTATCGCCTGATACTCGCACCCCGTCTTGGAAACGACATCGATATCGAACATGCGGTCTGACATATCGAATGTACGGCCGCTGTATGAGATTATCTCAGCAAATGACTTGGCAAGCGGAACATACGGGAATTCCTTATCAAACGGAGTCCTTGTATCCATCACGTTCAATGCGAGCGGCATATAGCACAGCTCTGAAAGAGCGCCACCCTTTGGGGAGATGACAGCCGAATACATCCTGTTTCTCGCTATCTGCGATGGTTTGCCGCACTCCTCAAAATCATATTCCCGCGCAAGGGCTGCAGGATCGACCTCGAAAAGCTTCTCCTCTGCTTCGATTATCGCTTTCCAGAAAAGCTTCCTCTCCTGATAGCGAAGCGGCGTGCACTCTGCATCATGGATGAAAAGCGGCCCCATCGAAAGGTGGAACAGCTCGCTTTCAGCCTCCCTCTTCACAGTCTTGTCCTTCTTGTAGGATGAAAGCACCTCTGTTATCGAGAGATAGCGGTTGAGAAGATAACGGTAATTCTCGTTCCTCACGAAAAGATCGTTGAAGGACTGAAGCCCACGTGCCCATGCATCACGGCCATACCAGCCTGAATCAAGATAGCCTGGACGTTTCACCGATAGAGAGCAGAGCGGGACGGTCGAGTCTCCGCATTCCTCAAGGATACCTATGAAAAGCTCTGAAAGCCTATCATCGCTTCCGTCCCTTGCAGCTCCTTCAAGAAGCTGGTCTATATTGAGGAACAAGAAGCACTCAGGACTGCCATGGATTATATCGTAAAGTCCGCCACGAAGCTCTGCGAAGCTTATCAGCCCCTGCGCAAAACGCGAGACAAGGGCAGCGGCGTCATCAGATGGGACATTTATCCTGACCCTCTTCCCAAGCTCATTCATCACGAATGACTCACGCTCCACGCTCACGCGTGTCGTTGCCTTATATGCGGAAATGACAACAGATGACAGTCCAAGGCTTTTAAGCGTATGGATGTATGTCGGAGACCAGATCTGGCCGTAGAAGAAGCATGAAGATGACTTCACTCCATATGTACGCCTGATAAGCGTTGTCATCTTCTCGATCTGAAGACTTCTGTCCTTTGTTGGGTTGAGGGCAAGTATTGCCTGGCTATAGGATCCGGTAATGAGATCCAGATCGCCTCTTTTCGACAGTGAGGCGATAAGCATATTCACCTCAGGGGAAGAAGATGAGTCGATGTGCTTTATCATTGCCGCACTCTGGTACAGAGACATCTTCACCCCTGGGTTGTTATAAAGATAAGAGAGCACTGGACGGTATATGAGAGACAATGCCCGTTTGAATGCGGGCACTGGCGTGGATTGAGACATCTCTGTATACATTCCAAGCGCTAGTTTCAAATTATCAGCTCCTATCTACAATGCACTTCTGCGGACATATCGCGGCAGCCTGGGCAGCACTCTGCTGCGGTGCATGATAATCATTCACACTTAAGAAAGACTCCACCTTGAACGGCGATGATTCAACCTTAAGTTCGCACATCTTACAGCCTATGCACCCGACCTGGCAAGTCTTTCTTGTTTTTGCGCCATTTTCATGGTTATTGCAGGCACATACGTACTGAGCGCTGTATGGTATGAGCTTTATCACATGATTCGGACAGACCGCAACACACTTGCCGCATGCGATGCATTTCTCCTTATCAACGGAGATGTTGCCTTTCGCATCCTTTGATATAGCCCCTGCAGGGCATACAGAGATGCATGAACCAAGATGCAGGCATCCTTCCTTGCATCCTGATGGGCCACCTTGAAGAAGAGCAGCTGCGTTGCAGTCAGCCATGCCCTTGTATTCGTAATCGGTCTTCGTGACCTCGCTGTTTCCCCTGCAGAACACAAAAGCGACCTTGCGCTCCACGTCCTCGACTTCAATTCCAAGGATCTGCCCCATCTTCCTGGCAAGCTGATCGCCACCGGGGGAACATAAACCAGGCTTAGCCTCTCCATTATAGACAGCCTCAGCATATGCCTGGCAGCCAGCAAAGCCACATCCACCGCAGTTTGCACCAGGCATCGCCTCCTCAAGCGCTACAAGCTTCTCATCCTTCTCTACAGCGAATTTCCTGTCAGCGATTGCAAGGCCAAGTCCAAGAAGGAGACCAAGTATGCCGACAATCAGAAAAGCAATCAATACAGACATACCATCCTCCTTATACAAGACCAAGGTTCGTAAGAAGACTCTTATCGAACATCATGAAAGCCAAGGCCATGAGGCCTGCTGAGATGAATGCGATAGGAACGCCCTGGAAGACCTTCCTTACAGGTGTCATCTCAAGCTTTTCGCGGATATTGCTCATGAGGATGATAGCCATCGTGAAGCCAAGGCCAGCAGCAAGGCCAGCCAGGAAGCTTTCCAGAAGATTGTAGCTGTTGTCTACGTTTATGATGGCGATACCAAGGACAGCGCAGTTTGTGGTTATGAGAGGAAGGTAGATTCCAAGAGCTTTGTAAAGCCCGGGGCTCATCTTCCTTATCACCATCTCAACAAGCTGTACAAGCGATGCTATCACAAGGATGAATGCGATTGTCCTGAGATACTCAAGGGCAAATGGCACGAGCAGGAACTCATAGACAGCCCAGCAGACAACCGAGGCTATTGCTGTTACGAACGTTACCGCAACGCCCATTCCGATTGCGCTCTCGCTGTTCTTGGAGACACCGATGAACGGGCAGAGTCCCATGAACTGCACGAGGATGAAGTTCTGGATGAAGATATATGTTATGAGTATTCCGATATAACTCATGCCTTCACCTCCTTGCCCCTTGCAGTCTTCCACTGGAAGAATGCCTTGAGATATCCCATAAGAAGCAAAGCACCTGCTGCAAGCGTGAGCACGCGTACAGGAGAATCAGATATCACAGGAAGCGTAATGACCCCGCTGAATGAACCGATCGGGAACAGCGTGATAGTCCCGGATCCGATGACTTCCCTTATCAGGGCTATGAGCGAAAGCGACATGGTGAATCCGATACCCATCCCGATTCCGTCCAGCGCACTGTCAAGCACGCCATTCTTTCCCGCAAATGCCTCAGCACGTCCAAGGATTATGCAGTTTACTACGATGAGCGGAAGATACACGCCAAGCGCTTCATATATAGCCGGGACATATGCATGCAGCACCATCTCGACAATCGTGACGAAAGACGCGATTATAACGATGTAGCATGGAATGCGGACAGCATCAGGGATGATCCTGCGGCACAGGGATATGAACACGTTGGAGCAGGTCAGGACGAATATTACGCTCAGTCCCATTCCGATTGCATTCGATACCTGTGTCGATACACCGAGCGTCGGACACATTCCAAGCATTATTATGAATGTAGGATTCTCCTTGAAAAGACCCTTTGTGAGTTCTTTCATATGGCTCATAGCGAACCTCCCAGGCTCTTGACATATTCAGAGCCCTCATGAATAGCGGATGACACGCCTCCGAATGTGATGGATGCACCAGATACAGCCGCTGCATCCTCTGAAGAAAGCTCGGACTTGGAGAGAGGAATCGGGGTTTCAGCGCCATGGCCACGGAACATATCCATATACCAATCCTCTTCTGCCTTCTTCCCCAGTCCAGGCGTCTCGGAATTTGCCATCATCTGGGCTTCCAGCACCGTTCCATCTGTGCTGTACGAAGCAATCACCGTCATCTCCCCGCCATAGCCAGATGTGAGCATCTGGGCAATATAGCCGGCAACGCTGCCGTTCTCATAAAGTGGAATGACATAGCTTATATTGCCGCTGCCCTCCATCTGCTCGCCTATTTCATATCCGTGGGAAACAGCATCAAGCGCATCGAGCCTCTCACTCTCGACATTGACAGCAATGGCAGGGGCTGTGACTTCGTTCACAAGCGCGCACAGAGCTGTGCAGACTGCGCAGATAGCAAAGAGGATCAGGCCGGTCCTGAGATACTTTGTCATGCCTTTGCCTCCTTCTTGCTCTTCACATAGCCAAATGGCTTCACCTTCACGAATCTTTCGATTGTCGGAGATACTATGTTCATGAGGATTATCGCAAGGGATACACCCTCCGGAAGCGATCCGAAGTACCTTATGAGGAACGTGAAGAACCCGCATCCGACTGCGAAGATTATCTGTCCATTCCTTGTCGTAGGTGTCGTAACCCAGTCAGTTGCCATGAAGAACGCTCCAAGCATCAGGCCGCCGGAGAAGATAGGCAGAAGGATCTCCCCATGGAACACACCAAGGCCATATGGCACTCCACCGAAAAGCCATGAAAGGATAGCGAATGATCCGATGTAGAAGACTGGGATATGCCATGTGATGATATGCGTAGCGATAAGGAATATGCCTCCAACGAGGAGAAGGAGCGAGGAAACCTCACCGATACATCCCCCGACATTTCCGAAGAACGCATCCACTGCATATGGAGAGATGCCGAGCTTATCACCAAGCGAGAGGGCAAAATCAGTAACAGGGAGAGTCAGAAGCTCAGTGCTTCTTCCGATTCCTCCAGCAGTTGCTGCTGTCTTCATCGCAGATAGCGGAGTCGCGGACGCAACAGCGTTTACGCCGAACACGCGAGGAAGCGTGAAAGCGCTCATCTCAGATGAAAACGAGAAGAATACGAAGACTCTGCCTGCAAGAGCTGGATTCATCCAGTTGCAGCCAAGTCCGCCGAATGTCCATTTCACAACGGCGATTGCAAATGCTGACGCTATCACCGGTATGAAGAGCGGGACGGAAGGCGGCATGTTCATTCCAACCAGAAGCCCCGTCACGATAGCTGACCAGTCCCGTATCGTAAATTCCTTGGAAACCAGTCCCAGAAGATACTCGACAACGACAGCTGATGCTATTGAAACCAGAAGCACAGCCAGTGCTCTGATGCCGAATGCCCATATACCCCAAAGCGCAGAAGGAAGAAGCGCTGCAATGACAAAGAGCATTGCCTTATCCGTTCTTAGGCTTCCATGGATATGAGGGCTGCTGCTTACTCTCATCATTTCTTCATCCTCCCAAGCTTCTTGCCTAGCTTGAAACCCTGGACAAGAGGAAGATGCGAAGGACATGTATAAGCACAGCATCCGCACTCCTTGCAGTCCATCAGCCCAAGATCCATAGCCGCCTGATAGTTGCCATATTTGATGTTCCTGAACATTCTGTTAGGCATAAGCCCCATCGGGCAGTGCTCTACGCATTTCCCGCATAGGACGCATGGGAAAGACACATCATCAAGCATCTTCGGCAGCATGAGGACGCCACCGGAGCCTTTCACCATAGGAGTATCGGGATCGGCAACAGCAAAGCCCATCATAGGGCCACCTGCGATCAAGGACACAAGATCATCCTTCGCGCCTCCTGCGTATGCAATGAGATCCGAGAACTTCGTCCCTATCGGAGCAAATACGTTCTTAGGCTCATTGACAGACTCACCGGAAACAGTGCACACGCGCTCTATAAGAGGCTTGTGGAACTTGACAGCTTCATAGATAGCGTAGGTCGTCCCGATGTTGCAGACGACAGCGCCAACATCAAGCGGGAGCTTGCCTGAAGGGACTTCCCTGTTCAGTATCGCCTTTATAAGCTGCTTCTCATCGCCCTGAGGATACTTCATCTTCAGAGGCTGGACCTTTATAGGATAGCCCTTCTTCTCAGAAAGCGAGGAAAGGAGCTCTACAGCGTCCATCTTATTGGCCTCGATCCCGATTATTATATTGCTTGTAGAGATGATCCTTGAAGCAGCCATGATTCCTTCAAGTATCTCCTCTGGCCTTTCCATCATCAGACGGTAATCGGAAGTGAGATAAGGTTCACACTCAACACCGTTTATGATGAGAGCATCCACTTTCTTTCCCATCGGGATTGAAAGCTTCACGGCCGTCGGGAATGTCGCACCGCCCATTCCTACGATTCCAAGCGACTTGACTGTCTCAAGAAGGCTTTCCGGGCTCTCCTTCTTCCAGTCAAACTCCTCTTTAAAGCCATCAGACTGTGTCTCGTCGCATTTGATCACAAGCGCATCAGCAACTGCTCCGGAAGGAACCCTGACCTTGCGCACATCGACAACCACACCGTCTGCTGGGCTGTGTACAGGGGATGAAACATAAGAGGAGGCTGATCCGATAACCTCCCCCCGTTCTACCCTGTCACCTTTCTTCTTCAAAGGCGTTGCAGGAGCTCCAAGATGCTGAGACATGGAAACTATAAGCTCATCAGGAAATGGAAGCTTTTCTATCTTCTTATCCTTCGAAAGCCCTTTTCTGTCATCAGGATGGACTCCACCCCGCCCGAACGTGGCAAACTTCATCTAATTCTCCTATTGAATATCTTCTCGATTTTACCGCACACTTTGCGACTAAACAACCATGCGATTCCAAATATTGATGCAAAAGCCTTGTGCTAAAAAGGAGATAGGAAGAGAATACTGGACATGTCTCCACTCTTAATGCATCCATTTCCTCCTGTTTTCGACGAAGAATCAAGAATACTGATCCTCGGTTCATTCCCATCCGTTAGATCAAGGGAAGACGGATTCTATTATGCTCACCCTCAGAACAGGTTCTGGCGCATAATGGAAACTCTGTTCGATACAAAGCTCAATACAGTCGACGAGAAGAAGGAATTCCTGCACAGAGAGCATATAGCACTATGGGATTCCATAGCAGAATGCAGGATAAAAGGCTCTTCTGATGCCGCTATAGAGGATGCCAGGGCAAATGATATAAAGGGCCTTATCGAGAAGACAAGGATAAGCGCCATCTTCACAAACGGGAACAAAAGCGATGAGGTATACAGGAAGTATGCCTATAAGGACACAGGCATCGAAGCAATGAAGCTGCCGTCCACCTCCCCTGCAAATGCAGCTTATTCGCTTCAGAAGCTCGTTGAGTGCTGGAAAATGATAAAGAATGAAAGACCATGACGCACATAAAACCAAGATGCAATTGCACCGATGCGTACAAAGCAATATAATTTATATATGAATCGTTTGTTCCAGTTCGCATTTTCAAAGCTCAAAGGAGTGACTGTTTACGCCCTCGTCGGACGCTCTGGGACAGGCAAAAGCTATCATTCGAAGCTCGTAGCGGCAAAGTATCATATAGATCTGGTTATAGATGATGGGCTTCTGATAAAAGGCAATAGGATACTCGCAGGGCACTCTGCAAAGCAGGACTCGGACTTCCTTGCGGCTGTACGGACAGCGGTCTTTGATGATGAAGAGCACCGCAATCAGATAATGAGCGCACTTCTCAAGGAAAGATACAGGAAGATCCTCATCATCGGGACATCCGAGAAGATGGTGAACAAGATCGCAAAGCGCCTGGAGCTGCCTCAGCCGGAGAAGATAATCCACATCGAGGATATTGCGACACAGGATGAGATAGAGACTGCGATGAGGATCAGGTACACAGAGGGCAAGCATGTCATACCTGTGCCATCTATAGAGGTGACACGTTCCGCTCCCCAGATCGTATATGACTCGATGAAGGTCTTCATGGGCGGGAAAGGGCCTATCAAGAAGAACCAGACATATGAGAAAACCATTGTGCGTCCTGAATTCTCAAGACCTGACAAGGACGAGATGTCAGAGGCTGTGCTTACGCAGATGGTAAAGCACGCAATCGGTGAGTACGATCCTGTGATGAAGGTCAAGAAGGTCAGGGGGACGAAGAACACGGACTCCTCATATTCCGTTTCCGTTACGCTTCAGCTCCCTGTCAGGCATTATATGAACACGACAATCTCAGATCTGCAGGAATACATAACGGAATGCATAGAAAAATACGGAGGCGTAATGGTGCACTCCGTATCAGTTGAGATCGAGGAATGGGGCTAGAGATCATGCTCCTCTGCAAGAGTCCGAGGCTCTGCTGGGATTTCCTTGAGCTTCTTTTTCTTCTTCCTTGACTTCCTTGGCCCGGATGAGAGCTCTTCATTCGCAGCGCTTTTGCGTCCCATGTTATTAGGCTTCTTCCTGGGAACCCTGGCCTCAGCGGATTTCCTGTTGCGGCTTCTTTTATAGCCCATGCTCTCCAAGAGCCTGTCTATGGCCTTCTCAAGCTCATAGTTAGGAGGCGTCATTGGGGAAATGAGGATCTTTGCCTGCCTGAAGCCTTCCCTGAAAAGCTCATCCGGAGATGTTCCTTCAGGATTATCAAACACAATCAAAGGCTTGAGGAGCATGTAGATTATCTCATCCTTCGGAGCTGGCGACCCGCTTTCTATCCCCTCCTTCACCCTGCTGTCCATCAGGTCAAGAGCCTCCTGGACTGCAGGATACTCAAGATACATCGAGAGTATGGGAAGGATATATATAAGAAGGCCGAACTTCTGAAGATTCTGGAATATGGCAGCGGCATACCCTGATGAGAGTATCTTCGACACCTCTTCAGTAAGACGGGAGATGGAACATGTCTCGATATTCCCAGCATTCTTCTTTATCGCATGCCTGACATCGCGGGAAAGCGTGAATCCTGTCGTTGCCTGATACTTAAGAGCACGGATCATGCGTACAGGATCCTCTGAAAATGAATAAGAAAGGGGAATAAGCGACCTGATCGTCCTTTTCCTGAAATCTTCCATTGCATCATTGAAATCCAGGAGCTGCCCATTTGAAGGATTGTAATAGAGGCTGTTTATGGAGAAATCGCGGCGTTTTGCATCCTGCTCCACATTGCCATACATGTTGTTGCGCCCATCCTCGAAGTTCTCCTCATCGGAGCGGAATGTAGTGACCTCGATGATCTTGTTCCCGAAGAAAAGATGGACTATGCGGAATCTCCTTCCTATTATCCTTGAGTTCCAGAACATCCTCTGCACCTGCCGCGGGGAGAGAGAAGTCGCTATATCGAAATCCTTTGGCCGGCGGCCAAGCATCATATCCCTGACAGCGCCGCCCACGATGTAAGCCTCAGCTCCGGATGACTGCATTCTCTTTATAGCCCAGAGCGCATCCTTGTCTATCTGGCTGTTGCGTATATTATGTTCCTTGAGCGTATATACCTTGGCAACAGGCACGCTCCGGCCTTTTCCATTGTCCTTGTATCGTACAAACACGATTCAACAATATAAGGAAATCGACTTGGACGCAAGATAGTTTACCGCATTGTAAAGTTACGTTATCATCAAACCATGATCGAACCAGTAGTTCTGAAAGGGTTCAGGGACAGCCTGCCCAAAGATGAAATTCCAAAGAAAAGGATAATCAGAAAGCTTGAGGATGTATTCTCATCCTACGGCTTTGTTCCGATAGACACTCCAGTATTGGAGTATACGAAGATACTCCTTGGCAAGGGCGGCGGGGAGACCGATAAGCAGATATTCCGCTTTGAGGACAATGGCGGACGGGATGTTGCGATGCGCTTTGACCTCACAGTTCCGTTCGCGCGCTTTCTCGCAGCCCATCACGATGAGGTCGGCATACCTTTCAAGCGCTATCATATAAACAAGGTATGGAGGGGTGAGAATCCGCAGAAAGGACGATACAGAGAGTTCATGCAATGCGACTTCGACCTTGTAGGAGCAGACAACGCTGAATCTGACTATGAGATACTCTCCATGATGCATCGCTCGTTCTCCGCGCTTGGAATAGAGGACTATACATTCCACATCTCGCATCGCGGTATGTTCTCCGCGTTCCTTAAGAACATGGGCCTTGATGAGAAAAGCACTGATATCCTCCGCACTGTCGATAAGCTCAGGAAGATCGGCGAGGATGAAGTGAGGACTCTTCTCGTGGAGATTACAGGAGATGAGGGTAAAGCCGAAGCTGTGATCAAGTACATAACAGCAGGAGAGAACTCGTCGTTTGAAGAGACACTTTCAAAGCTGACTGAGCTTTCCGGAGGGGAAAACGAATCTTCTGAGAGGATGCATGATATATACAGGCTGCTGAAGTGCAGCGGCATAGAATCCTCATTCGTCTTTGATCCGTCAATCACGAGAGGCCTAGACTATTATACTGGTATTGTTTATGAAACATTCCTAGATAGGATCCCTTCTATCGGTTCTGTATGTTCAGGTGGAAGATATAACAATCTCGCATCGCTTTATACGAAGGAGGAGCTTCCTGGAGTTGGCTCATCTATCGGACTTGATAGGCTGATGGCAGGACTTGAAGAGCTTGGAAGCCCGCTTCTTGCAAACACATCGTCCGCTGATGTTCTCATAGTGCACAGCGATGAAGAAACCGAAAACGCTATCAAGGCAGCGGAGGCGCTAAGGGAAAACGGCATCCGCACGGATATCTACCTCAATCCCAATGCCAAGATGAAGCGCATATACAGCTATGCAGAGATGAAGGCTATTCCGTACATGCTCACCCTCTCCCCTTCCCTTACGCTCAAGAACCTTGGGACAAGGGAAACGAAGGAATACGGAAGTATCCCCGAAATGATAAAGGACATGAAAGTTGACTGATTTCACTTCGCTTCCTGTATACAGACACCGTCAGGATATACTGGATGCACTGGAACATAACCAGACGATCATCGTCGAAAGCCCAACGGGATCCGGAAAGACGACCCAGATCCCGCTTATCCTCAGGGAAGCGGGCTATGACAGGACCGGCATAATAGGCATAACGCAGCCAAGGCGCATTGCAGCACTATCTGTCTCTGACTTCATAAAGAAGCAGATTGGCGACACCGGTCAATACTGTGCATACAAGATGCGTTTCAATGACACCTCGACAAAGGAAACGCGCATAAAGATCATGACAGACGGTATACTGCTGCAGGAAGTGAAGCTTGACAAAACCCTATCCCGCTACTCTGTGATAATGGTCGATGAGGCACATGAGAGAAGCCTGAACATCGACTTCATACGGGGGCTGCTGAAGGAAATCACTGAGGTAAGGAAGGATCTTAAGATCATAATCAGCTCCGCAACGATCAATGCCAAGTCATTCTCAGCGTTCTTCGATTCAGCTCCGATAATATCGATAGACAGCAGGCCATATGATGTTGAAGTCCATTATGACCCCGCTATACTCTCACGGGATACAGAGGATTACTACTATCAGAAGATACTGCAGCGTGTATGGGAAGCCTTTGAGAACAAGCAGGGAGATGTCCTGATATTCCTTCCCGGAGAGATTGATATAAAGAACTGCATATCCTTCCTGAATATGGCGCCTTTCAGGAAAAGCCTGGAGATATACCCGCTTTATGGAAGGCTTTCGAAGGAAGAGCAGGAAAGGGTATTCACGCCAACAAGCGAAGGAAAGATGAAGATTGTCGTTTCGACGAACATCGCAGAGACATCCCTCACCATAGATGGCATCAGGACTGTCATAGACTCAGGAGTGGCGAAGATCAACATCTACAACCAGAAGAACTTCACATCCGCACTCCTCCCGATGCCGATATCAAGGGCATCAGCGGATCAGAGGAAAGGAAGAGCAGGAAGGACAGCCCCTGGAGTGTGCTGGAGGATGTACAGCCAGTCAAACTACGAGAACAGGCCGGAATACTCAGAAGAGGAGATACTGCACTCAGACCTTGCAGAGGTCGTGCTCAGGATGAGCGAGCTTGAGATCTACAATACTGATTCCTTCCCATTCATAACACAGCCGAAGAAAAGCGCACTGCAGTCAGCAGAGGAAACGCTTATGCTCATAGGAGCGATAGAGAAGAACCATCATCTTACGAAAATCGGGGAGATGATGATACAGTTTCCGCTCCTGCCACGTCTTTCAAGGGTTATCGTTGAAGCAATCATGAACTACCCGGATGTGATGTCGGATGTGCTCACAGCTGTTGCGTTCCTATCGGCAAAGACACCGTACATACTTCCACCGGGAGAGGAGCTTGCGGCAAGGGATACGCACCAAGCCATGGCTGATAAGGTATACGGAGACTTCATGTCCATGCTCAAGCTCTATAACGCGTACCACGGCATACCGACGAAGAAAGAGCGAGAGAGCTATGCAAAGAGCCATTATCTTGACTCTGAGGCAATGGAGGAAATACTCAATATCAAGGACCAGCTTGCCCAGATTGTCTCGGAAATGGGAGTGCCGATTTCAGAGACACACAATATAGCAGAGTACTTCCTATGCCTTACATCCGGCCTCAGGCAGTACATCTGCATGAAGATCGACAGGTTCTCCTACCGTTCGCTCACAGCAAACAAGATACAGATCCATCCCGGTTCTGCATGGTTCAGGGAGAATCCTGAGTTCATTCTCGCAGGAGAGATCGTACAGACGACAAAGATGTATGCCCGCACAGTCTCACCCCTTAGGAAAGAATGGATAAACGCTGTCGATCCAAGCCTCATACCAGCCCTCAGAGGAGCATCCGGAAGCAAGGGCAAGAGGGAGAAAGTCCACTATGCGGAGAGCATGGACACAGAACGCTACGCCGAGACCATTGGGAACAAGAAAGTATATATAGTACCGCTTAAGGAGGTTCGCTTACTATCAACACGGTCAGATAATTTCAAGTTCTATATAAAGATAGGCAATCAGATTTCTAAGCGTAGGGTAAAGGCCTCACGTATTGATAAGGAGCTCTCACTAATACCGCTTGTAGGATTTCCTGCAAAGAAGAGGGTAAATGGGAAGTTCAGCGTATATGATAAGCAGCTGAGCGAGATAAACACTCTCCTTGACAGCATATTCATCCCGATTTCAATGGGAAAGAAGGAGTTCGGATTCCTGGCCCTTACGGAAAAGAAGGGGCGCTATTCGATAATCCCGATAGACTCTATAGGAGGAGCTGCAAGGGAAAGCGCCTATGCACTTTCTGCTCTGATAGACAGCCTTCCGAAGAAGAATGCCGCACTGAGGAAGAAGGCACTCAGCATACTTCAGAAGATTGTCGTTGCGCTTGATATGGAAGAATAAGGCCCTTATTGCCTGAGCTTCAGAAATCATGCAAGAGATCAAAACCAGTAAAAGGCCATTGGCAATCTTATAAGATTCTCCAATGGCCTTATGAGTCACCAATAAGCCTTCCAGCCAGGAGTGACTGTGCGTTTGAGCGCCTCTGCATAGAAGTAATCACCCCAGGTATTGCACTCATCAACGCCTCTGTCACGGGCATCATTCGTAGGGCTCTTCTTGCAGTATACACCATGCAGAAGCTGTCCATCAGATACTGAAGGATCCTTTACAGCGCATTCGCGGTAAAGCGCTCCAAGGAGTTTCCCAGTTTTTGCTCTCAGAGCGCTGTCGTTCTCTATATCAGCCATCTCGTACATTCCGCAGATTGCGACGGCAAGCGCAGATGAATCCCTTGGCTCATCAGAACCATCCGTGAAGTCAAAATCCCAGTATGGGATTATCGAAGGCGGCAGATGGTCAAGGAAGAAGCTGAGCGTGCGCTCAAATACGCTCTTTGCTCTTTCAGAGTGTGTATACCTATACATCAGCGCAGAGCCATATATTCCCCAGGCCTGACCACGTGACCATGCAGAATCATTCCTGTTTCCCTGATGTGTCGCTCCATACAGGGGCTTGCCGGTATCTGGATCAAAGTAATAGGTATGATATGTAGAATCATCAGGGCGGAGCACGCAGTCTATCGCTGTATTGAAATGCTTAAGGGCTACCGCTCTGTACTTTTCATCACCTGTTGTCTCGCTTGCCCAGAACAAGAGTGGAAGATTCATCAGGCAGTCTATTATCAGGCGATAGTTGTCACGAGCCCCGATCGGCCCCCAAGCCTGGATGAATTCCCCTTTTTCCTGAAAGCGCGATATCAGATAATCCGAAGCGGCAATTGCAGCATCCCTTCCCTTCTCGCTGCCATAAAGCTTGTAAGCCGCAACGCATGAAGGTGAATAGAGAAAGCCCATATCATGATTATGTATTGCAATCTTCTTCATTATCCTGTCGTAGAAGCTATCAACATGCTCAAGGGCTTTGTTCCTGAAGAAATCATCTCCTGTAAGCTCGTACATGATATTGATCTCTCCTGTCCACATGCCATTTGTCCATTCGTCGTTCTCGGACTTCGGATAGAAGTTGCCAACGCTCGCAGAGGGCTTGAACTTATCCCCAAGGTCATCTATCGCCTTCCTTGTCTGGGCCTCAGCATGCCTGAGTGCACAGGAAAGCTCATCAAAATCATCAAGTCTGTCGAAATCAACCATCATTCCTCCTAAACGATACAGGTGATGTGAAAAGGCTATCACCATTCTTCTGATAGCACCTCAGGTAAACAGGTGCCCTGCTCTCTGTCCTCACTTCAGTGTGGATATGGGAAAGCGTTGTCCCGATGTTCCGAAGCTGCCCGATTTCAAATGAAGGAGAGACAAAGCCCGCAACATAGTCAGTGAACTCCTTCCCTTCAAGATTCTCTACAGGAATGCTATAACGCCTGGATGCCGTCATGCCGTCCCATGAAACATCCACTGAAAGCTCTATCTCTGCACCATCGCTCCACTCAAGTTCCGTGACAAAGCCCTGCGTACTGTCTGTAACAGCTGTCGCATTGCCGTTCGTGAAAACGTGAAGGGTTACGGATTCACCATCAAAGCAATAGGAAGGAAGCATCTTTGAAGCGTCTTCAGGAACATCGAGTGGGTCGACCATATCAATACCGCGAAGACGCGGTGACGATGCTTTGATAGCCCCGCCCTTGACGCTCATCTTTATCTTCCATTCAGCCGGTTTGTGCTTCTTTCCCCATCCGAACATGAAGCTGACCATGCCTTGATTCCTGCCAGACGGCAGAAAATCATGCTGGGATGCAATCACTGCTCCATCCTGGATGATCTCGACAGAATCGATGGCATCATATGCGGATACATA
>CALXLI010000011.1 GCA_944389155.1 uncultured Spirochaetaceae bacterium | reverse complement strand
ACGACAATGTCATGTACATGTTCGGCGGCTCAATGGTTGAGAAGAACGGAGACTCATTCTCTGTCGCAATCAACAGCCCTGAAGCGATTGCAGCCCTCGACATGTTCGTTGAGTGGAACAACTCTGTGATGCCTAAGGCAATCTGGGCAGGCGGTACGACAGATAATCCTGGAGATTATTTCCAGAATGGCGATGTCGGCATCTACTTCTCCGGAACATGGAACTACAACACCTTCTATCAGAACATAGATGGCTTTGAATGGGGTGTAATGCCATCTCCTGTAGGACCAGAGGGAAGATCGGCAATCCTTGGCGGTGCAGGTCTTGCAATTCCAGCAGAAGCAGGCAACAAGGAGCTTGCAATCGAGTTCATCCAGTGGTTCTATGGCAATCCTGAGAACTTCCAGTACTTCCTTGACAGGGACAAGGGCCTTTCATCTCTCAAGAATGTATCCTACAGCCCTGAGGATCCACAGGTTGTCGAGGACTATCAGATAATGCAGGCTGAAGTCGCAAATGTAACTGAAGCATTCAATATCGATGAAAGCTCCTCTTGGAGAAACTACTACGATAACGAGTACAGAGATGCTCTTCATCAGGCTGTCAATGGCGACATGAGCGCAGAAGAAGCTCTTACGGACTTTGCAGAAGCGCTTTCTGAGAAGTCAGGCTGGCCAATGGCATATTGATTCATCAAAAAATGCTCTACATCATCCGGGAGAGCATCCCGGATGATCCTATTTCTGGAGAATACACATGGGAAAGTCAACTACAGTAGGAAGCAGGCGGCTTAAGATTGCATTCTGGGGATTCGTCGCCCCTTCCGTAATTCTTTTCACAATCTTCTTTCTGGTTCCTCTTGCACTCAGCATCGCATTCTCATTCACGGATTTCGATGGCTGGAGGACAATGAACTTCATAGGTCTTGAGAACTACATAGACCTATTCCAAGACAGCAACTTCTGGGGTGCGCTCGGCAGAACATTCGTATATACGCTCTTTTCCCTGCCCTTTAAGGTCATCATCCCGCTTCTGATAGCGGCCCTTCTGTGCAGCGATCGCGTCGTAGGCAAAAGCTTTTCAAGGACGCTTGTATATATTCCGGTTCTGCTCTCATCGCTGGTTGTAGGTATCACGATAAACTGGATGTTCAGCGCTGAATACGGACTTGTGAACTTCATCATAACAAGTCTGGGCGGACCAAGGCTTGAATGGGCACTCAATCCGTATCTGGCCACATTCGTCATAAGCTTTGCATCGAACTGGGCTTCAACTGGTTTCTATATGATCATCTTCATCGGCGGCATAAAGAGCATAAGCAACGATCTGTATGAGGCTGCTTCAATAGATGGATGCACGACATCGCAGACATTCCTCAAGATAACGATACCGATGCTTGCCCCGACTACATTCCTTGCGGTGCTTCTTGCAACTGTGAACCTTCTCAAGGAATATGCCCTTGTTCAGGGTATCACACAGGGTGGACCTGGCATCAGGACTGTCTTCATAATCCAGTACATATTCGACAGAGGCTTCAATTCAATGCAGTACGGATACGCTAGCGCTATATCGTTCATCGTCATGATAGTATTCGCACTTATCGCATTCGTGCAGTTCAAGCTCAGCAATGGCGGAGGTGACAACTAATGGCACACAGACTTACAAAGAATACAAAATCCATACCGTTGACAATACTCTCGATAATCGTTGCCCTTGCTATCATCTTCCCGATAGTATGGCTTGTCTGCTCCTCATTCAAGCAGACAAATGAGCTGTTCCGCTACCCTCTCCACATGTTCAGCGCGAACCCGACAATCGAGCACTATAGATCAGTTATGGAAGGCGGTTTCATGGGCTATGTCTACAATAGCTTCTTCCTTGCTATCGTCGGCACACTCATAACGCTTGTGATCAGCAGCATGTGCGGATATGCCCTTGCAGTATACAGACATGAGATAAAGTATACAAACCTGGTATTCGGAATATTCCTTCTCGGAACCCTCATCCCCGGTGAGACACTTACAGTTCCACAGGTCTGGGTAATCGGAGAAATGGGGCTCTACAACAACATCTGGGGCGTAATACTTCCTGTCGTCACAACCACGACCGGCATATTCCTCTTCAGGCAGCAGTACATGCAGCTTCCTCTCTCATTCGTAGAGGCAGCAAGGATAGATGGATGTCCAGAGGCAAAGACATTCGTATATGTCATGGCACCTCTTGCGTCCTCCACGTTCGTAACGCTTGCTATATTCTCATTCATGTGGAGATGGAATGACTATATCCTTCCGCTCCTTGTTCTCTCGGACCAGAGGAACTATACGATACAGATTGCAATAAAGAACTTCATCGGAAACACAGGAGTTGACTGGTCAAGCATCCTAAGCGCATCTGTTATCTCAATGATTCCGGTAACTATCATATTCGTCATACTCCAGAGATATATAATCGGAGGAGTATCTGCAGGAGGAGTCAAAGGATGATCGACAAGAAGACCATAGAGGCAAAGCTGGAAACACTTATCAAAGGGTTCCTGCCAGTGCTTTATCAGGAAGACGATCCAGATTACAACTCAGGGAAGCTGGGAAAAGGCGTCGAGAACAGGGAACGCTATAAGTTCTGGGAATGGACACAGGGAGTCGGGCTCTTCGGACTTTGGAAGCTTTTTGAGAAGACAAAGAACGAAAAGTATCTTTCAATGCTCACCTCGTACTATGACCAGAGGATTGAATTCGGACTTCCGGGAAAGAACGTCAATACAATGGCTCCTATCCTAGCGCTCTCATACCTTGCAGAGTATACAGGAAATGAGAAGTACATGAGCACAGCGGATGAATGGACGACATGGCTTTTCGAGGGTGGCCTGGACAGAACGGAAGAAGGCGGTTTCCAGCACAGGACAACAGATGATGTGAATGAAGGCGAACTCTGGGATGACACGCTTATGATGAGCGTTCTGCCGCTTGCCAACATGGGAAGGATACAGGGGCGCGATGACTATAAGGAAGAAAGTGAGTATCAGCTGCTTCTTCATATAGAGCATCTTGCAGATCCGATCTCAGGACTTTGGTATCATGGCTACTCATTCAAGCGTCATGACCATTTCTCTGGAGCATTCTGGGGAAGAGGCAACAGCTGGGCGACAATAGCACTTCCTCTCTTTGATGAAATACTTTCGCTCAAGCCAAGCCTGCGCCGTTATGTATCAACAGTGCTGACGAGACAGGTTGAGGCTGTATCCAAGCTGCAGGACAAGTCTGGACTTTGGCATACGCTTCTTGATCACGACGATGAAGGCTCGTACCTCGAATCAAGCTGCACAGCTGGATTCGGATATGGAATCCTCAAGGGCATCCACATGGGTCTGCTTGATCCAAAGTATAAGGAGACTGCTGACAAAGCGCTTCCTGCAATACTCGGCTGCATCGATGATAACGGTATCCTGCAGAAATGCTCATATGGGACTCCAATGGGGCGTGATACCCAGGATTTCTATAGGAACATCCCAATACATCCAATGCCGTATGGACAGGCTATGGCTATGCTATTCCTGATGGAAGCATTAGACTGATAGGCAATGAAAACAGACAAGACAAGCTTACTGTTTATAGTTTCCGCACTATTGATGGTCCTTCTGGGCGTGAACGACGCGCTCAGGGGGATCTTCACTCCCCTGTTTACATCTGTATTCGGATTCTCCACTGCACAGGTCGGAGTCATAGTATCTGCAAGCTATCTCGGAAACCTTACCTGCCTTCTTTTCGGGGGAATAATACTCGACAAGATAGGGCGTAAGAAGGCAATGGCTGCATTTATCCTGGCCCTTGCAATATCTGAAATACTTCTATTGTTCGGAAGCGCGTTCCCGATACTGATAATAGGTTTCTTCCTATCGTTGGGGATATCAACGCTGCTTAATACGACAATCAACCTGCTTTCAGATACCTTCCCACCCTCACGAAGCCTGATGTATCTGAGCATACTCTTCTTCCTGCAGGGAATAGGGACATCCGGCTCTCAGCTCATCCTTACACGCTTTGCCTCAAGCGTATCTGTATGGCATGGTGTCCTCATAACGCTTGCGGTGCTGCTTGTGCCATTATTCATAGCTGTGCTGCAGTTGGATATGGGAAGCGATGTGAAGAGAGAAGAGGAAGGCAGCAAAGGACATGAGAAGGGGAATATACGTTATGTACCTCTCGTCCTCATAACGCTTTCCCTTGGTCTGTACACGATAACAGAACATGGCATAACCAATTACATCATGCTTTACGGAACGGAATTCCTCAAGCAATCCGCCGAAAGCGTCGGACTGGGGCTTGCCCTGTACTCAGCAGGCATAATGTCAGGACGGCTGCTGCTCTCCCCTGTAATCGAGAAGATCGGAGCTGGCCGTATGGTGCTGATATCAATAGTGGCCGGTTTCGTATTTGCCTCTGCTGTATTCATGACAAACATATTGCCGCTGCTCTTCTTCGTTGGCTTCGGGATATCAATAGTGTATCCGACAACCGTATCGCTATTCAGACGATACGTCCCGATAAAGCTTGGAGCAAGGGTGACGACTATCGCAATAAGCATAGCAAGCATACTCGATGTTGTATTCAACGCTGTGTTCGGCAAGGCGATAGATACATTCGGATATGGATTCTCAATGCCTCTCCTGTGCATAATCCTTGCACTTGCTGCCATAAT
>CALXLI010000010.1 GCA_944389155.1 uncultured Spirochaetaceae bacterium | reverse complement strand
CTTGAAAAGAAAGCATTGGCATATCATGAGGCAGAAGGGGTGCCGGGCAAGATATCGGTGGTGCCGACAAAGCCATGCCGGAGCGCGGAGGATCTGTCTCTTGCATATACGCCGGGCGTTGCGAAGCCGGTGCTCAAGATAGAGGAAGACAGCGAGAACGCATACAAGTATACGGACAAGGGGAACCTCGTTGCGGTGATATCGAACGGGACGGCGATCCTGGGGCTGGGAGACAGGGGGGCGCTTGCCTCGAAGCCGGTGATGGAGGGCAAGGGGGTCCTCTTCAAGAGGTTTGCCGACATAGACGTCTTCGACATCGAGATAGATGAGAAGGATCCCGATAAGCTTGTGGATATCATCGCGTCCCTTTCGCCTACATTCGGAGGGATAAACCTTGAGGACATAAAGGGGCCTGAGTGCTTCGAGATAGAGAGGCGCCTGATAGAGCGATGCCCGATCCCGGTGTTCCATGATGACCAGCATGGCACAGCGATAATAGCGACAGCGGGGCTCATGAATGCCGCGGAGATAGCAGGCAAGGGGCTTTATGGACTTCGTGTCGTGGTGAACGGGGCAGGAGCAGCGGGGATCTCGTGCGCGAGGATGTTCATGGCGGCGGGCGTGAGGAAGGAGAACATCACGATGCTGGACAGCCGTGGCGTGATATACAGCGGCAGGGAAGGGCTGACGGCGGAGAAGCAGGAGTTTGCCTCAGATACGGAGAAGAGGACGCTCGGCGAGGCGATAGCCGGTGCAGATGTGTTCATGGGGCTTTCCGTGAAGGGGGTGCTGACGAAGGAGATGCTGAGGAGCATGAGCCGCGACCCGATTGTCTTCGCGATGGCGAATCCGGATCCGGAGATAACGCCGGAGGAAGCGCTCTCTGCGAGGGATGATGTGATAATGGCGACAGGGCGCTCGGACTATCCGAACCAGATAAACAACGTGCTTGGCTTCCCGTTCATATTCCGCGGTGCGCTTGACGTGAGGGCGACGAGGATAACGGAGGGGATGAAGATGGCGGCATCGAGGGCTCTGGCGGAGCTTGCCAGGGAGGGCGTGCCTGCAGAGGTGAAGAGGGCATATGGAGGCAAGGACTTCTCGTTCGGCCGGGAGTGCATCGTGCCGAAGCCGTTCGATCCGAGGGTGATAGAGTACGAGGCGGTAGCTGTTGCGAAAGCCGCTGTCGAGGACGGCGTTGCACGTTTCCCGATTTCTGACTGGGATGCTTACAGGGAATCGCTGAAAAAGCGTATGGAGCATTATTGGAAGTAATGCGTTGCGGCTTCTGCGGGAGCCGCTTTCTTTAATATAAAAGGCTGTTCCTCTCTATAGAACAGCCCTTCTGATGCTCCGGATTTCTGAGTTTCCCAGAGCCAACGTTTCTTTTAAGTCGTCTCCACGACTGCTTCTGATGTTTCAGGGACATCCCAGCTCAACCCCTATAGCGGAGTACCATCCGCTATTACCCATCATCCAGATGGTCATTCGGTACTTCAGGGGGTACCTTGTTCACGTCTGCAGGGCCTTTCCCCTGCTTCTGTCTAAAGGCTAGCATCGAAAACTGCAGCCGTCAAGTTAAATCTTTCACCTTTATAGGTTTCCTCTTCTTCATGCTTTCTTTGATTGCAAGCGTTGCATAGAGCGTTCGTACAGCATCCTTATAGTCAGATCTGATTCCGCTTCTGTCTCCTGTCTCTATTGCCCTGAAGAATTCGATGAGCTCTTTGTCATACATTTCGGCTGGGTTTTCAGGGCCTGCCGTGATTGTGCCCTTTGAGCTCCGTATCGAAAGCTTGCCATTCCATTTATATTCAGCAGCACCATCAGCAAATCCCAGAGTGAATCCTATCTTGCTTCCTTTGGTTTTCTCGCATGATACGGAGAGGGTTGCGATAATGCCTTCGGGAAAAGTCATGACTGTTTCGGATGTGCTTTCAAAATCCACAGACATGATTCCTTTCCTTCCTCTTGAATAGACATCAATAGGTTCCCCGAGAAGATATCTGAATATGTCAACGATATGCGTTGCCTGTTCGATAACCTGACCGCCTGATATCTCTTCTCTTTTCCACCATAATGATGGCGGAATGCTGTCTATCCAATAACCGTGGAGCGTTGTTGGCTTGCTCTCTATTGTTATCTCCTTTGCCTTTGCAATCGCCGGGCTGTAGCGTGAATGATAGCCTACAGATGTAATGATTCCGCTTCTCTCTACGCTTTCAAGTATCCTGAGAGCAGTGCTCTCATTATCAGATACAGGTTTCTCGACAAAGAACGGTACAGAATGTTCAGCAGCCAGAAGTTCTGTCTCTCCATGTGCACAAGGCGGCACTGTTATTATCAAAGCATCTGGAGTTTCGTTTTCAAATAAGGCGGATGCTGTTTCATATACAGCAGCATCCGGTACGATCCTGTTTGATTTCTTCCGGCTTACAACAGCTGTGACCTTTCCAAGCCCAAGCCTTTCTATCGTTCTTATATGCTTTGCACCGAATGAACCAAGTCCTACAACTGCTATTCTCAAACCCATAGGAGTATTATAGCATAAATCAGGAAAGTAGTTCCTTCAGCTGCTGCTTAGCTCCATCCAGTGTTCTTGTGTACTGATCCTGAAGCCTCTCAAGGTTCTTTGAAGCAAGCTCCACGAATTCCTTGTCATTTTCGATCCTGAGCTTTACAGGCTGGCCGTATTGCTCGCTCAGCTTTGCCTCTTTCTCCTCAAGCATCGGCTGATACTGTTCCTTCATCTTCTCGACAAGTTCCTTGCGATGCATTGGATACTGCTTCAGGAATGCCGTAAGCTGATCCATCAGGGCTTTTGCCTGAGCGTTGTCATTCGATGCGATTGCGGTAAGGGCTGCAATCTTCTCATATCTGTCGTCCAGTACTTCCTCCTGAGGAAGTGACAGTGCCTGTATTATCGTGATGGACAGGGCTTCCTTCAGATCTTTCCTATCAAAGGATGACAGTTCCTTCTCTGTCTCTTCAAGAGACTTCCCGTCGTCGGAGAGATAGCCGCCTGCTATCGTCCTGATCTTTGTCAAATCAGCATCATGCTGGTATTTTTCCTTGTCTAGCTTAATGTCAGCTGTCTTTTCGAGAGCAATCTCCCAAGCGCTTTTGATTTTTCCCATACAGCAAGTATAATCATATGGGGATAAATCGGCTATGGCTGTTGCCGCTCTTACTTGTTTTGGATAGTCTGTTTTCCATGACGAACGGTATTGTCTACATCTTTGATATTTTCGGCACTATGATCTTTGCCATAACAGGTGCTGTAAAAGGTGTCAGGCATAGGCTTGACTTCCTTGGCGTGATTGTCTTTGCGATTACAGTCGGATGCGGTGGCGGCATGCTTCGTGATACGATCCTTGGAATATTCCCAATCGCTGTTTTCAGCAATGAGCTTTACGTAATCGTCTGCATAATCGCGGGGATACTCGTCTTCCTGCTCAGTCCGAAGACTATTGGAAGATGGGGGATAATACAGTATTTCGATGCATTGGGCCTTGGCGTCTTCACAGCTATAGGCTGCCAGAAAGCATATGCACTGGGCCTCGGTCCTGTTGCTGTTATCGCAAGCGGCGTTTTCGGCGCAGTCGGAGGAGGTGTGCTGAGGGATGTGTTCTCCAAGGAGATACCGGCTGTATTCACCTCTGATTTCTATGCATCTGCATCTATCCTTGGTGCTGTGCTTTTTGTCCTGCTGGCGAAAACAGGCGTTGAAGGGGATATGATACTGTACCTTACTGCAGCGTTCACGACTGTGCTGAGAATCTGCGGATATAGATTCAAATGGCGCCTGCCTGTTGCAAGGATGGTAGGTGAGGAGAAACGATGACGGAGCTTCTTTATTATTCAGATAAATACAGAAGGGAGATTGAGGCGCGTGTGACTGAGGTCCTGGACGGTTCGTTCAAGCTTGATAGGACTATATTCTATCCTGAAGCAGGCGGGCAGCCTGGAGATCGAGGAATGTTCGGACCTTATGAAGTCATAGACACGAAAAAGGACGGAAACGGTGATGTTCTGCACATTGCAGGGAAAGGAGCGGAGCTGCCGTCTGCCGGTGATGTATATACTCTCTGCCTTGATTGGCCCCATCGTTATTTCTTCATGAAGGAGCATAGCGCGCAGCATCTTGTTTCAGCCCTTCTGTTCTCTCAGCATTCAATAGGGACGGTAGCTGTGCATCAGGGACCTGAGTTCTTCACGGTTGAAACAGACAAGGGCGAGATTGATGAGGATGTGCTCCTAGACGTTGAGGATAAAGCCAATGCCGCAATAAGGAAAGGGCTTAGGGTGTGGCAGGATGAGACCGATCATGAGAGTGCGGAGAATCTTCATATGAGGCGCTCGATAAAGGTTTCCGGCCGCGTCAAGCTTGTGCATATAGAGGACACTGATGTTGTTGCATGCGGAGGTGTGCATGTGGATTCGCTTTCCGAGATAGGGGAGATTGCCTATGTATCTTCTGAGAGAATACGTGGACATGTCCGTACATATTGGAAATGCGCTGATTCAGCACTCTCTTATAGGCGTGAGAACGCAGAGATCGTCAAGAAGCTTTCTGTATTGTTCTCGTCTGAACCAGAGAAGATAGCAGATGCAGCTGAGCGATGTCTTTCGGAGCTTAGGGATTTCCGACATAATCTATCTGCTATGTCTGAAAAGCTTGCTTCTTTCATTTTCTCTTCCTACGACCAAGAGACGAAAGGCAGTGAAGCTGTTATATTCAGTTCTGAGCTGGATGCTGCATGTTATGAAAGCGTTATACCTGAGGATTATCACAGATCTGTTCTTGTTGCAGACAAGAGCGGGAAGTTCCTCTTCCATGGAGAGAAAGCGGTATTTGAATCGATGAGGGAAGCCTTCCCCGGTCTCCGCGGCGGTGGCAGGAACAAGCGCTTCAGAGGTTCATATCAAGGAGATATGGATAGCTTCATTGCAGATGTAAGGAAAATATTGGATGGGAATGGAAGCATTGAAAGAGCCTGATCCGAATCCGGATGGGCATGATAAATTGAATGATCGCGATGTCAGGATAAACTGGAAGAAGTTCACGTTGGTCGGTATCATCCCGATTATCCTGATCTTCGCTATATTCTTCTTTGCAGTCAAGTTCATTGGCCGTGATAATTATGATGACATTGTCATGCTGGTTGATGAGAATTTCGGGCTGCTGGGGATATTCCTATATGTCTATATCGTAGATACGCTGATTCTGCCTCTCTCCCCGGATTTTGTCTTTCCCATAGTTGCCGGCATGAATCCATGGGCTGTGATTCCTCTTATCGGGACAGCATCAGCTTTAGGCGGGGTGACATCTTTCGGAATCGGCCTTCTTATCCACAGGATCCCGATAGTCAGGAAGCTTACAGATAAAGCCCTTGTCCGCTGGGGTGCCTATATAAGGAAATACGGGACGCTGTTTGTCCTGCTTTCTGGAATATTGCCCCTGCCGTTCAGTACCATCTGCTCTGTTGCAGGGGCCATGAAGCTGCCAGCTAAGAAAGTGCTGCCTTGCTGTCTTGTCAGGTATGCGAGGACTGCGCTTTACTTTGCATTCTTCAGTCTGGGGCTTAATGCTGTTGCGTGAGAGATTATCATCTCTGTACGCTCAGCCGCATCGCCTGTATATGCTGAGGCATCGAGGAGGGCAGCAACTTCATCTTTTCCGATGAATGCTGTTATCTTCTTGTCTGCCATAAGCCTTTCCTTCAGTGGATTGCTCCTGCCTTCCTGCACATCACGCCAGGCTGCAAGGCTTTCCTCTCTTATCACCTCGTGCATTTCCTGCCTGTCCGCACCGCGTCTGCCGAGTTCCATAAGAAGCCGCTCTGTTGCCGCGAATATTCCATAGTTCCTCATCAGGCGTTCTGTTGCCGCACTATGGAAGTTCATTCCCTTTACTATCTTTATTGAGGTCATGAGCATTTCATCCATTGCGATGAACGCTTCAGGGATGAATATCCTTCTGTTTGCGCTATCATCCAGCGTGCGTTCAAGGATCGTAAGGGAAGCATTGTTCCATGCGCTTTGGTAAGTGCTCTCAACGATGCGGGCAAGCGAATCTATCTTCTCGTTATTGATTGGATTCCTCTTGAATGGCATTGCAGAGGATCCTACCTGCATCTTACCAAATGGCTCTGACACCTCACCGATCGGAGGGGACTGGAGAATGCGAAGATCAAGGGAGAATTTATGGAGTGTTGCTGCCAGCGATGACAGGGAGGCTATTATCCGGAGATCCTGTTTCCTTGTGTAGATCTGTGTCGCAGCATCATATGGTTTTATTCCGAGTTCATCCATGACCATCTTCTCAAGCTCCATTGAGCTTATGCCTGTTCCCTCGACAAGGACTGAATA
Organism: uncultured Spirochaetaceae bacterium; assembly: GCA_944389155.1. Taxonomy (GTDB): domain Bacteria; phylum Spirochaetota; class Spirochaetia; order Sphaerochaetales; family Sphaerochaetaceae; genus Ornithospirochaeta. The sequence goes on along the minus strand of CALXLI010000010.1, from coordinate 1,173 downwards.
GCTTGCGCTTGTCCCGACAGCTCCCTTCATTCCCTTTCCCCTGATTGAGTCCCTTGCTGTGAGAAGCTCTTCAGCATCTTCTATCAGATCCTGCAGGGTCTGTGCCAGCCTGTAGCCGATTGTTGTTATCTCTGCAGGCTGGATATGGGTGAAGGCCATTGTTGCTGTATCCTTCTCGCTCTCTGCCCGCTTTGCAAGTTCATCTATCAGGATGCCTGTCTTCTCTATTATGAGATCCATTGCTTCCCGGAAGCGGAGCGCATCTGCATTGTCCAGGGCATCCATGCTTGTCGCACCAAGATGAATTATTCCACCTGCTTTCGGACACTGTTCTGCGTATGTTTTTATCTCAGCCATCAGGTCATGGTGTATAACGCTCTCAATCTCTGCGCTGCGTTCTATATCTATGTCATCCTTATGCTCTTCAAGCTCCTTGACCTGCTCTTCTGTTACAAGGCCTGCTTTCGATTCGGCCCGTGCAAGAGCAATCCAGACGCGCCTGAGCAATTTCCTTTTGTGCACTTCAGAGAAAATGTGCTTCATCTCGTCCGAACCATACCTCCAGGTCAGAGGGCTGATGAATGTATCATGAGTGTATTCCATGTTCTTGATTATAGAGCATTGCCATTGTTTTCCCAACTGCAGGAATATATAGGATTATGTTGAAAAGTTTTTTGTTGAAAAATTTTTCAACATTATTCAGTCTCAGCCACAAATCTTTGCGATACGTGCCGATATATCAAAGGACGGAAGGAGAGAAAAGAATCCTAGATGATGTTGATATCTACTCTGTAGCAGTTGACTTAAAACATAGGAATTTATTGGAGCTTCTTTATTATTTATAGAAAATAACAAAAATAAGTTTGCAGATTTTGATCGAGCGACTGAAATAGTTCTTGAACATATTGCAATGGTCATGAAAGGTAAAGCAATGGTATCCAAAGAAGGCTGTAAAATAGCTTTGGCAATACTTGATAAAGCAGAGCTATATAGTTTTTCAAAATAGTATGTGCTTCTTGATGCAGATGCGTTGAGATACCGCTGCGGTGCTCTATTAAAAAAAACAGTTTTGGTGAAGAGACGAAACGATCTGGACCTTGACATGTCCTGATGCTATCCTGGTGTCATGGAAGGAATGGCTGAATCTAGAATAGGTGGAGCTTCTTTTTATGT
>CALXLI010000009.1 GCA_944389155.1 uncultured Spirochaetaceae bacterium | reverse complement strand
GAGACGGAAACCTTCTCGTAGGACATATCGTTAAGCAGCCTTTTAAGAGCAGCTGCCAGTGCTCTTTTCGTTATTTCCGCCTTTGCCATGCCAATATCGTAATCAACTAATCATTTGTAGTCAAAGGCTAGTTGATGTTTATCTGATCCACAGTTATGACAGCTTTTGTCATGAACACTCAATAATCTTTGATAAAGAGGAATGAGCATGGCGTATTCAGAGAAGATAAAGACCCATATAGCTGCTGCGATGCATTTTATTCTTGCCGAGGCAGAATCATCCAATCCATTTGTAACTGATAAGGAGCGGGAGGAGGCTATGAGCAACCTTCTGATCAGAGCCCTGCCTGTCAATAGGATAATGGCACTGCAAGCTATGACTGAAAGATCAGGAATTGCACGATTCTTACGGAGATTCACTCCTGTATTCAGATTTGGAATTGATTCAGAAAACGAAGATAATTATCCGCGGATATTTCTTCCTCCTTTTGAGTTATGCGTAGTTGCTGAAGAGCAGGAGGCTTTGTACCATCGGCTTTCATTGCTTGTTGAACGGGAACTGATTGCAAAGGTTGAAAAGATTGCCGTAATCAGAAAAACAGCAGACAAGTACAGTGAAATAATCAGCGGAATTGATCTAAGCCTTATGCCTGATGATAATGCCCAGATTCAGGAATGCATTGCAGAATTGATGATGTCATCTGTGATTCTGTATAAAGGCGTAAAATTGGATCTTAGGGATAAATCAGAAGAAAACCAGAAAGCGGTTGATAAACTTCTGATGCGCGCTATCTATGACAAATATCCTGAGAATGTTGCTCCAGACGATCTTGATACTGCAATGGTCAAGATCATTCATGCAACCGATACGGAAAGAAAGAAGATTATGCTGTCGGACAACATCTATTTTGAGGATACATTCTCATCTCGTCCATATTGCTGGTCGAGAAGTCTGATCCAGGCTGCATGGATTACTGCATTGGAAGAGGAAATATTGATTTCTGAGGAGGACGAAGATGATTGATAACTCTTTCTTAAGGAATACTGTTGATAAAGGATGTGTTACTTTGATAGGGTCTGAGCCATCTTTGGGAAAGACAGGTCTGGCACTTTCATTGATGCTCTCTGCTGCTGAGAATGGCCTGACTCCTCTATATATTTCGCTTGAATATAGCACTGATATGCTTATGGAGAAACTTCTCGGAATATTTTCTGGCATAAGCATCAGGAAGATTGCAGCAGGAGAAGAAGCCAAGACTCTTGATGAGAGTAAGTCCGCATTGTCATCCCTTCGAATTTCTATCAAGTCAATGATAAAGCCTCCGTTGTCTGATGTGATATCCATTATTGAGAAGCACTGCAAAGAGAATCAGGCAGATATTGTTTTCATAGATTACCTTGGTTTGATCAGGTCTGGCGGAGAGAACGCAGTGCCTGTTCTGAAGAAGCTTGCAGAGAGTTTCGATATTCCTATCGTCACTCTTGAACAGATTCCTAGAGGATGCTATGCAGGATTGTGCAGAGGCCCGGAAGCTGAGGCAGATATCTCTCTTAGACTCATAAGAGATGGTGAGAAGGCGAAACTCAGCAATCTGAAAGGCCGCGATATTGGGCTTGATCTCATATTCAATCCTGAGACGACAGGATTCAGTGTTTGTTCATCCCATCAGGAATAATGTGCCGCCATGTCATCTATCGTGGTTTTCATCTTCTTCCGCAGCCAATCAGGTTTAAGAAGCACAGCTGAGGCCTTCTGGGAAAGAAGCCAGTCAGTGAACTCGTGCTCGCCGTATGTTGTAACAGAAAAAGTTGCTGATCCGTCATTGTTTTCCTTTATGTTGATACCATCAGGCCAGTTTCTCTCCTTTACGTATGGTACCTGCTCAGGAGCTATCCAGACTTCAGCCTCAATCTTCTCTTTGCCGATGAATGGACCGAATGGATCAGTGAGGAGAACGCGCGGATTGAAGCTTGGAGCAATGGCTTCGCTTCCTCGTATCTCTTCTATGGATTCAATTCTTTCTATTGCATATGTCCTCAGGCTTCCATCATCCAGAAGTGCCTGCAGGTACATCCCTCCATCAAAGATGAATGCGAATATCGGGGAGATGACCACATCAAGCGTGCCATCCTTATTGGGAACATGATAGGAAAGATTGCATTTCGCCTTATGCTTTATTGAGGCAAGTATTGTCCTGACATGCTTCTTGGTTTCTTTCGATGATGATTTGGCAATAATGTTTATGCTTTCTATTGGATATACCTTTTTGTTCAGGCTTTCTGGATAATCGATCGAAGGGAATGATATCGCTTTCTGGCTAAGCATATTCGAGATCTTGGTTCTCACAGCCTTGAATGAAGGAACTATTTCCTCTCTCTTCTTCATCTCTGAAAGCACATAATAGACAATGACCTTCTCTTCATCTGAGAAATCAGAAGAGGGAAGGGCTGTCCCATACTCATCCATATCCGGGTGCAGCATCGTCCAGAGCTTTTCCCTTCCATCTCTCATTTCTTCGTTTGTGAGCGGATATCCTTCTTCCTGGAGTCTGTCAAGGAAACGATATGCTGTTCTTATCGATATATCAAAGTGCTTCGCTATGTCATTGATAGATCGGCCATTTCCGTTTGCTATGTACGTTGCTATGCTGAGCTTGGTAGCGATGCTGTCATACTGCATATGCAAATGATATATCCATGACAGGGATTGTCAAATAGCAGATGTCCTCCACAAAGCATCTAGGAAGAATGTGCAGAATCCAATGCTTTCCCATCAATCGATTGCCCAGCCATCATCAACAAGATCTTCGAGAAAATCATATGCAGCTACGAATTCACCTGTATCGTAATCTGTGAGGATATAGCGTTTATCCTCAGCTTCTTTGGGAATTACCTTAAGCGCTCTGTCCGTAATGAACAGATTCCGGTCATAAGCGATAGCAAATCCGCCATTGATGCTTTTCATGCAGGTCGAACCAAGATCTCCAAAGTGCTCAATCGTATACGCCCTGAGTTCATCAGACCATTTTCCTTTCATCTCATTCTCCTCCTGAAATCGTTGATCTCTATTCTTGTCATGATATTCGCTTCTTTAGGTATGCCATCGATGCTGTGCCATACAGCCTCCAATGACTCATGGTTTATCCTTGCAGTGTATTTCTCATTGGCTTCTGCGGCATATACAGCGTAGGTGAAAAATGGAAAGGAATAGGTCTTTACAAGCCATGCATCTTCCTCTCCAATTCTTATTTCAGTCTCTTCGTATAGCTCACGTATTGCCGTAGCCTTTAGATTCCTTCCAGACTTTGTATATCTATCAGATTCAGAGAAACCACCGCCAGGGATTGCCCATGTAGCGTTATCAGAACGTTTCTCCAGAAGTACTGATATTCCATCCTTGTCCCTGTGATAGAGAATCATACCTGCTCCGTAGTATTCTTTGAGTTTCATGATTGCATATTACATTGATAATATGACATTTCCTGACAAGATTAAGAATGTATGACAGCTTCTGGCAGTTGTTTATGCTAAATCTCTGATTGCCATAGAGAGTATGCGAGGGACAGGCCCTGAGACCATACAGCAACCTGCAGTGCAAGGTGCTAAAGCCTGGATGATGGTATGCATCTCTCTATGCAAAAGAGAGAATATGGCAAAAAGCTATGAAGCCTTTGCAGCGGAAGTCTCAAGAAGGCTTGAGTATACGTATCCAGAGGATCTGCCTATTTGGAAAAATAATGGGAATGATGTGATCCATGTTGGTTCTCCTGTGATTGAGAATATCAATAAAGGCGATGTGATATTCATCAATCAGAGGATGTTCGGAAGACTGTTTCTTCTTGATATGCTACGTGCTCCGATGATGGATTATATCCCGGTTGCGTTTCTTTCATCTTCGAAAGCGGAGAAGGAGAATATGGAAGATGGCCTTATCTCAGTTCTGATGGATATAGGAGGCTCTGAGAAGGGCATGCATGATTTCATCGCAGCTCAGTCTGTGCTTTCCAAGAGGCTTAGAGCAAAGAGATTCTGTGAAGTCGAGGACGAGCTGATAGTCCTTTCGCAGAAGGGATATAGGATTGCTGTGATATCAACACTGGAAAGACTGCCGTATCTTGATGCTGAATCAAGGGAGAAAGGATATGAATCACACTCTGAGGCACTTATCGAGATTGCAAAGCGTACTGGAATAGCCATCGTTGTGTTTACCTTGGCACCTCCGAAAGCGAGAGAAAATGCGATTTGCTTATCAATCACTCCTATACGCCGTATGTTTCTTCCACCTTCTGGGATAATCGTAGAGAAAGATAGAAAAGATAAGTTTGAGTTGAAGTTTAAAGTTACGGATCGCTCAGGTTTTGAAGTAACTCCGAACTAAAGTATTATAAAAATAAGAAAGGAGAATCTTAAATGGGAAATTGTATCTACATCAACGATGAAGCAAATGCTAATCGGTTTGTCCTAGGTTATGAGGGTAAATCGACTATTTTATGTATCGGAGTCAATCCAAGCACAGCCACACCAGAGGCGCCAGATAGAACAATCAGATCAGTAGAGAGAATCTCTGAATACAATGAGTATGACGGATGGATGATGGTGAATCTCTACCCACAGCGCGCCACGAACCCTGAGGATATTGATATCCATCCCTCGCAAAGGCTGATTGAACGCAACCTGAGAGAGATACAAGCAGTTATATCTACATATAATATTAGTGAAATATGGGCAGCATGGGGTAATCTGATTGATAGACGTCCATATCTAATCGAATGTCTGAAGGGGATTTATTCAATTACAAGCGAGCATTCCTGGGTGTGTTTTGGCGATAGTACTAAAGAAGGGAATCCTCGCCATCCATTGTATCTAAAAACCTCTTCTGAAAAACATATGTTTGATATTGATGGGTATATACGGCTAAAGCAGTCAACTTCAAAGAAGGAAAAGCAACAATGATATTTAACATCTGACATTTCACCTTAATGAGAATTGCTTACATTGGCGTTTCAAAATAAACAGAATACAGACCATATGCTTCTGAGCGGATATCATCGGACTTGATAGTCATTATCCGCTCTTTGATTATGTATTTTTCATCATCTGGTATCGCATTATGACTGAACAGGAATCTTACGGCATCCATATTCTGATAGTACAATGCGACCATGATAGGAGACATGATCCTGTCTGTATGATATGTGAATATGCTCTTATCCTGGATTGTCCATAGTGCATTCCATTCCGTGGACTTGATATGAAAAAGGCCCGCTGCAAGAGTTGCTGCAGTGCCATGTGTGCTGCGATGCGAACCGTCAGCGCCTTTGCTTAGAAGGTATCTTATCTTTGCAATGGTACATTCAGGGGAGAGTACGACGATATCGAGGGTGGAATAACCAGCTTTATTTACCGCATTGATATCAACGCCGACATCGATCATCCTGTCATAGATTTCGGGAAAGTATCCTTCCTGAATAAGGATCTCCATAAGCGGGGTATATCCATCATCAGCTTTTCTCGTATCGGGATTGATGATGTTGATAAGCTGCATGATTGCATCTTCATTTTCGTATATAAGGCTGCTGCTGTATGAGGCATCTATCACATTGAAGAGCAACCTGGAGGCAAATTCTTTGTCTTTGTCAGGCTGTTGGAGAAACTCTTCAAGATGGTCCATGCAGAACTTTGGAGATGGAATATTCCCTTCATTGTCTTTGATGGAGATGTCCGCTCCGGCCTTTACAAGCGCATCCCATCTTCTGTAGTCGCTGATATAGTGCAAAGCGGTACATCCGTCTTCATTGATTGCATCGATGTTTGGTGTTCTATCAAGAATCATCTTGAACAAAGCTGGAAGATCCTCAAGCTCCCTTGCTGCGATTATCAGAAGAGTATCGCCATCGGCATCCCTCATCTTGAATACCTCTGATGGAATATAAGGAGAGATTATCCTGAATTGTCCGCATCTTGCGCTATCCAGCCTTTGGAAATATGAAGGACTGCCAGAATCATCTATCGGAATGATGCTGTCATTGCACATTGCCAATGATATGAATTCTTCGAGGAAGGAGAAAATATCTTCAGCTGTCAGATAATAGCAGCCGTTTTCTATCAGTGCTCTGAATATTATGGGAAGATGCTGAGAGTCGTGGAGATCTATTGCCATCTTTGCCATGTCATTATATGGCTTGTGCTCATATCCAAGGCCAAGTGATATAAGGTATTCAATGATCTTAAGAAGATTCTCCGAATCACTAGGGGAAGCTCCTCCTATTGCGATGTGTCCTTCATAGCTTGAAGTGTCAGAGCAGGCATTGCGTAATATAGATGTTCCATATTCCCTCTCTATTTCCGGAAGCCTGCGGATACGTCCGGCTATGCTCTGTATTGTTTCCAGTCTGTCTGTACTATCAATATTATTGATGAGATATGCGTAGATGAAATCATTGACTTGAAGCATATAGTCGTCAATGACTTTCATCAGCAGCTTCTTGAAGCTATCATTGTCATGTTCTGTCATGCATCCTTCGAGATGCTTCATTTCAAGTATTGGAACATCTGCAGGGAGCTGTATGCTGTATGTAGGTGGAACTATGGCTATGCATCTTGCATTGCTGCACGAAAGAAGCAATGGGAGAGCCTCACAGCTATCGAGTGCGACTATCGCAGTGCATTTTATGTTGAAAGCTGCAAGATATCTGATGAGGATATCTGCCTTGGCTGTATCAGACACCTTCTCTCTGATTTTATATATGGTTTCTGAGGCATAAGGTGATATGAGATAGTCAATCCATTCATCATGGAAAAGAATGCTGGCTAGAAGGATTCCTGCTTCCATGTTATCTGTCCGTATAATCAGATTATCTGAATCGCTTTTGAAAAGCTCCTTTATCGTGCTGTTGTCTTTTGCTTCCCCCTTTGTTGATATCATGTTTCCCCAGCTTGTGTTCATAGCAGCTATGAAGTCTATTTCGGAACAATAGCAGAAGCTTTCCACATACTTGGATCTGAATATTTCATCAATGCGGCATAAGAGATGAGAGCCATCGTTTGATGTCTCATAGAAGGACCTTTTCTCTTCACCATTATCCTTGATGCTGTATTCGTAACTGTTTCGTTTTGCCATAGTTTCTTTTAGCATGTATATGTGACAGATTCTGACATATGCTTTTGTCTGAAACAGTGCTGGTTGAGCCATGTGTCCCTGCTCGAACACGTGACAGATATCCTTGTTTCGCGCTATCATCCCTTCATGCTTACATTGGATAGTGTTTATCAAGCCTCCTTCGCGCTCAAGGCAGTTGCGAGGAAGACAGATCTTATCAGGGCTCCTAAGATGTTCCCTGATGATGAGGTGTTCTTGAAGACGGAGAACCTGCAGAACACAGGTTCATTCAAACTCAGGGGGGCATACTATAAGATATCCCAGCTCACTGATGAGCAGAAGGCAAAGGGTGTTATAGCATGCTCTGCTGGCAACCATGCACAAGGTGTTGCGCTTGCCGCTTCAAGGCAAGGAATTGATGCCCTTATATGCATTCCAGAGGGAGCTCCTATTTCCAAGGTAGAGGCTACAAGAGCCTATGGTGCTAAGGTTGAGCTTGTAAAGGGCGTGTACGATGATGCGTACAATAGGGCCATTGAGATAATGAACGAGACAGGCCGCACTATGATCCATCCTTTCAATGACGAGGATGTCATAGCAGGGCAGGGAACTGTAGGACTTGAGATCCTTGAGCAGCTCCCGGATGTGGATCAGGTCGTTGTTCCTGTAGGTGGAGGCGGATTCATCTCAGGCGTTGCCTTTACGATGAAGAAGCTCAGACCTTCTATAAAGGTGTATGGTGTACAGGCATCAGGAGCCGCGTCCATGCTTGTCTCGCACGAGCATCAGCAGATTGAGACACTTCCTACGGTGAATACGATAGCAGATGGCATTGCTGTAAAGAGCCCAGGCAATCTTACATTCTCGCTTACAGAGCAGTACGTTGATGATATCGTGACAGTGACTGACGATGAGATTGCAGTTGCTATACTCGATCTTATGGAAGCCCAGAAGCTTGTCTCCGAGGGCGCTGGTGCTGTTGCTGTTGCCGCTGCGCTTTCAGGAAAGATCCCCCTTAAGGGCAAGAAGACCGCGCTTATCGTGTCAGGTGGAAATATAGATGTCACGATCCTTTCGCGTGTCATTGACCGCGCACTTATCAAGGAAGGCCGTATTGCTGATATCACAGTGGAGCTTATAGACAAGCCGGGACAGCTATTGGAGGTTGCCTCTATAATCGCAGAGAAAGGTGCTAATGTTACAGGAGTTTTCCATGACAAGAACGGCAATGAGGCCAATATCAACAACTGTACGCTTCGTGTGAAGATGGAAACACGTGACCGTTCCCATATTGATGAGATAAAGAAGGCCCTTTCTGAAGCAGGCTTCAAGATAGTCGGTACAGGCAATGATTGATTTCTTCTTTGATATAGACGGCACGCTCCTTCCCTTTGGAAAGCCTATCCCTGAAAGCACTGTAAAGGCAATTGAGCGCATCCGCTCCCTTGGGCACAGGGCTTTCCTTGCAACAGGCAGAAGCCTGAAGGAAGTGGGGGATGATATCCTTGCCTTGGGTTTTGATGGCGGGGTATACGCAGGAGGTGCTGTCGCCTATATCGGAGATAAGAAGATCCTTGATAGGACATTCTCCAAAACAGAATGGGATAGGGTATCATCGTTCTGTCGTTCCCGAGGCTACAGGATGCTTGTCCAGACAGAGGAGGGGACATACCTGAGCGAGGAAACACGCTCATACTGGTATTCGCTTCTGCTCAAGCATGTCGGAAGGATTGTGGCTGTATCTTCAATGATAGTCTCTTCAGTCATCCCAGATGATGCGCGTATAACAAAGATCCTTTATATCTCTCCTGATAGCAGCATCGAAGAGATACGCTCTTCTCTCTCTCCTTTTTTCACTGTCATTGACAATACTGTGGGACTGCCTCCCGATCTGATGGGAGAGATCGTCCTTCCGGGGGTAAGCAAGCTCTCAGGGATAGAGACAATAGAGAACAGCTTGGAAACGAGAGCCTTTACAGTTGCTGTTGGAGATGGTGCCAATGATATTGAAATGATCTGTGGATCGGATCTTGGAATAGCGATGGGCAATGCCTCCCAAATGCTCAAAAAAGCTGCGGATTATATTACCACAAATGTCGAAGAAGATGGCATTTTCAACGCAGTTGAGTATGCAATTGATTACTGTAAAAAGAATTAACTTTGTGCTTTCTTTCTGCAGAATTCCATAATAGACTTAAATTAAGGAGGGATCCATGGTAGAAGAAGGACGCAAGAAAGCGGAATACCGTAGCTCTATCCGGTCAAAGACATTGATTAGAAACGCGCTTGTCTCACTTATGCAGGAAAAACCCTTCGAAAAGATAACCATAACAGATATCGTCAGGCGCGCAGATATAAACAGGGGGACGTTCTATGCGCACTTCAAGGATTCGAGAGAGGTGCTTGAGCGTATAAGATCTGACGCACTTTCCGAGATCAAGGATGCTATATACAGCATTCCTGCAGACGTCGTGATAAGGAATCCCGAACCATTGCTTCTGAAGCTTTCGGAGTTTCTTGCAGAGGATGGGACATATTACAAGATGCTTTTATCAACATCGGGCATACAGGAATTTCTCAACTCAATAAAGAGCATAACGCTTGAATACCTGATGAACAGTGATTATGCGAAAAAACAGCTTGATAGGAATGCATTCGTATCACGCCTTGATTTCCTTGTTTCCGCAGTAACCGGCATCTATTACGATATAGTGCTCGGAAGCGTACCTGAGACGCTTGGAAGCGCTCCTTCCTTCATCTGTTATATGCTGAAGCCTTATCTGCCTAAATAAAGCAGAAGCAGAAGCGGAAGAAGAGGATAGAGAGGCAAAGTGAACTGCAGAGCCCTCCTGGAGTATGAGCCGTATAGTTCTGCGTATATCCTGAATAAGCGTTTCTTCGTCCTGTAAGATTATCCCTGAATGCATGATAGCTCATATTGCCGGGCTCTCTTTGTATAGCAGCTTCAATATCCTTCTGAGCACCTACAGTATCTCCGGTATGGGCTTTTGCGTATGCGGAAAGATAATACCATCTTCCGTTCCTTCTTTCCTGCGGTATTGAATAAAGAGTGTTCAGGGCCTCCATGAAGCGACGTGCATTGATGTAATTTACCGCAGCCTGCATCTCAATAGGCTCCCCTGTATCATATGAGGAGGAGTAAGATGACCTCGATTGATACTGCCATTCATTCTTGTGGTTTATTATCTGGTCATATGCAGCATTGATTTCCTGCATCTTCCTTGCAGCTTCCTCGCTGTTCCCTGCTATATCAGGGTGGTATTTCTTGGCAAGCTGCTTATAGGCTTTCTTTACCTCTTCATCAGATGCACCGTGCGCAAGACCTAGTACGCTGTATGGGTCAGTCATTCTTTTCCCTCACCTCAAATCTCATCCATATGCCACTGTATAGGATATTGCGCATAATTGAAACATGCTGGTCGAGAGGCAGACGCTCAAAAGCAGATGAAGCTGCAGCGGCTGCATCCAGAAGCATCTCCTTCATCTCCTCCCTCTTTATATCATCGGAGAGGGGATTGAATCTTCCTTTCTTCCTATCCTTCTTCCTGTCGCACCACGCATCGAGAAGATATATAAAGCGTCCAAGTCCGCATCCCAGCGTTCTCAGGTCATCCCTGAAGAATGATGACTCATCATCTACGAAGATCTCTCCAAGGAATGTGCCTGTGAGAAGGGCCAGAGCTTCCGCATCCTTGCTGTTCTCTCTTTCCTTTGCGTTTATTTCCTTCAGGCTTGATTTCAATACATCGCTCTGCCTTGGATACTTATTGTTTATGTCTGTTATTATCGCACGGTACTTCTCTTCCTCCTTCTCTCCCTTGCCTTCATCATGGATATTATCCAGAAGGGAGTAGTAGCCAAGGAGCATCTGCATATCAGCAGCATATCCGGTGCTGTCTGTATATATGTACGTGTGTTCCTTGATTGGATGGACAGAACACCGTTCGCTTCCTTCGGTTTCCTTCCTGTCATTCAGATCTGAAAGAAGCATTTCCAGGAATGTCATGTCATATGAAAGAGATGATGTGCCGATGCTTCCATAACGCTCTTTCAGAACATGGCACAGTCCGCAATAATGGGCTTTGTATGTAGCTCTTTCCTCTTTCGAGAGGCCTTTTATATCTGCAGTAACGTAGCCAAACATCATGTCCTCTTTATGAACTGCTCTCCGCAATGAGGGCATGTTATGCGTATCTTTCCCTTTCCTTTCGGGACCCTGCACATCTCCTTGCACTTAGGGCACTTGAAGAATCTATGCGTTTTCTTCTCTGCCCTCCTTGCTTTCTTTTCAGGGCTTTGTCCTATGATGGACAGGAACGTATCGTTCTCAGCCCTTCTTTTCCCGATATTCTTCGACATCATCCTGAAAAAAGCCCAGAGAGCCAATGCTATGGCAACTGCGCCTGTAGCAATGCGCGCTGCCTCGTTGACAACAACAGATGCTGCAACTGCTATAACAAGAGCGACAGCAACAAGAAATACCGATAGCTGATCAGAGCCGTTACGGCCTGTATAGAATCCTGCCATAATTGGAATATCGGAAAAAGGATGATTAAAGTCAATCTCAATATTATATTGATTACATGAAGGTATTTGCACATAGAGGCTTCTCAGGGCGCTATCCTGAGAATACAATGCTTGCGTTCGAGAAGGCAGTTGAATGCAATGCAGACGGAATAGAGCTGGATGTTCATCTCTCCAAAGATGGAGAGGTCATGATAATGCACGATGAGGCACTCAAGCGTACAACAGGCAGGCCTGGCATCGTATCAGATTATACAAGAGCTGAGCTTGAGAGGATAGGGGTAGGAAAGAATGAGGAAGGTGAATGGAACGAGCAGCCTACAATCCCCTCCCTTGAAGAGTATCTTGAGAAAATAGGAAGCAAGGTCATTACGAATATTGAGCTTAAGACCGCCCCTCTTTACTATCCTGGCATTGAGGAGAAGACGGCAGCTCTCATAAGAAGGTATGGCCTTGAGGAAAAGATAATCATATCTTCCTTCAACTGGCTTTCTGTTCTCAGAATGCAGAAAATCGCTCCAGAGCTGAAATACGCTCTGCTGTTCTCCGGCATTGAGCTTGAGAATATGGGGCTGCTGTTTTCTGATATGGGAATCGATTATTATCATCCCGATGAGAAGCTCCTTTCCCAATCTCTCATCCAGGACATGAAGGTTTGCGGTATTGGCATAAATGCCTGGACTGTAAATGATGAGAAGCGGGTGATGGAATGTCTTTCCATGGGATGTGATGGTGTTATAACTAATTTTCCAGATATGGCAAGGAGAACTGCAGATGATAGTGAAAAGCGTTGATGCTCTCGTTGGCAATACGCCGATATTGAGGGCTCTGAATATAGAGAAGAAGTTCAGTCTTAAGTCTAAGCTTCTGCTGAAGCTTGAGTATTTCAATCCAACAGGATCGGTCAAGGACAGGGCTGCTCTCTTCATGATAAATGATGCTGAGAGAAAAGGTGTTCTGAAAAGCGGTGGAACCATAATCGAACCAACCAGCGGCAATACAGGTATCGGCCTTGCCTCAATAGGCACTGGCAGGGGCTATAGGGTGATCATAGTCATGCCTGATTCGATGAGCGAGGAGCGCCGCAAGCTTATGAAAGCGTATGGTGCAGAGCTTGTCCTGACACCTGGCAAGGAGGGAATGCGCGGTGCTATAAGGAAGAGCGAGGAGCTTAAGGCGTCAATGCCCGATGCCGTGATCATGGGACAGTTCTCCAATAACGCCAATGCTGATGCACACTATATGACAACAGGTCCGGAGATATGGAAGGATACCGATGGCAATGTTGATATCTTCGTATCAGCAGTCGGTTCAGGTGGGACTATAACAGGCTGTGGAAGGTATCTTAAAGAGCACAATCCTGATATCACAGTCATTGCTGTTGAACCAGAGGCCTCTCCCGTCCTTTCTGGCGGTGCTCCTGGTGTGCACAAGATCCAGGGAATAGGAGCTGGGTTCGTTCCCTCCGTCCTGGATACAGCGATCTATGACAGAATAGTGAAAGTGGGCGATGAGGACGCTTTTGAGATGGCACGCATGGCCGGGAAAACCGAGGGGGTGCTTCTCGGCATATCATCAGGTGCGGCTCTCGCAGCGGCTGTAAAGGTAGCAAAAGAAACAGAAGGGAAGACCATTGTCGCTATGATGCCGGACTCTGGGGATAGATATCTTTCGGGCCCGCTCTTCTCTTGACTTGATCATAATTGAGAATTATTCTCAATTCGATGTCTTACAGCACTGGTCAGAAAGAGAGAATACTGGCCTTCTTTTCAGAACATAAGGAGAAGGTCTACTCATCAGAGGATGTGATAGAGCTTGTACCGGGTACAGTACAGTCGACTGTCTATCGCATACTCCCACGTCTTGCAGAGGAGGGGATGCTTGTCAAAGTCCCCTCTGAGCGAGGCTTTCTTTATAGATATTCAGATCCGCATAACTGTCCAAAGCATATGCATATTGCCTGTACTTGCTGCGGCAGGACATTTCATCTGGATGAGAAGCTGTCTGATGAGATAAGGGCGGAAATAGAGGAAGCTACTGGATTCTCTGTCCTATCTTCAACTCTTTTCAGGGGCATATGCCCGGAGTGCAGGAAATGAGGAGGCTTGTTTTTCTGCTATTGGCAATTCCCATGCTCTTTTCATGCGGAAAAGCTGAAGTTGATGATAAAGGGCTTTCCATAGTTGCTGTCAACTTTCCCTCTTACGATGCGGCACGGGCCGTGCTTGGCAATACTGAAGGTCTTGTGATGCTCCTTCCTCCGGGAACTGAGAGCCATAGCTATGATCCAACACCGAAGGATATGGTACGGATTGCTGATTCTGATCTTATTATCTACACAGGCGGGCACTCAGATGCGTGGGTTGATTCAATTCTCTCCTCTATTTCAGAACCACCGCTTGCCTTTCGTCTGATGGATCATGCAGAGCTTCTTCATGAAGAGAGAAAGGAAGGAATGGAAGACGAGCACGACCATGAACAAGACCATGGTGATGAATACGATGAGCACGTCTGGACAAGCATCGATAATGAAATCCGGATAATAAACGATCTGGAAGAGACAATAGCTTCCATTGTTCCAGAGAGAGCCGAGGAGCTGAGGGAAAACAGCGATGAATATATAGCGTCCTTGCGGTCTTTGGATGCCGAGATTGAGGACATTGCAGAGGCATCATCCCTAGATACGCTTATATTTGCATCCCGTTTTCCTCTTCTGTACTTTGTTCATGAATATGGCATAGATTACTGGGCGGCTTTCCCTGGCTGTGCGGAAGAGACAGAGCCTAGTGCCCGTACTGTTGCATTCCTTATAGATAAGGCAAGGGAACTTGGTGTCCCCTGCATATTGAATATTGAGATGTCATCATCGCTTATAGCCCGGACAATAGCAGAGGATGTCGGTGTGCCTGTACGTACATTCTCATCGATGCATAACGTTACTAAGCATGACTTCGATAACGGCGAGACGTACATAACGATAATGAAGAGAAATGCAGAAGTTCTCAGGGAGGCTCTTCGTGCAGCTGATTGAAGGCAAGAACATTACGATTGGTTATGATGGAGAGGCTGTAGTCTCTGATCTCACGTTCTCGGTGGAAAGCGGTGATTATCTCTGCATAGTAGGTGAGAATGGATCTGGCAAGAGTACATTCGTGAAGACTGTGCTTGGCCTTATACCACCGCTGAAGGGTGAGATCGTATTCGCAGATGGCCTCAGGCAGGATTCCATAGGCTATCTACCGCAGAAATCACAGATACAGAAGGATTTCCCTTCTTCTGTCCGTGAAATAGTGCTTTCAGGATGCCTTAACAGGCATAGGCGGCTTTTCGGCTACTCAAAGGAAGAGAAGGCAAAGGCCCAGATGATAATAGAGAGGATAGGGCTTGGGAAGATTGCATCTTCTTCGTTCCAGGAGCTGTCAGGGGGACAGCAGCAGAGAACGCTTCTCGCACGTTCGCTGATGGCTACAGAACGCCTTCTGTTGCTTGATGAGCCTGTAACGGGCCTCGATCCGCAGGCGACAGCTGAGCTTTATGCGCTTATAAGGACGCTTCAGAGTGATGGTATTACGATAATGATGGTCACTCATGATATCCATCCTGCGCTCAATGATGCAAACAAGGTGCTTCATTTTTCGCATAACGCTTATTTCTTCGGAGATAAGGATGAATATTTCAGGACAGAGCAGGGGCTTAAGTTCCTGAAGGAGGCTGGACATGATCATAGGTGAGATTCTCTCATATTCTTTTCTGTCACGCGCCCTGATAGTAGGCTTTCTCATCTCACTTTCCTCATCGCTTCTAGGTGTAAGCCTTGTGCTCAGGCGTTATTCGATGATAGGTGACGGACTGTCTCATGTTGGGTTCGGAGCGCTTGGCATTGCCTCTGTTATGTCTATTTCACCGATGGCATTGACGCTTCCCGTGGTCGTTGTCTCATCATTCCTGCTTCTTAGGTTGTCTGAGAGGAAGAGCGGTGGGGATAGCGCAATTGCGCTTTTATCATCATCTGCCCTCGCAATAGGAGTTGCTGCGGTATCGATAGGCGGGGTCAACACGGATCTCAATGCATTTCTTTTCGGCTCAATACTGTCAGTATCAAGAAGCGATGCCTGGATATCATTGGCGGTATCTGCCGTAACGCTTTTCTCATACCTTGTTTTCTATCATCAGATATATGCATCTACATTCGATCCTGTATTTGCAAAGGCGACTGGAATGAAATGCGAGCGCTATACGAATCTTCTCGCGCTCCTTACATCGCTTGTGATCGTCGTTGGCATGAGGATGCTTGGTTCGATGCTTATCTCATCGCTTCTTATATTCCCCGCGTTAAGTGCCATGAAGGTGGCAAAGACATATCTTAAAGTCTCTATTATCGCAGCAGCTGAGAGCGTAGTGGCATTCTTCATCGGATTCATCGCATCTTATGCACTCTCCCTTCCTACCGGTGCTTCAATTGTGATTGTGCATATGTGCTTTTATGTTCTTATGACAGCAATAGGATGGATAGCAAGGAAAGGATGAGTTCCTGCATCCATCCAGTGCTTTGCCTATATGCTATATATCTGGTGCACATCCATCCTGTTGTAGGAGAGAAGGTAATTGCTGTCTGTCCTTTCGTTCCAGCAATATGTTCCAACCGTATTTCCAGTGATATCGCTATGGTAGATTATGCTGCCATCTGATAATACAGCTATATCCTTGCTTGCAAGTTTGCCAGGAATCTCTATGGTATTGAGCGTCCCTGTTGATATATCAGCCTTATAGATCGTGGATGAGCCAACATCTTCCACCCAGTACAGGGATGAATCCATGAATACTGCTGCATCTGACATAGGATATGGAAAGAAAGTACCGTCTGTAAGTTTGATTGCATGTATGCCTGACAGCTCTCCATTCCTATCTACGGCAGCACTTACAAGCATAGGCTCTGCATATTTTTGGTTTTCAGTCCTGATAAGCAAGGTGGATCCATTTTCATATATGTATATGTTGGAGTTCTTGATTTTGATTTGGCTTGTGCTTTGTGTAAGATTATCAGCAACAGCGAACTCCTTGCCTTCTCCATGGGACATTTCAAGAGAGTCATTGATCAAGATAGGGTAGATGCGGAGGCTATAGGAATTATTTTCTGCAACCCTCTCTCTTGCGAATATGCTGTTGCCGACTCTGAATAGTGAGTTGTCAAGAACATCCTGATTGCTTTCTATATCTGTTTTTCCGTAAGGTTTTTCACCTGTTGAATCAAATACCTCGATATATGCAGGTTCGTCTCCCATTATCTCTGTGTAATATTGATATATCACATAATCGTCAGTGAAAAGATCCGCATTTCGCGTAAGCGGATGATAACTTCCGTGGTTTATAGGGATAATTGCTGATGGATTTGCTTTGGAGAACGAATAGAATGAACCGTTGTCGGCAAGGATATATACTTTGTTGTCTGAGTATCCATAGGAGTCTGTATTTCCGTCGAAAAGCAGGAAGTGAAGATAGTCTGCTGTTCCTTCAGAGCCTGGCCTGTTCAGAAGATATGCCGATCCTGAAGCTGTATTGATATATGCAATGTTTTTCTGGTCATCACTCCAGATGCCTTTGAATGAAATGCTGAAGGAGCCATTTTCGTTCCTTATTATCTCAGGTCTTGCGTCCACTGCTATCATCCGGTCAAACACGCATAGAAATGAATCATCTCCAGCAGCAAGGATCTGCACTTTACCGCCATAGCAGCCAGAAGATGCCCCCAGCATTACAAGGTCGCCAGCGGATGTCCTGAAAAGAATAGGGGAGTATTCTCCGCTATCGTCTCTGTACACAAGGTATTCAGATGCATCTGACACCCCACGTGCTGCGGTACTGAAGCCAGTAGATGCAATCATAGTCATACCGCTGGATTCAATGTCTATTGATTGGTTGAAAGCTGGAATATCATCATCTGAGCTTCCTGCTCCGCTTGGCGTGTCAGTACATGAGCTTACCAGAATCAGCATGATGAATATTGGAATGATGAACGCTTTTTTCATGATAGATACCTCGTGACTAAGGATATACCTGAAAGCTGAAGTGAAGAAGGGTGGATTACAAAAAAACCTCATTCATGAGAATGAGGCTATGAGAACTTCAAACATGGAGCCGAGCGGGATCGAACCGCCCACCTATTGAATGCCATTCAATCGCTCTAGCCAGATGAGCTACGGCCCCGATTTGCCTGACTTGGTTAATTTAACGTATTTCTTTGATATAAGCAAGATGAAGTTTCTAGAAAAATGAAATGTGATTAATGTTTTTATATTGTTACTATAATAACTAAAAGTTGTAAAAATAACAGAAATATTGAAAAAGTACTTGCATAGTTAATCTAAAACAATTAATCTTCGCGGTACAAGGACAGAAGAATGGATAAGAAGTTCAAAGTTGCAGTCATCGGCGCGACCGGTGCAGTTGGACAGGTTTTCATGTGGATGCTCTCCAATCATCCCTGGTTTGAGCTTAGCTATGTGACTGCTTCTGCAGCTAGAGTCGGCCAGAAGTATGCAGCAACGGTTCATTGGGTCATGCCTTTTGAGATGCCTGATACGATCCGTGATATGGAAGTCAGGGAATTCAATCTCAAGGCCATGAAGGAAGAGGGGGTGCAGATTGTCTTCTCAGCTCTTCCAGCTGCTGTCGCGCGTGAAGCTGAGCCTCAGCTAAGGGCAAATGGCTTCTACGTATTCTCAAATGCTGCTGCAATGCGCTATGACAAGGATGTGCCTATCCTTATCCCTGAGACAAATTCAGAGCAGCTTGAGCTTATAAGAGAGCAGGGGTATCCGCAGACAGGATTCTGCGTTACCAATGCAAACTGCGTTACGACAGGACTTGCCATGGCATTGGCTCCGCTTAGGAAATTCGGCATCAAGACAATAACGATCAACAGCTATCAAAGCGTATCGGGTGCTGGCTATCCGGGACTTTCCTCCTTTGATATCACAGATAACTGTATTCCTTATATCGGAGGCGAGGAAGAGAAGATCGAGAAGGAAGTGAAGAAGATCCTCTCAATCAATCCTGATGTATATGCGTATACAGTTCGTGTGCCTGTCATGTTCGGACATCTTGAGACTATATGGCTCGATTTTGAACAGGATGTTGAGGTTGATGATGTTATAAGGGAATGGGCAGATTTCAAGGAAGCATCTGATCTTCCTTCCACCCCTGCCCAGCCTATCGAATACTCTGCTGAGCCTACGTTCCCACAGCCTAAATATGCATTCTGGGGCAATCCAAAAGGCATGGTTGTATACACAGGAAGGCTCAAGAAGAAGAACGGCAAGATCGGTTTTGTCCTTCTTGTCAACAATATCGTAAAGGGAGCTGCTGGCGGATCCATCCAGAATGCTGAGGCATTCGTGAAGAGATTCGGCCTTATCTGACGATAGTCATACACCCATCAACAGTGACTGTATAGCGCCGTTCATTCTGCCTTATTCGGTGGATTGAATGGCGTCTGCATTCATTGCAGGATAGTCCTAAAGCATCATGCCTGTAACAGCTTCTCGATATGAAAAGCGGCATGGTGTAGTCTTTGACGACCGTTGGCGTAAACGGCCATGGCTCCGTATAGCTTTTCCTTTCGACCCATAGGTAGCCACCTGCCAGGGACGGTATCTCTTTTGCTATCAGCTCTGCGCTTTCCCTGTTTGAAAGATATAGATAGATATCTGCAAAATACTGGAATTCCGGGTGTTCTTTTGCAAATTCCACATCCCCGATGTTATTCAGTCCTATTATCGGGTTCTGCACTCTATTTGCAGTATTGAGCATATCGCTATATATCTTTTCCTCATCGAATTTGACTGGAGGAAATGAAAGGTATGTTCTTCCGTCTATCATCACGCCTTTCATGTTCCATGGCTTTATCCCATCATCAAGCAGCCTGCGGTCGGGAAGAGGTTCTGTTTTCCTTTCCGCTGCTGTGGCTTCATATTCTTTCCTCTGCTCAGGGATGCTGTCGAGAAGAGCGAGAAAGCCCCGTCTTATTTCCTTCAGTTTCTTTGGATTTATGTAAATGCCATCTCCGCCTTCAACCTTGATGGGGGAGAGTACATGATTCGATTCGCCAGATGCTGTGAAGGCCTTCAGTATTGCATCTGCAGCGCTTTTTCCGGAGTTTTCGGCACAGACTTCATAGGTTCTTGAAAGATGCGGCGTTTCAATGGTGAGCGTATTGCCGATCACTTTTATTTCTGCACTGATGCTTTTCCTTGCTTTCGGGATATCAGTAGAGAGCTTCCTTGCGTTCATGCTGCTGTCTGAAATCATCCAAAGATCCAATCCGCTGGATAGGGTAGCCCCATCTCCAACAAGAAGGATCGAGCGCATGCCTTCTGATGAAAGCACCTTTGCAGAGAACTTGTACGGTACTGCCAATCCTTCTTTCGGAATGAGTACCATGAGGCCATCCCTGTCCTTTATCCTGACGTTGCTCTCAACCAGCACCTTCCGTCCACGCTGGTCAAGCACCGTGCCGATCCTTATCCCCCTGTGTCCTGTATAGCTGCCTGTAAGCATGTTGCTGTGCCCAGGGCCTGATCCTTCAAGGTATCCTGCTGAGTGTGCTCGTTGGAATGAGAGAGCTACGGCTTTCCTATACTTTCCCTCATCCTCTCCATCTATTATTGCACGGTAATATCTTGTTACGGCATCAACGTACTCAGGTCCTTTAAGCCTTCCTTCTACCTTGAGGCTGTCTATCCCGATTTCCTCAAGCTTTTTCACATAAAGCCCGGCATCAAGATCCTTCAGCGAGAATGGATAGAGCTTTTTCCCGCTCTCTTCATCCTGGAACCATGTCCTGCATATCTGAGCGCATTCCCCTTCATTGGCAGAGCGTCCTGTTATCTCATGCGATGCCATGCATAGTCCAGAGAAGCCATAGCACATGGCTCCATGTATGAATACCTTCAGCTCGATGTCAGGACAGGCTTTCCTTATCTTTCTTATTTCGTCGAGTGTCAGCTCACGGGACAGCACTGCCCGCTCAAAGCCCAGTGCCTGCATTTCCTTTACACCGCTTATTGTATGGACAGCCATCTGCGTAGAACCGTGCAGGGGGAGTGTGGGGAAGTCCCTTCTTATGATTTCCGCAATCCCGAGGTCCTGGGTTATTATACCATCAGCGCCTATCTCCGCTATATCACCAAGCAAGCTATATGCAGCAGGGAGTGCTGTATCGTCAATAAGCGTATTTACGGTTACATATATCTTCCGATTCCTGTCTTCTGAGAATCTGCGTATCTTTGAAAGGTCCTCAAGCGAGAAATTGCCTGCTCCTTTTCTGGCAGAGAATTCCTTCATTCCGAAATAAACTGCATCAGCACCGGCACCCAGTGCAACGAGCGCTTCTTCTATTGTCCCCGCAGGAAGTGCTAGCTCAATCATAGCCTGAGTGTATCATCATCTCTTCTCTATGCATATTGCGCTTTCGCTCGCCTTCGCGTCACCTTGCAAAAACAGGCGATAGCATTTATCCTTTGAGGAAGGAAATATTAAATGTTCCGTGTAAACGGAAAAGATAAGGAGAATTCGATGACACTTAATGATCTTAAGCATCCTAAGCTAGTTCAGTGGGTTAACGAGTTCGCTGCTCTTACCACTCCAGACAACATTGTTGTCGCAGATGGCTCTAAGGAGCAGTATGATGAACTCATCGACCTCCAGGTAAAGGAAGGACTCTGTGTCCGCCTTAATCCTGAGAAGAAGCCAAACTGTGTGCTCTTTGATTCCGATCCTTCGGATGTAGCACGTGTAGAGAAGAGGACATTCATTGCATCTGAGAAGCAGGAAGATGCTGGTCCTACAAACAACTGGATTGATCCAAAAGAGCTCAAGGCTACTTTGACAGACCTCTATAGAGGCTGCATGAAGGGCAGGACTCTTTATGTTATCCCATTCTCAATGGGTCCTGTTGGCTCTCCAATGTCAAAGATCGGTGTTGAGCTTACAGATAGCGCATACGTTGTCTGCAACATGATGATCATGACACGTGTTGGTGTTAAGGTCCTTGATGTCCTCGGAACAGATGGCTATTTCGTGCCATGTCTCCATTCTGTAGGCAAGCCTCTTGCTGAAGGTGAGACAGATGGTGGCAAGTGGCCATGTGCACCAATGGAGCATAAGTACATCTCCCAGTTCCCAGAGACAAGGGAAATCTGGTCATATGGTTCTGGCTATGGTGGAAACGCTCTTCTTGGAAAGAAGTGCTTTGCACTGCGCATTGCATCTGTCCTTGCTCGTGATGAGGGCTGGCTTGCTGAGCATATGCTTATCCTCAAGGTCACTAACCCAGAGGGCAGGAGCAAGTATGTAACAGGCGCATTCCCATCAGCTTGCGGCAAGACGAACCTTGCTATGCTTATTCCTACTATCCCAGGCTGGGAAGTACATACAATCGGTGATGATATCGCATGGATGAAGCCAGGAAAGGATGGAAGACTCTATGCTATCAACCCAGAGGCAGGTTTCTTCGGAGTTGCTCCAGGAACTTCCTCCAAGTCTAACCACAACGCTCTTATGGCTGCTTCCAAGAACACTATCTTCACAAACGTCGCTCTTACAGAGGATAAGGACGTATGGTGGGAAGGAATCGGCTATGACGCTCCTGGCAAGCTCATTGACTGGAACGGAAACGAGTGGGTTCAGGATAAGGGCAACAAGGAGCAGAAGCCAGCTGCACATCCAAATTCAAGATTCACAGCTCCAGCTTCACAGTGCCCATGCATCGCACCTGAGTGGGAGGATCCAGCAGGAGTTCCTATCTCTGCAATCCTTTTCGGCGGCAGAAGGCCTTCTACTATTCCTCTTGTCCATATGTCACGCAACTGGAACCATGGTGTATTCCTTGGCTCTATCGTTGGATCTGAGGTTACAGCTGCAACACTCGATGTCAAGGCTGGCACAATCAGACGTGATCCATTCGCAATGCTTCCATTCTGCGGCTACAACATGGGAGACTACTTCCAGCACTGGATTGATGTTGGCAAGGCAGCACCTTCTCAGGA
This sequence comes from uncultured Spirochaetaceae bacterium, assembly GCA_944389155.1. Classification (GTDB taxonomy): domain Bacteria; phylum Spirochaetota; class Spirochaetia; order Sphaerochaetales; family Sphaerochaetaceae; genus Ornithospirochaeta. The sequence continues at coordinate 14,611 of CALXLI010000009.1, read as the reverse complement.
TGTCCTTCCAAAGATCTTCTACGTCAACTGGTTCCGCAAGGATGCAGAAGGCCACTTCATCTGGCCAGGATACGGTGACAACAGCCGTGTTCTCAAGTGGATCTTCGAGTGCTGCGATGGAACAGCAAAGACAGTTGATACACCAATCGGCATCATGCCTACAATCGATGCAATCGATAGACCAGAGGGAGTCAGCGATGCTGATATGGCAGAGCTTCTCAAGGTCGATGTTGCAGGCTGGCTGAGAGAGGTTGAGGATATCAGGACAAACCACTATCCGAAGTTCGGCAAGCATCTCCCGAAGGAGCTTGCAGATATGCTCGATACACTCGAGGCATCTCTCAAGGCTTACAAAGGCTGAGATTACATGCTTTAGACATGGGGACTGCTCAATCGGGCAGTCCTTTTTCGTTGTCTCGACTCCACCTTTCTTAGACTGAAATATCTGTGTTATCATTAATGATATGAAAGGCATAGTGATGATTCTTTTCGGAATAGCTGTCTGCGTATTCGGTCTTTTGGCCTCTGTCTTCAGCTCCTATGTCTTCTTGTGCCTTTCTGTTTTCTCTTTTGCATCATTCTTCATTGCCTGGGTTTTCCCGCATCCTCTGCCTGTGCTCTCAGGGTTCACTATTGCATTTGCTGTGGTCCTTGCTGTAGGAATGGCTATACTGAATCATAGGGGAAGCACAGTAGCAGCTGCAGATCCCGTTGTTGCCGAGGAAGCTGAAGTACCATCTGCTGCGGAAGAACCGGCTCCTGTTGAGACGGAGCCTCTTATTCCATCCCCTCCTGAAATGTTCAACATCATAAGAGTTGATGGAATACGATATGAGACGCCATCAGTTCCAGAAGTCTTTTACGTCATCAAAGATATAGAGTGGTGAATTATCTACGGCTGTAGGGCGTATCCTCAAGCGGCAGGGAATGCCTGTTCTTGCCGTCTGTTCTTCTGTATGCGTTTGCTATAGCAGGGGCGGTTGGAATCGTACAGAGCTCTCCGATACCTTTTGCGCCATATGCAGAGGCAAGCTTTCCACCTCCGTTGACAAGCTTTGTGATTATCTCAGGCCTGTCGGTTGAACGCAGAAGTCCTAGCATACCGTACTTGGATTTGACAAAGCCCTCTTCTGTTCTGAAGTTCTCGGTGAGTGCATAGCCCATTCCCATAAGCACTCCACCTTCAATCTGGCCTTCGATTGCTTTCTGGTTTATCACAGTTCCTGCGTCACATGCTGCTGTGATTGCCTTGACCTTGCCATCTTCTCCAAGCTCTGCAACCTGTGCAGAGTATGAATATGCCAAGTGGGAGACAGGATTTTCCTTGTCGCTGTTTATCGGATCTGTCAGGAATACGAACTCACCGAAGTATTCCGTTCCTTCCAGCGCATCAAGCGATGACGTGCTGAGAGCTTCCTTGAGCTTTGCCGCAGCTCTTCTTACAGCCTCTCCTGTGAATGCAGTCTGCCTTGAAGCTGTCGATGTACCGCTGTCAGGCGTGCGCTCTGTGTCTGGAGGTTCCACAACGAAGGCAGAGGAGGGAAGGTTAAGCGTCTCAGCTGCTATCTGAAGCTCTACAGTCGCAACTCCCTGTCCCATACAAGCAGCAGATGATCGTATATGGATCTTTCCATTCTCAACTGAAAGTATGCATCTGCCTGTATCCTTTGATCCAACTCCAACGCCGCTGTTCTTGAGAGCAAGAGCGATTCCTGTTCTCTTTGATGAGTAATAAGCATCCCTGACTGCTTCAAGGCATTCGATGATTGCTGTATCAGGGCCTGCTATCTGGCCATTGGGCATTACATCTCCCGGCCTGAGTGCATTCCGCATTCTTATCTCAAAAGGATCTATGCCAAGCTTTTCCGCTATCTCATCCAGTGCACATTCCACTGCAAAGCATGACTGGGTTACCCCAAAGCCTCTGAAAGCACCTGATGGCACATTGTTTGTATAAAGGGCTTTTCCTTCAACTCTGAAGTTCTCGAAAGCATATGGCCCGGATGCGTGCGTGCATGCCCTTTGGAGCACAGGCCCACCAAGGGAGGCGTAAGCGCCTGTATCAGATATGATATTTGCATCCATTGCCTTTATCCTGCCATCATCTGCAACGCCGATCTTGAGCTTTATCTTCATTGGATGACGCTTCGGATGGACCATAAGGCTTTCCTGCCTCGTAAGACGTACGTTCACAGGCAGTTTCGTAATATATGCGGCAAGTGCTGCATGATGCTGCACAGACATATCTTCCTTGCCGCCGAATCCGCCGCCGACAAGCATTGCGTGTACATGCACCTTTTCCTTTGGAAGGGAAAGCATTCTCATTATCTCACGCTGATCATCATATATTGACTGATCGCCTGTATAGACGTACACACCATCCTCTTCCGGAACTGCAATAGCGCATTCAGGTTCCATGAATGCATGCTCTGTAAAAGGTGTCGTGAACTCTCCTTCATATACATAGTAGCTATCGCGGAGGGCTTTCTCCACATTGCCTCTGTTCACTATCTCTGTATCGAGAAGATTGCTTCTGCCTTCATGGACAGGTATCTCATCCTTCAGGGCCTCCTCCGGAGAGAAGACGCCGGGAAGCACCTCATATTCAATCTTTATCTTGCCTTTTATCTCCTCAAGGGCCTCTCTTGTCTTTGTAACGACAAGGCAGAGTGCATCTCCTATATAGCTTGTTATGCTGCCTTCTGCTATCAGGACAGGCCAGTCCTGTATGATATGGCCATGAGCATTGAATGGGACATCTTCTGCCTTGATTATCCTTATGCATCCAGGATCTTTCTCAGCTTCTTCTGTATCGAGCTTTATGAGACGCATCCGAGGATATGGAGAACGCAAGGCTGAGGCATATACCATTCCATCAAGCCTGATATCATCAGTGAATTTCCCTTTTCCTGTTGCTTTTTCCAGAGCGTCTACACGCTTCATATCCCCAGAGAGCTTTGGATCATCTTCTGTTTCAGGGACTTCTGTGCCTTCTCTCAGCATCCTGGCCGCGAGAAGTATTGCCTTCTCTATCTTCACATATCCTGTGCATCTGCAGATATTTCCCCTTATAGCTTTCTTCACATCATCGGATGATGGGGATGGATTGGTGTCTATCAAGGCTTTTCCAGCTATGATCATACCTGGAATGCAGTAGCCGCATTGCACTGCTCCAGCTTCTGCAAAGGCGTAGCTGTAAACAGCCTTTTCCCTTTCTGATAACCCTTCGATTGTTATTATCTCAGCACCTTCCAGCTTTGATAGCTTCTGTGTGCATGCTTTTCTGAGTTTGCCGTTTATTATTACAGAGCATGTTCCGCATGCACCTTCGCTGCAGCCATCTTTTGTTCCTGTAAGATTGAGGGTATTCCTCAGATAATCAAGAAGGGTAGTATCTTTGCTTTCTGTATATTCTTTGCCATTTACCGTAAAATGCATAATTGCCTCGCACTTCGCTCAGGAAAGGCCGCTTAGCTTCTGCCTTGGCTTCTGTCTGTGATACCAGTCCTTCAGAATCATTCATATCTATTATAGCTTAGGAAAGCGCATATGACAGCCTCATTCGCTCTGCTTCCTTCTTCACTGCATTGTCCGATGCTCCGTTCATCTTCAGCGCTGTAAGGTAGAAGAAGACATATCCCAGGGCATGGCTTTTGGTGTGCAGCGATGATATGCCCTCGCATACAGAGAGCGCGAGGACTTTATCTGCACCGTCCAGGAGCTTCGCCTCATCGTGAAGCTCTGTAATGGTGTTATCGACCTGCCCAAGGGAAATACGGCCTTCAAGATACAGCTGGCCGAGCCGTTTGCAGTCACGCGGGGTAGTGTATGAAGGGAATTTCCGCTGAAGCCTTCGTATCGGGCGCTCAACTTCCCTGAAGGCCCAATCGATTGCCTCTTTCTTGTTTCCGCTTCGTACTGTATCTATCATAGGCTGCAGAAACGGTGTCTCATAGCCATATAATGAGTTACGCTTCAAGGTGAAGAACAATCTCCTTTCTGTCTGTTACGAGTTGTTCAAGCTCAACGCCTGCAGCACTCAGCATCATCCTGCTCGCTTTTGTGGAGTCAGTTGTCTCATATTTGTTTGAAAGGTAGACAACTTTCCTTATACCAGTCTGTATGATAGCCTTTGCACATTCATTGCATGGGAAAAGCGCTACATAGAGCGTTGCTCCTTTCAGGCTGGAAATAGGGGAGTTCAGTATTGCATTGAGCTCAGCATGGCATACATATGGATACTTTGTCTCCAGCCATTCTCCTTCCCTTGCCCAAGGCAGATCATCATCTGAGCATCCGATTGGAAAGCCATTGTAGCCAACACCTATTATCTTCTTCTCCTGGCTTACGATGCATGCCCCCACCTGTGTGTTCGGATCTTTCGAGCGAAGTGAGGAAAGCACGGCAATCCCCATGAAGTATTCATCCCATGTTATATGATCTTCTCTTTTTCCTGACATAGCAATTGTTCATTATAACAGAGATATAGAAGCACAGCATTAAAAAGATAGTGCATATAGATCATTTCCGCTGAGACGGTTCTTGCCGTTTTTCTCAAAGCCTGAGGAGGAGATGAAGCCGATTCGTCTTACATCCATTCCACCAAGACTCTGTACTTTGCGCTGCTCTTCTTCAATCAACGCCTCTGTCATAGGAGAAGAGAGGTACTTAACTTCATAGATCTCATATCCATCAAGAGTCTCAAGAGCAACGTTGAACTCTCCGTTTGTCTTTGTTTTCGGATCATCATACCAATATGTCCCTACACATACTATGTCATCTCTATATCCTTTCTCTGATAGAACAGAGAAGTATGAACGGGCAATCGCCTCGAACCTGTATGATATGAACGTGACAAGCGAAGGTTCTACGTATTTTCGGAAAAAGGCAACGCTTGAAGTATCTGCTGAAAAACGTTCGATATAGGTAAGATAAAACCTCAGGATATTGATTTTTATCTCATAGAAGGTCTTCTTCCGGTTTCCTTGCTCATTTATTGGCTGTTTCTTCTCTATGAAATCAGCTTTCACAAGATCCTTGAGTGCTTTTGGCAGCGCATCTCGTGCATTCTTGCTATCAAGCTGGCTTTCTATATCGCTGAAGCTCCTCCTGCCATTGCCGATACGTACAATTGCTGAATAGGCCGCCGATTGCGATGCTGTCTCATCCCGCAGGATATCTTCAATGTAGCTTCTTGCAATACCATTCCTATCCATTATAAGCTTCATGACATTGCTTTCGACAGAAGAATCTTTCTCAATAGATGAGAGAATCATCGGAATCCCTCCGAAGATTGCATATAAGCTGATTTTTTCCCTTATTGTTCTTTCTTTGTAGAACAATGAAGCTTCAAGGTAATCAAGTTCTCCAATAGACATCTCAAGAGAGAAACGCTTATATAGCGGATTCTCTATATCCATCAATGCCTTCATTGTCCTGATTGCTGAACCACAGATGATAAGCTTTATATTGTCACCTGCCTTATCGATAAAGTCCCTGAGAATCGCATCAACAATAAGTGGCTTTGATACATGCATGCGCAGATCCTGATACTCATCGATGACCAGTATGAATGGAGTCTGCTGTCGGGAAATATAAGCCATGAGCTTCTCAAAGTCCGGAATCATGAAGCCATCAATCCCCATAGCCTCTGCCCAGGCCTCAGAAAGCCTTCTTGCATTCTCCGAAAGTTCATCAGGCTTGGCTGTAAAGCGTATTATCGTTCTATCTATGCCCTCAAGGGCCTTGTCGATGAGAGTTGTTTTACCTATTCTCCTTCGGCCATAAACGAGAATAGCTGACTTGCCAGGCTTTGCAAATTCCGTTTTCAGCGTTTCAAGCTCTCTTGATCTTCCTAGAAATTCCACCTTATCTTTCCTGGTAAAATTTTTACCAATTTTAAAATCAGTAAAAATATTTCAAGTAAAGTATATGCCAATGCTCGTGAATAAGCAAATGCATTGTTGTTCATCGCATATTCAGGAATCGTTTATAGGCTTCATTGAGAGCTTCATCTGCATTCAAAGCCCCAGATACTGCACTTCTTATAGCAGTGCCGAGGATTTCCTCCAGTGCGCGCTGCATCTTTGCCTCTTCTGGATTTTCAAAGCGCCTTCTGCCCCTTCTGAAGCCTTCTTCTGCTATAGAGAGCCATGGGTATATGGATAGAATCTCTGCATCGGTGTAGATTGCAGCGCAAGGTGATGTGCCCCCAAAGAGCGTATATAGCCTTGATATCTCCGGGCTGTATACCCATTTGAGGAATTCTATTGCTTCTCTTTTCGCCTTGCTCTCTTTTGATATTCCGATGGAGCCACCTCCAAGCAGGGGATGCTTCCCTGGAATCTGTGCAGCCAGGCTCATTTCCTCGATGCATTCATCTACATCTTTCTCATCCTTTGCCGCCCTGATGATATCTTCAATGGTTATCTGGATTGTAGAACCTGATGGGTTTTGCCATTCTGCAAGGTTTTCATGGCAGAATCTGACGACATCCCACTCTCCGCTTTCTGCAAATCTCTGGTTTGTTTTTGCTATCACTTCCATTTCCATTGGGCTTAGTCTGTCATATTCGTCAGGCTCTTTGATCAATACCGCGTTATATCCCACTGTTCTTATAAGGGAGGCCCAATAGGTTCCATTGTCTATATGGCTGTCCTTTATCAAATCGTATATCTTGCTTGTAACAGGACCGTTGTCCATTGAGACATATGAGTCTGTTGTGATCGAATTGCACCAATCTGTTATATATTCCCTGTCCGCAAGATACAGAAGCTTGATCACTTCATATAGTTCATCTGCCCTGCATTCAGAGAGAGAATGTAACAGGCTGCCTGTGCTGCTTTCATTTCATCGAATACGAAATGATATCGAATAACGCATTATCTTTTTCCCTTCTGCATGTGATTATCATAAGGCATTTTCTGTTCGTCAGGATAATGCTTTTTCGTTATTACTCTTTCACAGCTCCGCTTGTCAGACCTGCTATGAAGTAGCGCTGCAGGAATACGAATATTATCGTTACAGGTATCGCTGCGACTATTGATGCTGACATCATCGCGCTCCAGTTCGTGCTTGCCTCTCCGAGATATGTCATCACAAGCCCCGGTGCGAGCGTGCGCCTTGCCGGATCTGTTACGAGGGTCATTGAATACAGCAGGTCGTTCCATGACCACACGAATCCATATATTGCGATTGATATCATCCCAGGCACTGCCATCGGGAATATTATCTTGCGCATTATCTTCAGGTTTCCAGCTCCATCGATCTTTGCGCTCTCGATAAGGGAGTCGGGCAGGGCATCAAAATAGCCCTTTAGCGTCCATGTCCCTACAGGAAGGGTGAATACCACATAGCTTATGAGAAGCGACCAGTATGAACCAAGAAGTCCCATTCTCTGCATCATCAGATATATAGACAGAAGGAGTATTGCCTGCGGGAATGCCTGGCTCATCATGAATGCGCCCATTACAAGCTTCCGTCCACGATAGCGGAACTTCGAGAAGCTGTAGCCGGCAAAAGCTGATACAAGCGTGGCGAAGAAGCTTGAAAGGAACGAGACAATCAGTGAGTTCTTGAGATAGTTCATGATTGTGCCGTTTGTGAGTATGGATACGATGTTCTCTATCGTCAGAGGACCGAAGAAGAAGTACAGGGAGAAAGTCTCGCTGCTTGGCTTGAGTGCTGTGTTGATCAGCCACAGAAGCGGCAGGAATACAAAACATCCTATGATAATCGCAGAGATTGTGAAGAATATCCTGAATGCAAGTGTTTTCTGAAACATATTACTCCGACTCCTTCACCTGCTTGAGATAGACAAAAGAGAATGCAGCAAGAAGTATTGCCCATACCGTACCGACAGTTGCAGCCTGTCCAAGCTTCCAGTTCTGGAAAGCTGTTCTGTAGACTTCAAGGGAGAGCGTTGTCGTCGCCCTTGCCGGTCCTCCCTGCGTCATCGTCCAAGGAATGTCGAAATGCTGCAGGTTGCCAATTGCGCCGAGGATAAGCACAAGGAAGAATATCTGCTTCATTCCGGGAATCACTATATGCCTGAATACCTGCAGATTATTCGCTCCATCGATCCTTGCAGCCTCTATTCTATCCATCGGTACGGATTGCAGCCCTCCTAGAAGGAATGCCATGTACCAGGGCAGCATTTGCCAGCTTCTGGCTATTATTACGCATATGAGCGCTGTTGATGTCTGTCCGAGGAAGCTTATGTTATTGTCTATAAGCCCCAGTGATGACAGCAGTCCGTTCAGTATTCCGTACTGGCTGTTGAAGATCCATGACCATAGGAATCCTATAGCTGTTCCTGGGATTATCCAATTGACAAGGGTTACGCCCCTGAGGAACTCCGATCCACGGAATCCCTGATTGAGTATGATTGCCCATATCATGCCGAGCGTGAAGGGAATGAGCGTTGAGAAGACCACGAAAACGATAGTCGTCCATACTGTTTTCAGGAAATATGGATCAGTGAATATCCTTATGTAGTTGTCAAATCCTACAGATTCATATGATGGACTGAGAAGAGTCCTGTCCGTAAAGGACATCATGATTGCGCTGATGAAAGGGTAGAGAATGACCGCGACGAATATTGCGATGCCTGGAACTATCAGCAGAAATCCTACCTGTGCATCTGAAAAACCATGTCTTCCATCTCTAGCCATTTCTACCCTCCATCATGCTCTATCAAAGAGCTTCCAGCCTTGTTCTCAGAGCTTCGACACACTCTTCTGCTGTTGTCTGCCCAAGAAGTGTAGCCTGAAGTTCTTCGACTATGATTGTCTTGATCTCATTTGCGTTGATCATCCTTGCTGTCTCATCAAGCTTTGCTGTTGCTGTTGAGTCCATGAATCCCTTGAGATACTGATCATTTGTTACAGCTTCGTTTTCTGATGCTGAGATCGTGACAGGTGGCATGCCATTCTGCTCGAAATACTTCAGGGCAACATCATCGCTTACAAGGTACTTTGCGAAATCCGCAGCTTCATCCTTGTACTTGGATGCATCAAAGATGACAAGCATGTGTCCCCACATAGTGCTCTGAGGATCATCTCCCTCATTGAGTACAGGGCGAGGCATTGCCGAGCATACATTCACAACTTCTGCAGGATCTACACCAGCTGCAACAGCCTGACCCTTAGCAAGAACTGCATCATCATAGAATGCCATCTTTCCCTGTGCGAAAAGCTGTCTTGCATCTCCTCTTCCGATATCCATCTGGATATATCCTTTATCAAGAAGATCCTTGTACCACTGTATTGTCTCTACAGCACCTTCTCCAAGGTTGACGCTTCCATCTTCATTGAAGATTGTCGTCCCGAATGTCCAGAGCCATGGCATCAGGTCTCCCGCTGCTGTTGCATCCTTTGTTGATACTCCATAAGGTATGATTCCCTCTCCGAGAGCTGCTATATCAGCCATGCACTCTTCGAATTCCGCAACTGTTGCAGGAGGATTATCCCATCCGGCTCTCTTCAGGATCTCAGGATTATATACCATCGTAATGGCCGCCATTGACCATGGAAGACCAAGCTGCTTTCCGTCTATCCTGCCAACTTCAAGGGTTGCCTCCGGGAATGTTGATGCAAGATATTCAGCGCCGAATATCTCATTCAGGTCAGCAAGCGTTCCTGTCTGGGCGATTGTGTTGAATATTCCGATATCAGCCTGTGCGATATCAAGCTGCTCACCGCCCTGAAGCCTTATCAGAAGCTGCTGTGCAGTGTCTGCCCATGTCCAGCCGACCCAATTTACCTTGTTTCCGCTCTCGCTTTCGTATCCGCTCCTCATTTCCTCAAAGATTGCCTTTGAAGCTTCCTCTTCTCCAGACCAGCCTGCCCATACTATAGTTGCAGGGCCTTCTGCCTGTGCCTCAGCGCTTCCTCCTGCGATAAGCGAGAATGCCATAAGTGAAACCAAAAGCAATGAAAATGCTTTTTTCATACCGCCTCCTTTTTATCAGACGACTGTGTCGCCAGCTTTGAATACTTCCTTTTTCTCTATGCTCTTTAGAAGTGATATAAGCTCATCAAGATGATCTTCATATACAGCTCTGGGTCTACAGCTGTATTTTTTGCAGATTGATGCCGCATATCCCACAACCTCTCCCATGATTCCGCATGTACGCATGACGCGTGCCGTTCCTGATGCATCGTGCGATACGCTTACATTCCGTCCTGCCATGAACATATTGCTCACGTTTCTGGAATATAGTATGCGGTAGGGCAGGAAATACGGCCAGTCCACAAGTTCCCTGCAATCCATAGTGATGAACGCATCTCCTTCATGGAATGCACTGTAGTAGTCCTTATGTGGATAGTGGACATCGAAGTTCCATGTAGTTGCTGCGCATGCATCTGGGAATGTATATGCGAAATCTGCTTTTGTCAGCACTAGATCTCCCAATAGCCTCCTTGATTCCCTCTTCCCTGCTATTGCTGCTGCGAATGTAAGTTCATATTCCTGGTAATCCCCATCGATATTGCGAAGGGTGTCCCATGCGCCGTACATAGCTCGGAAGTTCACATCCCTTGCGTATTCTGCTTTTGCAATAGGATCCTCTGTCATGCCGCTTTCCCAGAACCAGCATCCAAGGGACAGATCTCTTTTGTGGCCATAGAAGTCCTCCTTGTCTCCTCGTCCGGGGAAATCGGACTTGGAAAGGTCTATAGCCCATGGACATCGAGGGAATGGGGTAGGGTGCTCAACCTTCTCTATGTGCCATAGGTTCGACAGTCCCATATGCCCATTTGTCGTAACCTCATAATCTGCTCCGGACATTGCTCCTAGATGTCCATCTCCTGTCGTATCTGCAAATAGAGGAGAGTGGATTGTATATAGCTTCTCATTCCTGTAATCAAGGACAGATGCCGATATGATTTCACCATCCTTTGTCTCTGTGCTTATCAGGGAGCACTCCAGAAGCAGGGTCAGGTTCTTCTCATTCTTCAGGATTCCAAGCTTTCTCTCATCCTCGTAGAGTTCTGCCTTGTTCTCCGCTCCATAATGTCCTATCCTTTTCTGCTCGAATTCCCCGACTATATTGCCAAGCCCTGGAAATGGATCATAGTTTGTCCCGCCTCCAAGCCAGACACGGATTTCAGAGCTGTTGTTTCCTCCGACAACTGGCCTATCCTGAACCAGAAGCGTCTTAAGGCCACGCCGTGCGGCAACAACCGATGAGCACATGCCGGCAAAGCCACCTCCGATTGCGGCAAAGTCATAGCTTTCCTCGCCGCCATTCTCCACGCAGCTTTCTATATAGAAAGGCAGGACATCCTTCTTCACCGGGAGCTTTGCTTCATTTTCTGAGATGTAGATATAGGCAACGCGTCCCTCAAAGCCTGTAAGGTCATGCAGGTATAGTTTGTTCATGCCCTCGTTTATCCGGAGCTTTCCGCCATATTCCCAATCCCAGTCTTCTGTGCTTCCTCCGAGGGTTTTTGTCCTCTCGTTTCCGATTGAGATATCAAAGAGACCTGCAGACATATCCGGATGCCAAGGTGCTACCCAGTTGTATGTGTATGCATAGATATGGTATTCACCTGCCTTTATGCAGCGGAAGCTGCATTCTGCATCCTTGACAGGTTTTCCCAGCCCATGCGCAAGAAGATATACTCCGCCCATTTCAAGGATGAACTCACTATCTCGTATCCATCCTCCATTTTCAGGAAAAGCTGCTGCTGATAGAAGAAGGCTGCTGTCCAGTATTTTCTCTTTTGCCATATCGACCTCTACTTTCATTGAAACTCATTTTCAGAGGTTTTGAATGTTCTTTTCCTTCTCGGATTTGTCAAATATGATATTTTCATGGACTATTCTTGGATTGATTGCTATAGGAACGAATTTGCCTCTGCGCTCAATGGAAAGCTCTTTGCAGGCGTCAGCTGCAACAGAGAGAGCTTGCATAGAACATCCTCAACAGATGAGGGGATGGTCCTCACGCTTGTCATCTCTGGCGAGGGAACGATAAGTGCTGGCGGGGTTGATTATAAGGTTGGGGGAGGGGTTGTTCTGTTCCGCCATCCGCGTATGGATTACAGGCTTTCGCTGTTTTCCCAGACGTTCCATAGGCGCTGTTATCTTGTAGTTCCTTCAGAGATTTTCTCGATATTCACACAGCTGCACCCGAATCTTCTCAAAGCTCCTCCCGTGCAGAGCGTTGGGAATGTACAGAAATGCCTGGATGATTTCCTTATCGTCATGAAGCATATAAAGGAAACGACAGATGACAGCTTCTTCTCGCTTCTGCCTGTAATAGAAGGATATATGCTTCATCTGCTTTCACCTTACTCAATGCCGGGAAAAGCCTCGAATCTAAGGAGTGCCAAAGCTGTGCTTGAGGTTGATTATCGTTCAACGCTTGAAGATATTGCGAACGCACATTCTATGAGCTACAGCACATTTCGGAAAGCCTTTGCAGAGAACTATGGGATATCACCGCAGAAGTATAGGCTGATGTGCCGTATAGAGAAGGCAAAGCAGCTTCTGTCGACTGGATACAACTGTGCAGAGGTTGCTGATAGGCTGAGCTATCCCGACCAATACAGCTTCTCCCATCAGTTCAAGCTTATAGCTGGCATGACTCCTAATGAGTACAGGAAGAAGCATATCCTCTGATAGAAAAAGACCGCATCCGAAGATGCGGCCTTTGATAGCTTCTGCTATTGTCAGATAGCTGCAAGCATTGTAGGGATTACTGAAATCAGGACACCAGCTGCAACTGCTGATCCGATAACTCCAGATACATTCGGCCCCATAGCATGCATGAGAAGGAAGTTCTGTGTATCTGCTTCCTGTCCGACCTTGCTTGAAACACGGGCGGCCATAGGCACAGCCGAAACTCCTGCAGATCCGATAAGAGGATTCGTAGGATGCTTTGGATCGATCTTGTTCATGAGCTTTCCAAGAAGCACTCCACCTGCTGTTCCGACTCCGAATGCGACCATTCCAAGTACAAGGATTCCAAGTGTCTCAAGGTTGAGGAACTTATCTGCAGCCATCTTTGAGCCTACAGAGAGTCCAAGGAAGATCGTGACGGTATTCATCAGAGCATTCTGCATTGTATCAGAAAGCCTGTTTATGACACCGCATTCCCTTGCAAGATTTCCGAACATAAGCGCACCGATGAGAGGGCATGCTGATGGAAGGAGTATTGCACAGAGTGTGATAACCATGATAGGGAACACGATCTTCTCAAGCTTCGATACAGGTCTGAGCTGCTGCATCCTGATCTTCCTCTCTTTCTCTGTTGTCAGAAGCTTCATGATAGGCGGCTGGATGATTGGAACCAGTGCCATATATGAATAAGCTGCAACAGCAATCGAGCCAAGATACTCAGGTGCAAGCCTGCTTGTCACGTAGATAGCTGTAGGGCCATCTGCTCCTCCGATGATTCCGATTGAACCAGCAACGTTGAGATCGAAGTTGATTCCAGGGATGAATGAAAGAAGCAGTGCTCCGATAAGAGCTGTGAAGATGCCGAGCTGAGCTGCTGCTCCAAGAAGGAGAGTCTTAGGATTGGCGATAAGCGGACCAAAATCCGTCATGGCACCAACGCCCATGAATATGAGCACAGGGAACAGTCCTGACTCGATACCAGCATCGTACAGTATCTTTATGAATCCTGCATCGCCGGATGTTGGATCTACCGCTGCGATGAAGGCATTTGGAATATTGGATAGTATGCATCCCATAGCAATTGGGATCAGGAGAAGAGGCTCGAAGCCTTTCTTGATCGCAAGATACAGAAGCAGGAATCCAACAAGTATCATGATTGCGCATCCAAGACCTGCAGGGCCAGCCTCTGCGGCTCCTGCTCCCCAGGCTGCACGCATTGCATCAGGGAACAGGAATCCAAAGAGTCCTGTAGAGGTCCAGAGCTGCATCATACCATTTATGATTGCATCCATTGTTCTCTTTCTCCTTAGCCGATAATCATAAGGACTGTGTCAGCCTGAAGCTGCTCGCCCTGGCTTACAAGAATCTGCTTTACCGTGCCTGCGCATGGTGAGTAGATCTCGTTCTCCATCTTCATAGCTTCCATGACCATCAATACCTGATCAGGCTTTACTGTATCTCCAACCTTGACTTCAAAGCGGAGTGCAAGACCCGGCATCGGTGCCTTGATCTCTGTGTCTCCAGCTGAAGCTGGTGCTGCCTGTACAGGAGCTGCCTGAACCGGTGTGCTCTGTACTGGAGCTGCCTGTGGTGCAGCCTGAACTGGCTGAGGAGCTGCAGCTGCGACTCCGCCGATCGTGAGGAGCAGGTCTCCAGCCTGAAGCTGCTGGCCCTGGCTTACAGCGATAGAGGAGATGACGCCATCGCACGGAGCGTAGATCTCGTTCTCCATCTTCATAGCTTCCATGACCATCACGATCTCATCCTTCTTCACGCTCTGGCCGACTGCTACAGGTATGCGGAGGACAAGGCCTGGCATTGGAGCAACAACGTTCTCAGAACCTGTCACAACAGTCTGCTGGACAGGAGCTGCCTGAACCGGTGCGCTCTGTACTGGAGCTGCCTGTGGTGCAGCCTGAACTGGCTGAGGAGCAGCAACTGCAACTCCGCCGATCGTGAGGAGAAGATCTCCAGCCTGGAGCTG
>CALXLI010000008.1 GCA_944389155.1 uncultured Spirochaetaceae bacterium | reverse complement strand
CCTGACTCCTGGTGGCCATAGCAGGGCGGCAACACCCGTTCCCATCCCGAACACGGAAGTGAAACGCCCCCGCGCCGATGGTACTGCGGCTCGTCCGTGGGAGAGTAGGTAGCTGCCAGGTTTTTTTTTCGCACTTTTCTCCCCCTCTATATGAGGGGTTTTCTTTTTTGCTGTGATCTTTTTAATTCTTGCAGGATAAGGAAATTTACCTTATATATAGCGCAAACTTCCTATTTGTTGTATATTCCATTCGTTATGATAGTCAGGAATGATAAGATCAGGAATATAGCGATTATTGCACATGTTGATCACGGCAAGACAACACTTGTTGATGCTCTCTTTCATCAGAGTGGACTTGCTGGCAAGGGCATGGACGGTGAGCGTATCATGGATAGCGGTGCTATAGAAAAGGAAAGAGGCATCACCATAAGCGCCAAGAACTGTGCCATACACTGGAAAGGTGTCAAGATAAATATCATAGATACTCCGGGCCATGCTGATTTCGGAGGAGAGGTTGAGAGAGGCTTGAGCATGGTTGATGGAGCTGTGCTTTTGGTTGATGCCGCAGAAGGCCCTCTTCCACAGACCCGGTTCGTGCTTGAAAAAGCGCTTTTGCGGAATCTTCCGCTTATTGTGGTCATAAATAAGATCGACAGGGCAGACGCACGCCCTGATGAGGTCCTGAATGAGGTCTATGATCTTCTCTTGGAACTCTCTCCAGATGAGAGGATGCTGGAGGTTCCTGTCTTCTATGCCGATGGCCGTGCTGGACGTTGTGGCAGAAGCCTGGATGATATTGAAGATAACCTTCACTCGCTTCTTGACTCCATTCTTGATGATATCCCGGCTCCAAGCTACGATGACCAGGAACCTTTCCAGATGCTTGTATCCGATCTTTCCTATTCTGACTTCCTTGGCCGTCTAGCTGTCGGTAAGGTTGTCAACGGTTCTGCCGTGACGAATGATACGCTTGTATGCGTCAAGGAAAACCGTACTGAGCCTCTTCGCGTTACACGTATCCAGGCATATAACGGCCCTGTCTTTTCCGATGTTCCAAAGGCTGATCCTGGCGATATAATCGTGCTTGCTGGAGTTGATGATGTTTCCATCGGAGATACAATCTGCACGAAGGATGAGATAAAGGCCCTGCCACGGATTGAGGTTGATGAGCCGACTGTCTCGATGCTTTTCTCAAAGAATATATCGCCATTGGCAGGAAAGGAAGGAAAGGCTGCAACAAGCGCGAAGATCTGGGAACGCCTTCAAAGGGAGGCACTTCGCAATGTATCGATAAGGATCGAGAAGAATCCTGATGATACTTTCACCGTAAAAGGCCGTGGAGAGTTCCAGATGGCTATCATCGCTGAGGAGATGAGAAGGGAGGGCATGGAGTTCTGCGTTGGCAGGCCGCATGTAATATTCCATAAGGATGAGAATGGCAACAAGACAGAACCGATAGAGCTCCTTCTTGTTGATTGCCCTGAAGAATCATCCGGCACTGTCATGGAGAAGCTTGGAAAGCGAAAGGCTGTCATGAGCGATATAACATACACTGCTGGAGGACGTGTGAAGATGCGCTTTGACGTGCCATCACGCGGCCTTATCGGCTTCCGCGATGAATTCCTCACAGATACAAAGGGAATGGGGATAATGAATAGTTCTCTGAAAGGCTATGAGACGTATCGTGGGGATTTCCCTGATAGGCTCACAGGCTCTCTCGTTTCGGACAGGGCCGGAAACGCCGTTGCATATGGGCTATGGGAACTTGAAGACAGAGGCCGCTTCTTCATTGTCCCAGGAGATCCTGTGTATGAGGGAGAGGTAGTTGGAGAGAGAAACAGGGAAGGTGATCTGATGCTCAATCCAACAAGGACAAAGAAGCTTACGAGCCTCAGGGCATCTGGCCACGATGAGGCCGTAACGCTTACACCTGTTTCGAAACCAACGCTGGAGCAGGCTATACAGTTCATCAAGGATGATGAGCTTGTGGAGGTTACTCCGCTTTCCATCAGGATGTGCAAGAAGGTCCTTGATACTCAGCAGCGCAAGATCCTCTATTCAAGAGGAGAGATACCTTCGTATCTTCTCAAGTAAGATCAAGGAATACCGGCGCATGGTCAGATCCCATGACAGATGAGTAGATCCCGCTGTCAGAGATCCTTGTCTTCAGATCCTCAGAGACAAGGAAGTAGTCTATGCGCCAGCCTGCATTCCTTTCCCGTGCATGGAACATATATGACCACCAGGAGTAAGCACCTTCCTTGTCTGGATAGAAGTATCTGAAGGTATCGACCATGCCTGTATCAAGAAGACGCTGGAAGCTTTCCCTCTCTGCTTTCGAGTATCCTGCTCTTTCCTCATTCTGCTTAGGATTCTTCAGGTCTATCGGATTGTGTGCAACGTTGAAATCTCCTGTTGCAATCACGCCTTTCCTTTCCCTGAGCTTTGCTATATGCTCCCTGAGAGCTGTGTCGAATGCAATGCGGAATCCTATGCGCTTAAGCTCCTCCTGGCTGTTGGGGACATAGACGTTTACAAGATAGAAATCCTCAAACTCCGCACTAATCACGCGGCCTTCGTGGTTGAACTCATCATCGTCAAGTCCTGTTTTGATATCCAATGGTTCGTTTCTGAAGAAAATAGCTGTACCGCTATATCCTTTTCTTTCCGCAAGATTGTAGAAGCCTTTGTACCCATCTATTTCGACAGGCTTGTCTATTCCCTTGACTTCCTGTACCGCGATAAGCTCCGGCTGCTCCTTTTCAACGAATTCGCAGAAGCCTTTTCTGATACAGCTCCTGATTCCATTCACATTCCATCCAATCAATCTCATAGTGCTATAGTAGCAGGTGGATATAGAAAAGAGAATACAAAAATATAATGAATATATATAATCTTATTTAGGAATGTTATATATGTATATAAATGCAAATTGAGGCCTTTATCGAAATCACGCTGGCTTTTTGATGATATGCACAAAAATATATATGTATAATTTAGTTTAATATGTTACTTATATTAAAAAATATTAATATAATATAATTTTGGATAAAAACAATATTTTTTCGGCATATTCATGATTTCATGATTGTAGTTATCGAGACTATGGCATATAATGCGTATCAGTTCTGGAGGACAGATGTCAAAGACCATTGCGTTTCATTTGCAGAAGGGTGGAGTAGGGAAGACTACTATATCTGGCACATTGGCATGCCAGTCTGCCCTTGATGGCTATAAGACGCTTATAATTGACTGTGATCCTCAGGGTAACCTCTCTTCGTGGTTCCTGAAGAACGCCCCTAAATACGAGCTTTCAGATGTGCTTCAGGGTAAATGCTATGTGCAGGATGCAATCATGCCGGCTGCTGATATGGATAACCTTTATATCCTCCCGACCTTTGGGATAGGCGGTACTCTGAAGAATTATAGCGAGACAAAGCTAAGCGAAGAGCCTTTCGTCCTTCAGGATCTTGTGAACGATGTTTCTGCATCATTTTCCCACATCGTTCTGGATCTATCACCAGGACTGGGGCGACTTGAACGCTCTGCACTTATCGCGAGTGATGAGATAATCACGCCGATGACTCCTGAGGTATTCAGCCTCGATGGACTTGAGATATTCATAGATGAGCTTCAGAAGCTTAAGAAGAATATGCGCTCTGATGTCAGACACACAAGGATAATAATCAATTCCTATGATGAAAGGATCAAGCAGCACAGGGACATCTATAGAGTGGCTGAAGAGACAGGAAGATTCGCGGTTTATCGTATACCGGTCGATCCGCTTTTCAGGAAGGCGCAGGAGGCAGGAAAGGCTCCTCAGCTTTTCAAGGCAAGAGGCCGGGGGCTTAAGCCCGCAACAATAGAGGCTATAAGAAGTCTGAATACCAGTATTTGGGAATGAGGTGAAAAGATGGCACTTAGGAAAACAGAAGGAAAAGAAGAGGTTCAGAGCCCAAGTGAAGCAAAGGCAAGACAGGTTTTCTCTGGCAAGGAGAAGAAGATCCTGACGACTTTCTCGATTGAGCCTTCTTTCAAGAATGAGCTTGAGAATTTGTTTGCAGATATGGGATTGGGCTGGGCTGCTGGAATCAGATTTGCCCTTAAGGAATTCTATAAGAAATATAACGAAAACAACTGATGTTGTTTCTTTGCTGTAATTGTTACTATTGATATTTATATTAAGGCAATAGCAATGATTTGTTTGTCTATCATTGCTATTTGTTTTGATATAATTTTAGTTTAGATTCAATTGCTTCTTGCTAGGAATTGCTTTAGAAGTGCTATTTGATCTTTCTTCTTCTCCTCAGGACTCTTTTCCTCATTCTTGAAGAGCTCTGCAGGAATTTCCTCCAGAAAACGTGAGGGGATCACGTTCTTTTCAGTCCCATCCCTGCCAAGCCTCGTGTCTGAGTAGTTTATGACAAGCTTCTTCCTTGCTCTTGTTATCGCTACGTAGAAAAGCCTTCTCTCCTCGTCTATATTCCTTGGGTTTTCCTCCAGCGCACGCTGCGATGGGATGATATCATCCTCGATTCCTGCCAGGTATACAATGGAGAATTCAAGGCCTTTTGATGCATGCATTGTCATTATATTGACCTTCTTCTCGTCATCATCGCTTTCATCTCCGATGATTGACACTGCCGTGATATAATCCTTCATTCCAGCCCCTTCGTTCTGCTCGAGATATCTCTTGAGCCTCTGTGAAAGTATTTCGATGCCGTGCATCTTGTAGTCAACGGTCTTTGGACTGTCTGGGAATTCCTCGGCGAGCATTCCTTCATATCCTGTGTCTTCTATGATGCGTTCTATGATGTATTCAGGTGCTTTCTGGGATAGGTCTTTCCAGCTTCCTATCTTTCTCTCAAAGGCCTTGAGCGCTGACTGTGTCCTTTCCGTGAATCCTGACTTATCCCCGGAGAGTTTCTCTATTGCCTCAAAAAGAGATGTATTGTTCTCATCTGCATATGCCCTGAGCTTCTCTATTGTCGTTCTTCCGATTCCCCGTCTTGGAGTGTTTATGATTCTTAAGAGGCTAGTGTCATCGTGAGCATTAAGGAGCACCTTCAGGTAGCAGAGCATGTCACGTATCTCACGGCGGTCGAAGAAGCTTTTTCCTCCTGAGATCCTTGTCTGCAGATTCATCTCAGCGAAGATGTTCTCCAGCTCTGTTATGAGCGAGTTCGTCCGGACCAGCACTCCGATATCACCAGGCATGATACCGCTCTTTATGTCGCTGCGTATCTGGTTTGCGATCCAGTATGCGGCAGCCTCGCTGTCTTTGTGATGCTTTATCGAAATGGCAGCGCCTCCATCCTCTTCGGTCCAGAGCTTCTTCTCCTTCCTCTCTGTATTGTGGACGATAAGCGCATTTGCGGCCTTGAGGATATTGCCGGTTGAACGGTAGTTCCGTTCAAGCTTGAATTCCATGCGTTCCGGGAAGTCCTTCTCAAACTGCATTATATTGCCGTAATCAGCGCCTCTCCAGGAATATATTGACTGGTCATCATCGCCAACTACTGCTATATTCCTGTATTTCGAGGCTATCATTGATACCATGCGATACTGCAGCAGTGAAGTGTCCTGGAATTCGTCAACCATTATGTAGCGATACCTGTCCTGGACTTTCTCCAATATCCATGGCTTTTTCTCGAATATCGTTATGGGAAGGAGTATAAGATCATCGAAATCCACGACATTGTATGCCTTCTGCGTCAGCAGCCATTCCCTGTATATCTCTGCAATTGCTCCGTCCTGGCTTTCCATCCTCTTCCTTCCGGTCTTCAGATCGCTGAAGAATGACAGAAGCGTCCTGACATTGTAATCCGGTATCTGATAGCCACAGCTTACGATGCAGTTCTTTATGAGAGCCTCATTGTCGTTCGTATCGTAAAGCGTGAAATCATTATGGTAGCCAATGTGATGTATATACTGCTTGAGGATGCTGAGCCCGAATGAGTGGAATGTAGTGGCGGTCAGGTCTTTCAGCGGCTTTTTCAGAAGAGCCCTGATCCTGTCGCTCATTTCCTTTGCGGCTTTGTTCGTAAACGTGAGCGCGAGTATGTTTCTCTCATCAACTCCCTCTTCCAGCATATGTGCGATGCGGTATGTGATCATTCGTGTCTTTCCCGATCCCGCTCCTGCGATGATGAGGAGAGGACCTTCTATCTTGCCCGCGGCTGCAGCTTGTTCTGGATTCAGGACTTTTGTGAGATCTGTTTTCATACAGATGAAGAACTTGCCATATTGCCTTGTCTCCGTCAATTGCTAAATAGTGAGATAATAGCAGTTGAATAATTGTATATTATTAATATTTAAATAGTATTATAACAAAACATAATAATTGATAATTATACAGTAAATTATGGTTTATAATATAATAACCCCGTCATTCTTTTCAGCAACAACGGGGCTTGAATATTGAATCAGATGATTTCGTTATGAATCCAGCCTACGACTTTTCCAAGTATACGGACACCGGACTCATCCGCATCCACTGTCTTTGCTGGATAGTTCTTGTTTTCGCTTATGATCGTAAGACGGCGTGAGAGTGCATCAAAGGCAAGGCGTTTGACCATGATGTCTCCAGCAAGTGCTATGACGTATATGCCTTCACCTTTTATGAGTCCCTTCGAGAAGAATACATAGTCACCTGGATATATGTTCGCATCTATCATGCTGTCGCCCTTTACCTCCGCGCTTACAAGCGTTGAGGCATCGTTTACACCGTGCAGGATGGAAGTGGGGACTGTTATCTTCTTCATTGTTATGTTCTCATCAGACAGGAATGTCTCGCCGTATCCTGCCGAGATTTTCTGCGAGATGAGGGGAACTGAGATGAAATCCTTGTTCCTTGAGCCTTCCTTCTTCTTTGGAGGTTCCCATCCCAGGATGTACCAAGGGTCAGTATTGAGTGTCTCCGCAATCTTCTTGAGCTTGTCATATGGTATGTTTGCGATATCACCAGACTCGTATTTGAATATGTTCTGCCTTGTTGTTCCGATGGCCTTTCCCAGATCTTCAAGAGAAAGTCCCTGCTTTTCCCTGAGTTTCCTGATTCTTCTTCCTTGTGTGTCGCTCATAGTGATGATTATAGTCGAAGAATGTAACTTTGCAAGTAACTTGATTGTCATTTTCCCATGACATTCAGGCATGGTATCATGCAGGGAATATGCATTATGAAAGCAAGGCCCCAATCCAGGCGGGGGGATTTGCCAAGCATTGGGGCTGGTTGTAAAACCTTCCTCAGTATGAGCCGGCTTATACGGCAAAGCAAGATAAAAAGAGATTAAGTTGCATCAATATAGAAATTATATTGACCAGAAAAGGATGGTGATTACAGTTATCCACACCATCAGCACATCGTTAATAGCGGTGGACTTTTTCTTTTGAAGAGCCATGATGTAATCCCATTAAAATGGCAACGGATAATCTTATAGATAAGTACAGGGGCACCGATATCAGATGGGATGATATAAAGGATGAGAGAATAATATT
>CALXLI010000007.1 GCA_944389155.1 uncultured Spirochaetaceae bacterium | reverse complement strand
GTTCCGCTTCCAGTTGGGTTGTATGTAACATTCACGCCTGGATTGTCATTCATGTACTGCTCTGCAAGAGAAAGGATCACAGCTTCCATTGATGTGGAACCATCAGTTGAAACTGTAGCTGTGCTTTCATTAGCACCTGATGCGAAAACTGCAGT
This sequence comes from uncultured Spirochaetaceae bacterium, assembly GCA_944389155.1. Classification (GTDB taxonomy): domain Bacteria; phylum Spirochaetota; class Spirochaetia; order Sphaerochaetales; family Sphaerochaetaceae; genus Ornithospirochaeta. The sequence goes on along the minus strand of CALXLI010000007.1, from coordinate 3,183 downwards.
CATTGCAAGAACTGCAACAAGCATGATTGTCAAAAGCTTTTTCATCTTTAAACTCCTATTAGGTTTCCCTAAATGTTTTCTTTTTCGCAAGTGATGATATTGAAGATGAATTAACTTCCAAGCCTATATATGTTAAATCTGTGTTAATTAACGAATTTTTAACAATTGTTCCAGGCGTTACTTAGTTTTACATACAATAACTTATATTACAAGGAATTAACATGCGGAGAAATTTTCTTTGTCCTTTGCCTTTATTTAGCGTTTTCAGACATTTCCCAGGTTTTCGTGGGCAAAAGGTGGACAAACGTGGACAATTCGCAGCAAGAAGAAACTACGAGGACGAACTTTTGAAAATCTTTCTTTCATAAGAATGAATATGAATACATTCCCTATTAATGAAAAAGTCCTTTGATATAGCTATATTAATATTAACTGACAAGGATAGAATGTTTTGACAAATACATTCCATGGTATAAGGAAGAGGAGTAAGTATGGGAAATCCTGCATGGATTGTCAAAAAGGTCATTCCGCGAAAAGACTATACTCTTCTTCTTACATTTGAAGATGGAAAGAATGGTATTTATGACTTCCGACCCAATCTGTCACGTCCAATATTTAGAAAGCAGCAGAACATAGATTTCTTCATGCAGGCAAAGGCTCTCTATGGGACAGTCGTCTGGCCTGATGATAGTGATATATCACCAGAGCATCTTTATGAAAAATCGACTTCAATAAAATGATTCATATTCCTAAGTGTCTCAACATAATATCCCTGCACCTAGAAGTGCTTATTTTCCACTCAGCATGCCGATTGAACAGCATAAAATAATTCCATACTATAACAATAGTTATCTACGCATACTTAAAAACATCACAGTACAAGGGCCTTTTCCTCTGCTTCTATCGCAAGCTCTGATGCTCTGAAGACATGCTCCTGCCGTATAGCGCTCTCGCTTCTTGATATGCAGTCATCTATCATAGCGCGGAAGAATGGATATCCGACCTTGCCATGCACACGGTAATGGTACTCCCCTTCCTCATTGACAAGGATGACATGATCCGGTGTGTTCTCTGCTGCGACATCTATATACTTCCTGAGCTCTATATATCCCTTTGTTCCTATGATGAGGAATCTGCCATCGCCCCATGTGCCGAGGCCAGAAGGAGTGAACCAGTCAACGTTTATATAGCAGGGAACTCCATTATCCGTGATGAGCATTGCATCCCCGAAATCCTCAAGTCCGGGAGTGTCTTCATGATGGAGGTTGCCAACCCTGCTTGATACAACAGATGCATTATCCGCACCAGCGAAGAAAAGGGCCTGCTCTATCTGATGCGATGCGATATCAACAAGGATGCCGCCATACCTTGCCTTGTCATAGAACCACCCAGGCCGTTCCACTCCTATCCTGTGAGGCCCCCATCCTCTGATTTCAAGCACCCTTCCTATCGCATTGTCCCTGATGAGCTTTTCTGCATATACGGAAGCCTCCGAATGAAGCCTCTCACTGTAATATACGAACCATTTCCCAGCTGTCCTCTCTACAGCAGAACGAGCCTTTTCCACATCATCCATAGTCACGAATGAAGGCTTGTCTGAGAAGAAATCCTTGCCGGCTTCAAGAGCCCTGATTCCGATTCCAGCCCTATCACAGGGAACCGATGCAGACGCGACAAGAGATATAGAAGGATCTGAGAGGATATCATCGGCACTCATTGCTTTCAGGCATCCAGGGAATGCACGGCAGAACGCATCCACCTTCCCTTCGTCTTCGTCGTAGACAGATACGATTGACGCTCCAGCATCTTCCAATCCCTGGCACATCCCATATATGTGGCCATGCTCAAGTCCTATGGCAGCTACTCTGAAATCCATGGCACTGCCTATTCTGAAAGAGCCCGACGGCTGATGATGAAGTAAGAGAGAAGCACAGCTGCTGCAGTCAGGAGCCATGAGACGGGATAGACAAGATAGATCGCACCGAGTGCACCTGTTATCCTTGGAACTATAGCAACCCATAGGATACGGAACACGCATGTACCGAAAACCGTGATCATGGCAGGCACGAGCGAGTGCCCCATGCCACGCAGTGCAGCTCCGGGAATCTCATACAGGCAGATTATGAAGTACAGAACGAAGAGGTACTGCATCCTGACATATGCCGCATCTGCAACATCTGCCTCAGAGGTGAAGATCGCGATAAACGCGCTGTGGCCGAACCTGAACGCATTGCTCAGAACAGCTGCAACTATTACGCTCATGGCAAGAGCTGTGAAGAATACCTTCCGGCATCTCTCCTTGTTTCCGGCCCCAAAATTCTGGCTTATATATGTTATGACAGCCTGGCTGAATGCTGAAATCGTGAAATACGTCATGTTCTCATAGTTAAGCGTCACGGCAGATCCAGCAACGATCGAAGTGCCGAATCTATTGAGCGCAGACTGTATGAAGACATTCGAAAGCGAGAACACCATTGACTGGATACCTGCAGGAACTCCGATCTTCAATATAAGCGAAAGATCCTTCCCCGATATCCTCATGCGCTTGGGTGTGAATCTTATCTCGCTTTTCTCATGGGTGAGGAAGTGCCAGACAAGGATTGAGCTGACTCCGTTCGAGATAACCGTAGCGATTGCAACACCATCGACATCCAAGTGGAAGACAATCACGAAGAAAAGGTTCAGAAGGGCATTCAGGATGCCAGAGACGATAAGGCAGTACAGCGGCCGCTTTGTATCCCCTACGCTTCTGAGTATTGCAGACCCGAAATTGTAGATCATTATGAACGGGAGTCCCAGGGAATATATGCGAAGATATGATGTGGCATATCCCAGGACATCCTCAGGCGTATTCATAAGCTCCAGGATAGGACGGGCAACAGCAAGTCCTATGAAGAGAAGGACCACCCCGCTCAGAAGCGCGACAGTCATCGCTGTATGGACGGAGCTTGAAACCCTGTCCTTGTCGCCATGGCCTATCGCATTGGCAATCACCACATTCGCCCCTACGGATATCCCGACGAAGAGATTGATGATCAGATTGATGATAGGGCCATTGCATCCAACAGCCGCGGTTGCAGCTGCAGCGTTCTCTGCGAAGTTGCCGACTACCGCGACATCAACTGAATTGAATAGCTGCTGGAGTATGCTGCTCGCAGCTATAGGGAGTGCAAAAAGGACAAT
>CALXLI010000006.1 GCA_944389155.1 uncultured Spirochaetaceae bacterium | reverse complement strand
GGCATGATTCTCTTCGGCCCCCTTGCCGATGCAATGCCCATACGGTCTGTGTTCATCCTGTCTGGAACTCTCTCCTTGTTCATCGCCATTGCCGGCGCATGCTGTTTTCTTTTCCGTAAGGAAGCTTCTGCTAATCATTTCATGTGAAAACATTATTGATATGAAACTTCTGCAAAACCGGTGTGGGAATATTGCATGAAAATACAAATTTCTGTATACAGTGAGTTATGTTTTCATGTTCACGGTGGAGGTGGAATTATGAGAAAAGCAGTTATACTCTTTCTTGTAGCTCTCTTTGCAGTCACAGGTGTATATGCAGGTGGAGCTAGTGAGAACTCTGATGTCTATAAGATCGGTTTTATCGGACCTCTTACAGGTGACAATGCCAATTATGGTATCAGATGCTCAAATGCAGCACGCCTTGCTATAGATCAGATCAATGCAGAGGGCGGAATAAACGGCAAGCAGCTTCAGCTCATCGCTGAGAACAGCGAAGGAACTGTCGAGAGGGCTCTTTCCAGCTATGAGAAGCTTGCTTATACAGATGAAGTATGCGCAATCATCGGACCAGTATTCACAGGTCCAGCCCTTGCGGTTGCTCAGCGCTGTCAGGAAGATGGAATCGTGATGATCTCCCCATCAGCAACGCACAAGGATGTAACAGCACAGCCTATCGCAAATGACGATGGCCTTAACTATGTCTTCAGGACTGTTCCATCAGACGCTCTCCAGTCAGATGTCGCAGCTCATTATTTCTATGAGGTCCTTGGATACAGAAGACTTGCATCTCTTTATGCTATGAATGATTACAGCCAGGGCCTTGCCAATGGGATGGCTGAGACATTCACATCTCTTGGCGGAGAGATCGTTGCAAGCGAGACATGCATGGTAGGCGATAAGGACTTCAGGACACAGCTGACACAGATCAGAGCTGCAGATCCAGAGGCTATCTACATTCCAAACTACACAGTAGAGGATGCACAGATACTTGAGCAGGCGTCACAGCTCGGAATCACGGTTCCTTTCCTTTCCAGCGATGGCTTCTCTGATCCTGAGATCTATAATCTTGCTCCAGATTTCACAGATGGTGTTATCTATGTAGGACCTGCACAGGCAACAGCTTCCTCGATTCTCACAGACTTCCAGGCAGCTTATGCAGCAGCATACAATGGCGATGCTCCTGACTCATTCGCAACAAATTCATACGATGCAACATACATCATCGCAGCAGCAATCGAGCGTGCAGGCTCTGCTGATCCGAAGGCTATCAGGGATGAGGTTGCGGCAACGAAGGATTTCGAGGGTGCTAACGGCATCATAAACTTTGCAGCCAACGGCGACCTTGTCGCAAGCCAGGGTGTATATGAGGTTGATGGAATAACTCCTGTATACGTTGGTGCATTCCAGGTTGTAGATAATCATATTGTCCAGGTCGACTGAACCTGCGAGTCTTTGAGGTGACTGCCGGAGAGCATCCGGCAGTTCTGTCATAATAAATAACGGAGGCCTTTCAGTGGCTACTCTTACACTGTATATCCAGTACATCGTCAATGGCCTTACGCTCGGAGCTATCTATTCGCTTATCGCTCTGGGATATACGATGGTGTATGGAATATTGAAATTCATCAACTTTGCCCATGGCGATATCCTGATGGTCGGTGCTTTTATCGGCCTTGTTGTCTATCAGGCGCTCTTAGGAACATCAGCTTCTCCTGTCTGGATGGTCGCAGCTTTCTTCATCGCTATGATCGTCAGCATGGTGCTATGTGCACTTCTGGGAATGTTCATAGAGCGTGTTGCGTATAAACCTCTGAGAAACGCAAATAGGCTTGCACCTCTTCTTTCTGCAATCGGTGTATCGTTTATACTTTCAAATGGCGCTGCCTGGATCTTCGGTACGCAGTCACGCCGTTTTCCATATCCTTTTGATAATACTCCGATCACATTCTTCGGAATCTCGATAACACCTCATCAGATCCTGATGCTTGTAGTTTCGATATCGATGATGCTCCTGCTTGCTTTCTTCGTGAACAAGACAAAGATGGGCAAGGCAATGCGTGCAACATCGCTCGATCAGCCGACAAGCGCTCTGATGGGAATAAACGTCAATCGCGTGATATCACTGACATTCGCAATCGGTTCAGCCCTTGCCGCTGTCGGCGGTATCCTCGCAGCCTTTGATTTCCGCGTCTATCCATCAATGGGAACAATGACAGGACTCAAGGCATTCGTCGCAGCTGTAATAGGTGGAATCGGATCTATTCCCGGTGCGATGATAGGAGGAATACTCCTTGGAATCCTTGAGGCTGTAGGTGCTCCGCTATTGCATATCCCGAATGGCTTGAAGGACACGGTTGCCTTTGCTGTTCTCATCATTGTCCTCCTGCTGCGTCCGGAGGGAATACTCGGAAAGAACGAGAGGGAGAAGGTCTGATATGATTAACTTCTTCATGCTCATTTTGATTTATTCAGGTGTCTATGCTCTGATGGCAATTGGCCAGAACTGCATAACAGGTTCGACAGGAATGCTCTCGCTCTGCCATGCTGGCTTCTTCTGCATCGGAAGCTATGTCACAGCTATCATGTGCAAGATGTTCGGCATATCGTTCTGGCTTTCTCTTCCAGTCGCGGCGCTTGCAGCTGGCTTCGTCGGTTTCCTTATCGGTGTTCCGACGCTCAGGCTGAAAGGTGACTATCTCTGCATTGCAACGCTTGGCCTTGGTGAGATAATCAGGAACATCGCGACGAATATAAACCCAGTCGGCATCACAAGCATTCCCCGCGCATCGCTTTTCGGCTATCAGTTCTCATCTAGGAACAAGGGCGCATTCATCATACTCATATGGGTATTCGTGCTTATCTTCTATATCCTTTTCCAGCAGCTTGCGCATTCCAGGCTTGGACGTGCAATGAATGCAATAAGGGAGGATGAGGTTGCAGCTCAGTCGAACGGCATAAATGTGACTAAGTACAAGATCAGCTCATTCGTGCTTGGTGCCGCAATAGGCGGTATCGCAGGAAGTTTCCAGACAGCATACACGCTTACCGTAAGCCCATCATCATATACATTCATGGTATCTGTAATGGTTCTCTGCACAGTCGTGCTTGGCGGAATGGGAAACGCGAAGGCTGTCATCCTTGGTGCATTCATCATCCAGTTCATATCATACTTCCAGCAGCTGACAGGACTTACGAACATCATCCCGCCACAGGCTAATCAGATGATATTCGGCCTTATACTGGTTGTCATGATGATATGGCGTCCACAGGGGCTGCTTGGCCGCGATAAGTATCGCTATGGAGATCCCCGTACATTCAAGGAGAAGCTTCTGGCAGTTGCAAAGCGCAAGGGAGGTGAGAGATGAAGATCCTTACAACTGATCACCTCACACGTGAGTTTGGTGGTGTTATCGCTGTAAATGATGTGAATTTCAGCGTTGAGCAGGGGCTCGTCACCGGCCTTATCGGACCGAATGGAGCTGGAAAGACAACGCTTTTCAATCAGATAACAGGTGTAGATAAACCAACCAGAGGGACTATTACATTCGACGGCAAGGATATAACAGGACTTCCTGCTTGGAAGGTAAGCAGGCTGGGCATTGCCAGGACGTTCCAGAACATAAGGCTGTATAAAGAGCTTACTGTTGTCGAGAACGTCATGATGGGTCTTCACTTCAAGGTCGGCAAGGATCCATTCCATGGGCGCTTCCTGCAGGCTGTGAAAAGCTATGTCTTTGCACAGAGAGAGAACAGGGAGATGTATGAGAGGGCTATGGAGTGGCTTCATTTCTTCGGTATCGAGAGCCATGCACAGGATTTTGCAAGAAGCCTTCCTTACGGCATGCAGAGAGAGCTGGAGATTGCCCGTGCGCTTGCAGCCGATCCAAAGCTTCTCTTCCTTGATGAGCCTGCTGCTGGAATGAACCCTGCAGAGACAGCGCATCTTATGGATGTCGTGGATAAGATACGCTCGCTTGGCGTTACCGTGGTTCTCATTGAGCACGATATGAAGCTTGTCATGAACATCTGCGATCAGATCACGGTCCTGAACTTCGGAACGAAGATTGCTGAAGGTACTCCTCAGGCGATAAAGCAGAACAAGGATGTTATCGAGGCATATCTTGGAAAGGAGGAAGAGTAATGGAAATCCTCAAAATCGATGATATCTCAGTCGCATATGGGAATATCAGGGCACTGTCCAATGTATCGATGAGCGTCAGCGAAGGCGATATCGTTGCCCTTATCGGAGCCAATGGTGCAGGAAAATCAACGCTTCTCAATGCAATAGTCGGCCTTGTTCCGCTCTCTGGAGGCACTATCTCGTTCTCCGGTGAGACTATCTGCCAGTCAAAGCATCAGAAGCTATCCACGGATCAGATTGTGCGGAAAGGCATTGCCCTCGTTCCAGAAGGGCGCCATGTCTTTGCGGATATGACAGTTGAGGAAAATCTCGATATGGGAGCATTCATGGTACGAGACCAGAGCCTTGTCGAGAGGAAAAAGGCTGAGATGTATGACTTCTTCCCGATTCTTGGAATGAGGAAGAAGCAGAAGACAAGATCGCTTTCAGGTGGAGAGCAGCAGATGATGGCAATTGCCAGGGCGCTCATGTCATCGCCGCGGCTCCTGCTTCTCGATGAGCCAGGGCTTGGCCTTGCCCCTCTTGTCGTGCAGGATATCTTCAACAAGATCAGAATCATCAATGAAGAGAACAAGGTGACTGTCTTCCTTGTCGAGCAGAATGCCAAGCTTGCACTCAAGACATCCAGCTTTGGATATGTGATTGAGAACGGAAAGATCGTGCTTCAGGACAAAGGCGAGAGCCTGCTCAGCAATGAGCGTGTGCAGAAGGCATATCTTGGTGCATAAAGCTTTGTTTTTTCCAGATGTATGGTTATCATTAAAAAAGGAGGCATAAGATGATAATTGCAAGAAGAATGACCCGCAACCCGGTTACAGCTACCCCTGATATGTCTGTAGGGGAAGCATCCGATCTGATGAAGAGAGAGAAGGTGCATCGCCTTCCAGTCCTGGATAAGAACAAGAACCTCGTCGGAGTCATAACCGAAAAGGATGTGCTATATGCCTCTCCATCTCCGGCAACCAGCCTTTCCATCCATGAGATGGCATATCTGCTGTCAAAGCTCAAGGTCAAGGACCTTATGACAAAGGATGTCGTGACGATCACAGAGGATACTACGGTCGAGGAAGCTGCGAGGCTGATGGTTGATCAGGATCTTTCCTGTCTTCCTGTCGTAAGCGCAACAGGGAAGCTTGTCGGCATAGTCAGCAAGAGCGATATGTTCCGCATCCTTCTTGAGCTTTTCGGAGCAAGGCACTATGGCGTGAGGATGTCCTTCCTTGTCGAAGATAAGCCCGGAACGATTGCACGCATAAGCCAGGCACTTGCAGACAATGGCCTTGATATCGTATCGTTTGGAACGTTCACGGGAACAGATCCAACAAATGCAATCTGCACGATAAAGGTGCAGGGGTGCACAAAGGATGGCCTGTTAACGCTTATGAAACCATTCGTATCCGAGGTTTTGGATATCAGGGAAGCTTAAGGTGTCTAGAAAGAAGAAGAACACGGCGGCGGATATAAAGCGCCGCCTTATTGATGATGATAGGGATGTTTCCCCTTTTGCCTCTATAAAGCTTGTAGAGAAGAAGGAGGAACCTAGGAAAGCAAAGCCAATCGTGAAGAGCGAAAGGAAGAAGCCCTCTGAGATAGTGCAGGGCTATGATCCATCATCATCCTTTGCCGATATTCTTTATTCTTTCGAGCATACAGGCAATCCTTATTCCATGCCCCGTCCTACAAAGGGCAGTGTCCCGAAGGACAGGACAGATTTCGGCGCTATCCTTGACAGATGGGAAGGAAAAACACCGAAAACAGAAAAAAGGCAAGCAGGAACCCAGATAAAGAGCACTTATACCCCGACCCGTTCATTTGCAGATATCCTGGACACGTTCGAAGGCAGAAAGCCGGCAAAGGCGGAACCTGATCCAGCCTCACCTTCAGACGTGGATGCAAAGAAGGCTGAGAAGATGGAAGAGCCCCAGAAGCCTCTTTCGGAGAATCTTTTCCGTAAGGCTGATGAAGGGGAGAGCATAGCATCATCTGCTTCATGGACAATATTCGGAGGCCGCAATGAGAGCTTTGTCCGTCCCGAGAAACCGCAGATAGTGAAAGAGGAGACAAAGGAAAGGAAGGAAGATAGAAAAGCTGAATACCATCCTACGAAGTCCTTTGGTGATATCCTCTCAAGCTATGAGGGCAAGGCAAAGCCAAGGCAGAAGGCAGAAAGCAAGGAAACGAAGGCAAGGAACGAACAGCCTGAAGTCCTTTCTGACAATCTCTACAGGAAAAGGGAAGAGGATGAGATCTCCTCATCTGTTTCGTGGTCTGTCTTCGGTGGCCGCAATGATAATTTCGTACGCCCTGCAAAAGAAGATGGAGATGCAGAGCCGAAGATCGAAGGTAAGATGGATAGCTATACAGCGCATTCCTCTTTCGGCGATATCCTCCAAAGATACTCCAAGGAAAAAGAGGACGTGAAGACATTCGAGGAGTATATGAAGGAGAAGGGGGATGATGAGAAGAGAAAGGAGACGCTGACTCTTTCACGCCTTCGCACGATGCCGCCCCAGAGCACGCTTGATCTCCATGGCTATACGGTAAAAGAGGCAGAGAGTGCTGTAAAGGCTTTCCTTGATGAGTGCCATGCAAATGGACTGAGGAAGATTTCGATAATAACAGGAAAGGGACTTCACAGCGAGGACGGCATAGGGGTCCTTAAAGCTACGGTGCAGACAATCCTCGATGAATCTGGACTTGTAAGCGAGAAGGCAAGCGCACCGCTTTCAGCCGGGGGCTCTGGAGCCCTTTGGATAATCCTAAAAGCCTGAAAAAGCATCTCCATCCTTTCAGATGGAGCATAGGCATTGTATTGATTGGAATTATCTTGAAGATCAGCGTTCTCTGTAAACGATCCGTCCCTTTGTCAGATCATACGGAGAGAGCTCTACCTTCACTGTGTCTCCTGGTACGATTCTGATGTAGTGCTTTCTCATCTTACCGGACAGATGTGCAAGAATGACGATCTTGTTAGGTGTGTTTGAGATAAGCTCAACACGGAACATTGTATTCGGGAGGGCTTCCTTTACGATTCCCTCTACCTCAATTGCTTCTTCTTTTGCCATTTTTTCTCCCAATTTATCTAGAATAAACCTATTAAAGCCTTGGATAGTCTATATATACATCAAGAATCTGTCAATTGCGGAAAAATGGGCTTTGGTGTTGATTCTAATGGGACAATGTATCATCCTTTGTTGGGAGGACTTTATGGGCGCATTGGAGAATTATCTGAAAAGCAGCAATCATATAACGGCTGAGATGGCTATGTATGTATCATCTCTTGAACTTGTCAGCAGGGTATCTGGGACGGTTGCTTCAAGGATCGTGCAGGAACTGAAGGACCAGAGGACGCATCTGAAGCTTATCGCAAGCGAGAATTTCTCGTCTCTTTCCGTTCAGGCTGCAATGGGCAACCTTCTGACAGATAAATATTCAGAGGGCTTCCCTCATCATCGGTTCTATGCAGGCTGCGATAACGTAGATGCTATAGAGGATGAGGCTGTCGAGAGTGCGAAAAGGCTTTTCGGCGCAGAGCATGCATATGTCCAGCCACACTCCGGCGCTGATGCGAACCTGTGCGCATACTGGGCAATACTCAACACACGCATTGAGATGCCGAGTCTTGAGGAGCTTGGTATAGCAAATCCCTCCGCAATGACAAGAGAGGATTGGAACAAGCTTCGGGAGGCTATGCACAATCAGCGTCTTCTTGGCCTTGATTACTATTCAGGCGGACATCTTACCCATGGCTATAGGCAGAACGTCTCGGCACAGATGTTCGATGCTTATTCATACTCAGTCGATAAGGAGACAGGCCTTCTTGATTATGATGAGATAGAACGTCAGGCAAATGAGGTCAAGCCTCTTATACTTCTTGCGGGATACTCAGCTTATCCAAGGGCAATCGACTTCCATCGCATGGCTGATATAGCACACTCAGTCGGTGCTGTATTCATGGTTGATATGGCGCATTTTGCAGGGCTTGTCGCAGGTAAGGTGTTCACTGGCGATCAGGATCCTGTAAAGTGGGCTGATGTAGTTACGACCACAACACACAAGACACTGAGAGGGCCAAGGGGAGGGATGATCCTCTGCAAGAAGGAGTTTGCCGAATCTGTAGATAAAGGCTGTCCCCTTGTAATCGGAGGACCTCTTCCTCATATGATGGCTGCAAAGGCCATAGCGCTGAAGGAAGCTGAGAGCGGAAGCTTCAGGAACTATGCGGAAAGGATCGTTGAGAATGCAAGAGCTCTTGCAGCAGCATGCATCGCAGAGGGGATAAGAGTCGCAACAGATGGGACGGACAATCATCTTATGCTTCTCGATGTCCGTTCATTCGGCCTGAATGGCAGACAGGCAGAGAGCCTTATGAGGGATGCTGGCATAACACTCAACCGCAACGCGCTTCCATTCGATCCAAATGGTCCATGGTATACATCTGGCCTGAGGATAGGGACACCTGCTGTTACTACGCTTGGCATGGGAGAGGACGAGATGAAGGAGATTGCAGCTATAATCGCACTTGTCCTCAAGAACGCAAAGCCAAAGCTTCTGACAAAAGGAGAGAAGGCAGGGGAGCTGTCCAAGAACAAGGCAGAGGCTCCGAATGAGATAATGGATGAGGCAAGAAGAAGGGTAGTGGCGCTTCTTGACCGCTTTGTCCTCTATCCCGAACTTGACCTGGAGTTCCTAGAGAAGGAGTTCGGTACAGAGAACTAGGAAATGGTGCTGAGTACTTCCTCTGCTGTTTTCCTGTCGCTTTCAGTGTAGCAGCAGAGGATCGCTGTCATTGTGCTGCACTTCATCATTTCCTCGAGGGCTATCCTTATAGCTTCCTTTTTAGGGTATCCATAGACCCCTGCGCTTATCAAAGGGAATGCAATGCTTTTCACACCATGCTCTTCTGCTGTTCTCAAAGAGTTCTGATAACAGCTTCTCAGCTTCTCTTCCTCACCGTTTTTCCCACCTTTCCATACAGGCCCTGGCGTATGTATTACATATGATGCCGGAAGGTTGTACCCCTTTGTGATCTTTGCCTCCCCGGTCCTGCATCCACCAAGAGTCCTGCATTCCTCAAGAAGTGCTGGTCCCGCAGCCCTGTGTATCGCACCATCAACGCCTCCGCCTCCGAGGAGAGAGCAGTTTGCAGCGTTAACGATAGCATCCACTTCAAGTGTTGTGATATCTCCTGTGATTATCCTGATCATATGGATATTATAACCAATCGCAAGGATTCCAGACAGCTGATGGCAGCAGAACGCATATAATGCATAGCTCTTTCTTTTGTGGTACTATCAAGAAGGAGGCTTTATGACTGTCATTGTTGTTATCACCGCATTCTTTGCGACAATCCTTGGATCTATAAGCGGAATAGGAGGCGGGGTTATCATAAAACCTGTCATGGATGCCATCCTTGACCTTTCAGCTTCAACCATCAGCTTCCTTTCAGGAACCACAGTCCTTACCATGACTATAGTATCGCTTCTGAGGAGCAGGGGCGGGGATGTCAGGATTGACAGGCGCGGGACATTCCTTGCGCTTGGAGGCGCTGTCGGGGGCCTTGCTGGGAAGATGCTTTTCTCCCTTGTTTCCGAGAATGCCGCCAATCCGTCCCTTGTATCGCTTGTGCAGAATATCGTCATGGTGATACTCACCCTCTCGGTGCTTATCTATGTCATCTTCAAATCAAGAATCCATACATTGAATGTCTCTTCGCCTGTGCTGTCGACTCTGCTGGGATTCCTGCTGGGAGTTCTTTCATCCTTCCTTGGAATAGGTGGCGGCCCTATAAACATAATGCTTCTGTCATTCTTCTTCAGCATGGATAGCAAGACAGCAGCCCTTACATCACTTTACATAATATTCTTCTCGCAGGCTGTTTCCTTCATAAGCTCGCTCATAGAGGGATTCCCCCCATTCGAGGCAGAGATGCTTATCGCAATGATGGTAGCAGCTGTGCTGGGAGCAACAATTGGAAGGACATTCTCGAAGAAGATGAGCTCTCATGCTGTCGATATCCTCTTCTCGTGGATGCTTGTCGGCATAACGCTTATAAGCATATACAATTGCATACGTTTTGCATAACTTTGTTGCGGTGGTGTGGATTCCGGGTTAACCTTATTCAAAAAGGAGACATCTATGAAGAGATTCACAACACTGCTTTTGATAGCCCTCATAGCAGTTTCATCAGTGTTCGCAGCTGAATCTGTGAATGCGTACACAACGCTTGAAGAGCCTTTGGCTGCAAAGCTCTTTGCCCGTTTTGAGGAGGAGACAGGCATACATGTGAACTTTGTTCGCCTTTCAGGCGGTGAATGTGTAGCAAGACTTGAGGCAGAGGCTTCCAATCCACAGGCATCAATCTGGGTAGGTGGAGTAGGGCTGGATCATATAACGGCAAAGGGAAAGGGCCTTACTGCGCCGTATGTAAGCCGCTATGCACGCAACACTCCTGCCCAATACAGGGATCCGGACAACTATTGGATTGGGCTTTATGTAGGTCCTCTTACATTCGTTACAAACCTTGACAGGGCAGCTGAGCTTGGCCTGGATGTTCCGCATTCCTGGGCAGATCTTCTCAAGAGCGAGTATAAGGGATATGTCAGAATGGCCAATCCGAACTCCTCCGGAACTGCATACAATGTACTTACGACAATGTGCTATGTCCTTGGCAGTGAGGATGCGATGATGGAATACATGGCAGCGCTGGATAAGAATATAGACCAGTATACCCGCTCAGGCTCCGCTCCTGGAAAGAGCGTGGCAACAGGTGAGATTCCTATTGCCATCGGATATGCGCATGACCAGGTGAAGATAAAGGAAGCTGGCGCGAACGTTGAGATCACGGCACCTGAAGAGGGCACAGGCTTCGAGCTTGCATCCATGTCTCTCGTCGCTGGCGGGCCTGATCCTGTCAATGCCAAGAAGCTTTATGACTGGATAATCTCAGATCCTGATGCACAGCAGATATTCACAGAGTGGTATGTTGTTCTTGTTGCAAACGGAGCTCCTAAGCATCCAGATGCACTTTCAATCGATCAGATAAAGACTGTTGAGCAGGATTTCGCATGGGATGGCGATCCTGAGACCAAGAGCCGCCTTCTTGACCGCTGGACAAGCGAGATCGGAAACAAGCGCGGCTGATCTGCACACCTGCCCTTCGGGGCAGGTTCGCTCCTTATGGATACCGAATATGTTCACAAAGAAAAGAATCATCCAGTTTGCAGTTATAGCTGTGGTCTTCTCGCTCTCTGTATTCTGGATATATACGCAGCTCTCATCATCTTTTGAAGAGTATGTCGATGAGAGGAACTTCAATGAGATAAACCTCTTTGCGGAGACTGCTCCTGAAGAGATGGACGAGAGCTCTGTATCCTCCTGGCTTCAAAGCGTATCGCAGATGATACCTGGGGCAAGAAGCGCTTATCTTCACTACAGCGAGGAAAGCTGGGAGTTTGAGCCGTTTGCAGGTTCTCCATCTGTCCTTGCGCTGTATGAAGGCAACAAGGATACAGATGCATTTGTACGTGCCTTGGATAGCTGCTACTATCTTGAACCCATGCTGATGCCTGTGCTTTACAGCATAGATTATTCGCTCGATCCAGATGCGACGGTCGGTGAAGCTGCTGATAGCCAGGTTTACTTCATACCTACAGCTGATGAAAGCGGTGCTTTTGTGACTGGGGCTTTGGTAATTGCGGTCCCTGATATAGCAACAACGGGATTTGAAGGACTTCTGAGAGTGCTTCTTCTAGGTGCAACGATACTGTTCCTGGTAGTTGCATTCATACTGCTCTTCACACGCGATCCGATGACAGGATTCCTTGTCCTTGGCCTTTTCGCAGTTGTCGGATTGTTTGTTGCCTATCCGATATTCGAAGCTGTCCGTCTGTCATTTGCCGTCAATGGCCGTTTTTCCCTGGAAACCTGGAAAGCCTGCCTTTCTCCGACATATCTTGAAGCGCTTTGGGGCTCCTTGAAGCTTGGTGTGCTCACCGCAACGTTCTCTACGATAATAGGCTTCATGTTTGCATTCCTTATAGAGAGGACATCGTTCAAGGCAAAGAAGCTCATGACAACGCTTGCTACGATGCCTGTTATATCCCCACCGTTTTCACTCTCGCTCTCTATAATCCTCCTTTTCGGGAACAATGGCCTTATCTCAAAGCAGATACTCAATATGAATGCCTCAATCTACGGCCTTGGGGGCTTGGTGCTTGTTGAGACAATAGGGATGTTCCCTATAGCCTTCATGACGCTCTCAAGCGTGCTGAAGCAGATAGACTCGACTGTTGAGGATGCAGCTCTGGATCTTTCGGCAACGCGCTTCCAGGCATTCCGTACGGTAACGCTTCCCCTTGCGCTTCCAGGTATTCTCTCCGCATGGCTTCTCGTCTTCACAAACAGCCTTGCGGATTTCGCGAATCCTCTTCTGCTTTCAGGGGACTACAGGGTGCTTTCAACTGAAGCCTATATGATCGTGACAGGAAGGAATAACCTAGGTGCGGGGTCTGCTCTTTCCTTCCTCCTTCTTCTGCCAACGCTTACTGCATTCCTTGCCCAGCGGTTCTGGGTATCGAGAAAGAGCTATGTGACAGTTACCGGAAAGCCTTCGACAACGCTTACGGATCTCACGAACAAACCTGTGCGCATCGCTCTTGAGACAGCATCCTGGCTTGTTATGGCTTTCATCCTTACGCTGTATGTCACGATATTCGCAGGCTGCTTCGTCCGGAACTGGGGAATTGATTACTCATTCACCCTTGATAACTGGGCAGAGGCGCTTGGAAGGGGATGGACAGCTATAAGGGACACAGTGACGCTTGCAGCTATCGCAACTCCGATAGCAGGTCTTCTTGCCATGATTGCAGCTATGCTCATCGTAAGGAAGAAGTTCCCAGGCAAACGGCTGCTGGAGATACTTATAATGACTCCGTACGCAATACCAGGGACACTTATCGGAATAAGCTACATCCTTGCTTTCAATAAGCCGCCTATCCTGCTTGTAGGAACAGGAGCCATCATAGTTATCAACTACGTCATAAGGGAACTTCCTGTCGGTGTCGAGAATGGAATAGCGGCACTTCATCAGATCGATCCGGCTATTGAGGAAGCTGCATCTGATCTTGGCGCTGATGTGAATACAGTGTTCCGCACGATAGTCCTTCCTCTTGTGCGACCTGCGTTCATATCATCCATGAGCTATACGTTCGTGCGTTCAATGACAGCTGTATCGGCGATCATCTTCCTCATAAGCGCAAGGTGGAACCATCTGACTGTCCTTATATTCAACTTCTCGGAAAATCTCAGATTCGGACTTGCCAGCGTCCTTTCCACAGTTCTTATCGTCATAGTGCTGGCTGTCTTCTTCCTGATGAATGTCCTTGTACGTGATAAGGGCCTTACGGAGAAGACTATTTCATCGAGGTGATTATGGAAAAGAAAAGCGTATCAGTTACTTTGGAGCATGTGACCAAGAGATTCAAGAACGTGAAGGGCAAGGCGGATGTGATTGCCGTCAATGATTCAAACTTCGTCATTGAGCCGGGGGAGCTTGTCACGCTTCTCGGTCCCTCTGGATGCGGAAAGACAACAACGCTTCGCATGATAGCTGGCTTTGAGCTTCCGAGCGAGGGAAGGATCCTTATCGGGAACGAGGATGTGACGATGCTTCCTCCTAACAAGAGGGATACAGCTACGATGTTCCAGTCATATGGACTTTTCCCGCATATGACTGTCTTTGACAATGTTGCATATGGGCTTAAGCTCAGGAAGGTCGAGAAAAGCGAGATAAAGCGCCGTGTTGATGAGATGCTCTCTCTTCTTGGCCTTGGAGACATGGGGGATAGAGCACCTTCAAAGCTATCGGGAGGGCAGCAGCAGAGGGTCGCGCTTGCACGTTCTCTGATCGTGACTCCTTCCGTCCTTCTTCTTGATGAGCCTCTATCGAACCTCGATGCGCTGCTGCGCGAGCAGATGAGGGTTGAGATAAAGAAGGTCCAGAGAGCTCTTGGGATAACAGCTGTATATGTCACTCATGACAGAACGGAAGCCATGTCGCTTTCTGACAGGGTCATCGTCATGAAAGATGGTGTCATAAGGCAGATGGGAACTCCTGCAGAGATATATGAAGCCCCTGAATCAAGGTTTGTAGCTGGATTCGTAGGAAAGGCTGCATTCTTCTCTGCTACTGTCACGGGCCATGATGGAGAGAACTGGAGATGTGCTCTCGGAAGCCGGACTGTACCTGTAAAGCACGCTGCCAGGGATGTGAAGGAAGGCAAGGCTGTGATAATGGCACGTCCTGAATCTCTCGTGCTTGGCGCTAAGGGAGAAGGGAAGATCGATGGAAGGGTAAAGCTCAATGTATACCTTGGAAGCGCTGTGGAGGCATTTGTAGACACTCCTTTCGGAGAGGTCCTTGTTGAGATAGATGACCCGAGAGTCAAGACGATATACCCAGAAGGATCTGAGGTATCCATTGATTTCAGCCCTGAGCGTGTCAGGCTGCTTCCTGAGAGTGAAGAGTGATGAGACGCAAGGAAAGGGAAGTTATGGAGAGGAGGGATATCGAGGCATTCCTCTCCTCTGAGCGCGTTGTGCGCATAGCTCTCTCCGACAGAACTGCGCCTTATATTGTCCCGATGTCCTTTGGCTACGAATGGAAAGGGGAGCTTCCAGTGCTTTATCTTCATTCAGCGCTGAATGGACGCAAGATTAAGCTTCTATGTGAGAACAGCTGCGTTGGCTTCGAGCTTGATAGATTGGATGCCCTTGAAGGAGGAGATGCGGGGTGTTCATGGACAGCCCGCTACTTCTCGATAATCGGAGAGGGAAAGCTTGAGGAGGTTACTGGGAATGATGAGAAGATGAGAGCTCTCCACATCCTTCTTTCACATCAGGCAGGACGCGATTTCCCGATCCCTGAGAATGCGCTTTCCTCTGTTCTTGTCCTTCGTCTCTCCGTTTCATCAATGAGTGCGAAGAGCAATCGTTAATCTTCCTTTCATCTTTCGGTAGTATAATCAGGATATGCGGATACTGATTGCTGATGATGAGAGGGATCTCAACTCTGTTATTTCGAAGACCCTTCAGGATGAGGGCTATGCTGTGGACAGCGTCTATGATGGACGTTCTGCGCTTGAGTATCTGGAGGCAGCATCTTATGACGTCGCTGTTCTTGATATAATGATGCCGTATATAGATGGCATCGAGGTCATAAAGCGCTTCAGGGAAAAAGGCGGCTCAACCCCGATACTCCTCCTTACAGCCAGGGACAGCGTCACTGACCGTGTCAATGGTCTTGATAGCGGAGCGGATGATTACCTTGTGAAGCCTTTCATGTTCCCTGAGCTCCTTGCCCGTATCCGCGTACTGCTGCGAAAGGGAAATGCCGGAATGCGCACGGCTGTATTGTCATGCGGCCCTCTCATGGTAGATACAGCGTCGCATCGCGTTGTGCGTTCAGGTCGTGCCATAGAGCTGAGCTCAAAGGAATTCGCGATACTTGAATACATGATGAGGAATACCGATGTCATACTCTCCAGGGACAGCATACGCAGCCATATATGGGCATGGGACTATGAAGGTGAGTCAAATGTCGTGGATGTGTATATAAGATACCTGAGGAAGAAGATAGATGAGGGCGAGGATCTGAAGCTCATACACACGATAAGAGGTTCTGGCTATATGCTCTCGGAGGGTAGGAAGTGACTCTTTCCATCAAGAAGAAGATAGTCCTATGGTATACTCTCTGGATTGTCCTTCTTGTATCGCTTGTCATCATATTCTTCTTCTCCGGAAGTTCGTATCTTATGGAAAGAAGAAGCCGGTCGCTGCTTACGGAGAAAGTCCATGATGCAGCTGATGAGATTGAATCAGATGATGGCGTCATCGAGATAGATGATGATGTCAAAGCATTCGATGAAGGAGTTTACATAGCGGTATATGATGAGAGCGGCACTCTTATATACGGACGTTCTCCATCCTCTGTTTCCTTGCATCCTTTTACAGAGGGCCGCATAGAGACAGTCGATTCAGATTATAGCTCATGGTATGTCTATGATGTGGTCTCTTGGCTTTCTGAAGACACTGCCGTGCATATACGTGGGGCAATGCGAGTACAGGACATGTCCATATTCTATTCTTCGCTTGAGACATATGCGTTCCTCCTTGCCCTTTTCCTTGCCATCCTTTCCTCCTTCGGCGGATATATCATAGTATCCAGATCATTCAGGCCAGCTGATGATGTCATAAGGACAGCAGGGGAGATTGCGGAGAGCAAGGACCTGTCAAAGAGAATAGGACTTGGCGATGGAAATGGTGAGATACACCAGATGGCAGCCGCTTTTGACAAGATGCTCCTGCGTTTGGAGGAAGCTTTCGAAAAGGAACGCCAGTTCTCCAATGATGCCTCCCATGAGCTCAGGACGCCGATATCCGTGATTCTTGCTGAGTGCGGCTATGCCCGTACCCATATGGATGATTGTGAGAAGATGAGGGAATCGATCAATGCTATTGAGAATCAGGCAACGCGTATGAGCCGCCTTGTCTCGATGCTGCTGTCGATTGCCCGCTCAGACAAGGGAACGCTCCAGCCAAAACTCTCTGATGTTGATATCTCGGAACTTGCCCAGATTGTTCTGGAGACTATGGAGGAGAAGGCAGATGAGAAGGGTGTGAAGCTTGTTTCTGAAATCTCAGAGGGAATACATGCTGAGGCTGATCAGGATATGATGATGGCGGTCATAATCAACCTCCTTGCCAATGCAATCAACTACAACAGGGAAGGTGGAATGGCCGTGCTTGATGTGCATGAGAGCGGGAATGATGTTATGATAAATGTCAGAGACAATGGCATAGGGATAAGCGAGAATGACATCAGAAGGATATGGGATAGGTTCTTCCAGGCGGATTCCTCAAGGAATACAGGAGGTGCTGGCCTTGGCCTTCCTATAGTCCAGATCCTTGTCAATGCACATGGCGGCAGCGTTAGCGTTGAAAGCCAGGAAGGAGAAGGAAGCATCTTCTCTGTAAGGATTCCAAAAAAACGCTGATTCTCATGATTCCTTAATATTCAGCAGTTATCATCAGGGTATCAAAGGAGAAAAAGAAAAATGATCAAGAAGATTTTACTGATAACGGTTATCGCACTTACATCAGCAGCACTCTTTGCTGCAATCGGATCAAGGGATGCAGAGACAATCGCAGTCAATCATTCAGGTGTTGAGGATGCGAGATTCATCCATACAGAGAAAGACAGGGATGATGGACGGGCTATATGGGATGTATCGTTCTATGATGGAGATAGGGAATATTCCTATGATATCGATATGGATACCGGTGATATCCTCAAGGCTGAGTGGGAGCTTGACTGGTGGGATAGAGGCGGCAGCGTGATAAACGAGGAAGAGGCCCTTGCCTCAGCTCTCCGCGATGCTTCCGTTGAAGAGAAGGATACTGCCTATCTGAGAGTGCATTCAGATCGTGATGATGGCATGCTCTTCTATGATGTAAGGTTCTCAGATGGATCATATCGTTATGAGTATGATATCGCAGACAATGGCACGATAGTCTCAAAGAGCGTGAAGATGGAGGCAAAAGCTGCAGATGACAGCGCTATCAACCAGGATGAGGCAGAGAGCATAGCCCTTTCCCTTGTCGATGGTGCCACAGCAGACGATATGAGAATACGCCAGGATTGGGATGATGGACGCATGACATATGAAGGAAGCATATATCTTGATGGCTTTGAATATGAGTTTGAGATAGATGGCAGAACGGGACGTGTCATAGATTTCGAGAGAGATAGAGTCCGCCGTCATTGATTATAAGCCGGGATTCCCGGCTTTTCTTATTGCAGGTGCCTTTGCAATCAAATAGACTTAGATGTAAAGGTATCGGAAATGTACGGAACAATCATTCAGCTTTTTGACAATACAGTTAAGAACAACCCTGATTCTATTGTACAGCTGGGAAAGAACAGGGCAGGACAGTTCATCCCAAGAACATATTCAACTCTGCAGCGTGAATCCAGGGCCCTTGCCCTTGCGTTGAAGAGGATCGGGGTAAAGCGCTCTGATATAGTCGGCATCATCAGCGATAACCGTTCAGAGTGGTTCGTCGCTGATCTAGCCGTGCTTTCCCTCGGGGCTGCTGATACGCCGCGTGGACGCGATGCAATGCCATATGAGGTTGAGTATATTCTTTCTGTCACCGAATGCCGTGTAGCATTTGCCGAGAACATCGATCAGCTGAACAAGATCCTTGCGCTCAAGGATAATCTTCCATATCTGGAGACAATCATCCTCATAGAAGGTGAGAAAACCGAAAGCAGCAGTGTCAATATCATGCTCTATTCAGAGCTTTTGGAAGAAGGCCTTGCCCTCCTTGATACTGAAGAGGGGAAGAGGGAGATTGAGAGCGAGATAGCAAAGGGTGTGGAGGAAGATATTGCGACTATCATATTCACATCCGGTACGACCGGCACTCCGAAAGGTGTCATGATAAGCCACCGGAATATCATATACCAGCTGTATGCTGTCGATAAGATCATAGATTTCAAGAAAGGGTGGACGAGCTTGTCTGTCCTTCCTATCTGGCATGCCTTTGAACGCATAATCCAATATGTCGTCATATTCAAATGCTGCAGGATTGCATATTCAAAGCCTATAGGCAAGGTCATGCTCACTGATTTCCAGCGGGTCAATCCGGAAGTCCTGTGCTCAGTTCCGAGGATATGGGAGACAGTCAAGGCTGGCGTTTATCAGAATCTCAAGAACAAGAAGCCGATTGAGCGCCGCATCTTCTCTTTCTTCGTAGCCTGTGCAAAGCGCAAGCTTCACTATGAGAATCTTGCATATGACCTTTATCCTCGTTTCGGTGTTCCGAATAAGATTAGGATGAAGGCTGCCTTCATCCCATATTTCCTCTACAGTATCCTCTACAGGATCGGAGACAAGGTTGCATTCTCACAGATAAAGGAGAAGCTTGGTACATCCTTTGTCGCTGGCATCTCCGGCGGTGGCTCGATGAGCAAGGATGTCGAGGAGTTCTTCTCTGCAATCGGCATCAAGCTGCTTGACGGCTATGGCCTTACCGAAACAGCACCTGTTATAGGGCTGCAGCGCTATCCTAGATCAATTCAGGGATATATGCAGCCATTTGAAGGTACTGAGATAAAGATCATAGATACAGAAACCGGAGAGCCACTTGGCATTGGACAGAAAGGAGAGCTTCTTGTACGCGGCCCTCAGGTGATGAAAGGCTATTTTCACGATGAGAAACGCACAAAGGCTGCTATAGATAGCGATGGGTTCTTCCATACCGGCGATCTGGCTATAATCGAAGCGCGGGGTGACTTCGCAATCGTTGGTCGTGTAAAGGATACAATCGTACTCTCTGGAGGGGAGAATATCGAGCCTGTTCCTATAGAGAATGCGCTTAAGTCAAGTGAATATATAGAGAACGCTGTTGTTGTAGGCCAGGACAGACGATACCTTGGAGCTCTCATCGTAATTGATACCAAGAACGTTGAGAGATTCCTGAAAGATAGCCAGGTGCCTTATATAAACAAGGCAGAACTCAGCGAGCTGGATGAGGTGAAGCACCTTATAGATGGTGAGATACAGCGGCTTGTATCGCGTGCAGCTGGTTTCAAGCCATATGAGCAGGTGCCTCGTTTTGCGCTTCTTTCAAAGCCATTCCAGGTTGGACGTGAGCTCTCTGCAAAGCAGGAAGTCAAACGAGCTGAAATCCTGAAGCTTTATAAGGATGAGATAGAAAGCATATTCAGATGAACCTGATTTACAGGCTCGCGCTCTTCCATCCTGCGATTCTTCTTTCGCTTGTGGAGAACGATATGCCCACCGAGTGCATCACCATACCCGGCCTCATGAGATAGGAGTATCTTTCCCTGTATCTCTTCTCCTCAATCTGCCTCAGGGCCTCATCAGCGCTCCTGTCCGTCTTGAGCTCGAATATCCAGATATGCCTGCCTGTAAGCAGGACCTCATCAGATCTTCCAGCAGGCCCCCTGTCTTCCGATACGGCATAAAGCCCTGCCATTATGAATATGGCATGGAAGACCGTGTGGTACGACCTCTCCCTGTTTCCTCCCATCAGCTCATATGAGAACGCGGAGAAGTACTCGTCAAGCTTCTCCTTAAGGGCCTCTTCATCCCCAGATGCGGCAGCCCTGGTGAATGATGAGAACCAGTGCTTCAGGAATGATGGGCTTTTTGCATAGCGCGAAAGGAGATTCCCTGCGAACGACGATGCGACCTCCCTGTTCGGGAAGCGGAGGAAATAGAGGAACTCATCCTCAGCCCCATTGACTTTGTTCCCTTCCTCGTCCTCCGTATCGGTGCATAGCGTAAGATAGCCCGTGTAGTACAGGAGAGCTGCTATATTATCCTCCTCCATCGAGCTGTCCGCTATGAATGCGATGTCAAATGCATCGAATGCGTCCTTCGCCGCTGAGCACTCTCCGGTTATGAATGCATCAAGGGGATAAGATGAAGCAAGCGTGACCGCAAGGGATGAGACCCCGGTCTTGTTCCAGTAGTTGTCGAACCTGCAGCCGCTGTTGAAGAACCTCCCGATCGATACCGGGTTGTAGACTGTTATCTCAGTGTCCGGCGAGAATCTATATCCGTCATAGTATTCCCGTATCCTCTCCACAAGCTCATTCCTCGATCCGTATCTATCCCTGTTCTCTCCATAGTGCTTGTCTATGGCCT
>CALXLI010000005.1 GCA_944389155.1 uncultured Spirochaetaceae bacterium | reverse complement strand
GTAGAACTTTATCGCAAGATTGTCCTTGTCTTCCTTTCCGATCGGTGCTTCAGGGCTGTAATAGTTAGGGATAGTCCTTGCCTCTTCCTGGAAGACCTTGTCGATTTTCGCAAGCTCTGTCTCTTTCCTGCCAAGCTCCTCCTTGATGGTCTTTCCTTCTTCTATAAGGCGGCTTCTTGTATCAGGATCGAGCTTGCCCTTCATCTTCGCAGCTGTTTCATTGCGTCTTGCACGCAGTGCCTCTGTCTCTGAAAGCAGCGCGCTTCTCTTATCCATATCCTCAGCGATCTTCTTCAGATCCACATTCATATAGCGATCCTTGATGTTCTTCTCTATTTCGCTATACCTCGTCTTTATATCTCTTATGTCTATCATACAAACCTCTCTTAATGACGGGCCTTTGCCTCAAGTTCTATGCTTTTATCCGCAGCAGCCTGCACAGCATTCATCAGAGCAGAGCCGAAGCTTCTGTCTGCGAGGGCTTTCACGCCCTCTATTGTAGTTCCGGCAGCTGAGCATACCATTGTCTCAAGCTCAATAGCGCCTTTCCCGCTCTCTTTCTGCAGCTCTGCGGTGCTTGCCATTGTATCTCGGACGATGGAAAGCGCTTCAGGGTAGGGGATTCCTGCCTTGACTCCTCCCATCGCCATGTAATGCATTGCTTCGAGCATATATGCTATCCCTGATCCGGATATCCCTATGAATGCAGGGAACAGATCCTCAGAGATGAAATATGCTGAACCGAAAGAGAGGGCAATCTGAAGCGCAAGGCTCCTGTTCTCAGTTCCGACTCCATTTCCGGCTGCGACAGCTGTGACAGATTTCCTTGATCGTGCTGCGATATTCGGCATGAACCGTACTATGTTATCTGTTCCAAGGTGGTCTTCAAGCACAGACAGGGGAACACCGGCGGCAATCGAGATCCAAAGTCCTGTCTCTATTTCCCTTAGCGAAAGGTAGAGAGATGGCAGCACCTGTGGCTTTACTGCGATTATTATAGCATCGCTTCCTCCAGCTTCCTCAAGCGCATCGAGAGCTGTGATGTTATCATGCTCCTGTGCGCATTCATCGGCTTTTTCCTTTGCGCTGTCGTAAAGAGCAACATCGTAGCCGCTGTCTGAGAGTGCAAGAGCTATCGCACTGCCCATATTCCCGCATCCTATAATGGAGATTCTCATAGTTCCTCCCATTTCCTTGTTGTCAGCTCTCCCGCCATCTGCATGCCAGGAAAGCCTATCTGTCTATAGTATTCATATGCTGCAATCGCAACGGAGTTCGAAAGATTCAGGCTTCTCTCATCGCTTCTCATCGGGATCCTCAGCGTTGATTCAGGGTGTGCCAAGAGTATCTTCTCATCTATTCCCCTGCTTTCCCTGCCGAATATGAAATACACATCACAGTCATCTGGGAAAATCTCATCCGAGTATGTCTTCCTGCCTTTTGTCGAAAAGAAGTAAAGCCTTCTGGACGCATAATCTGCCATGAATGCATCTACAGAGTCATGAGTGATTATCTCAACATCCTTCCAGTAGTCCAGCCCCGCATGCCGCACTGCCTTTTCCGATATGTCGAAGCCAAGAGGCCTGACAAGATGGAGACGAGCCCCCGTAACAGCGCATGTGCGTGCTATATTCCCGGTATTCTGAGGTATCTCTGGCTCGAATAGACAGATATTAAGCATGTTGAGAGGATAGCACTGAAAGGAGGTTCTTGCACAGTCCCGGAGGGTGCAAAATGCTCAGTTCTCGGGAAGGCTCCGTGCCCGTATCAGCTTCTGTCCCTTCTTTCCAAGGCTGAGGATGGTTTTCTCAAGCTCTCTTTCCTTTTTCTCCTTCTCCATGAAGAATTCTCCCTGTACGACTTCCTCGCCATCATATACTCCCTGGAGAGCGACGCCAAGGAGCCTTATTCCCTCTCCTCTGTACTTCTGTCCAAGAAGCTCTTTTGCGATTGAGAAGACATCGGATGAGGAGTATATCCCATACCTCGGCGTGTCCTGGACCGTGATTGTCGAGAAATCCCCATAACGCAGCTTCAGGGATATCGTGCGTGGAACCTTCTTCTCATCAAGAGCTCGGAACATCACCTCCTGGGACATTTCAAGAAGATAGGTCTCTATGGCATTGCGGTCAGTGAGATCGGGAAAGAATGTGCGCTCTGTGGATATGGACCTTGTCCTTGCCTCCTTGCTGTATATCCCAGGATCTATTCCCCTTGCAATGCTGTAAAGATACTCGCTGCTCTTTTCCCCAAAAGCCCTCGAAAGCTCTTCCTTGGTGTAGTTCCTGAGCGCGCTGGTTGTTGTTATCCCTCTCTTGCGGAGGGCACTCAGCGTAGAGTCTCCTATCCCCCATAGCTTTGACAGTCCCACTTTGTCCACAAACCTCTCTTCATTCCCAGGAGGGACTATAGTGAGTCCATCGGGCTTCCTGTAGTCAGATGCAAGCTTTGCGATGAACCTGGAAGATGCGACGCCTATCGATACAGTAAGCCCTGTTTCCTCCAGTATCCTTTCCTTCAGCATCCTTGCAGCCTTTCCTGGAAGGGGATAGATCCTTTCCATCCCGCTCATGTCAAGGAAGGCCTCATCGATTGAGACCTGGAGAAAACCCGGAGCGAATGATTCTATTATCCCCATCACTTCGCGGCTTTTCCCAGCATACCTTTCCATGCGCCCTTTTATGCAGATTGCATCTGGGCATAGCCTGAGGGCTGTTGTCATGGGCATTGCGCTGTGCACCCCGTACTTCCTTGCTTCATATGAGCATGTCGAGGCAACATGCCTCGGCCCGGGAGTGCCTATGATCAAAGGCTTGCCCCTGTATTCAGGATGGTCGAGGATCTCAACAGATGCAAAGAAAGCGTCAAGATCGATATGGAAGAACACTGAACCCATGCAATAAGTATAGGGCTTGTCGGAAAAATCGGCTATAATCATGCCATGCTCAGGAAAGCTGCATTTTGCGTTATCCTTATTTTCCTTTCGCTTCCGGCTCTTTTCGCTTCTGTCTATTCAGAGGCCTCTTACCTTGATCCGATGTCCGCGGTTTCGTATTATGGCAGCTTCTATGATGTCTTTTCCAATCCTGCTGCACTGCCGTGCATAGAGACCGATACAGGAAACCTTTCCCTGTCCGCCATGCTCAGCGATGATTGGGATTTTGGGGAGATGGGAGGGGAGAGCATGCCTCTTCTTCAGCAGCAGGATTGGGATATAAGGGCATCATTCATAGCAAGGAACATCTCACTCTCTGCATTCTTCGGCACTGACTTCAGGAGGATTGCCCAAGACCCGGTATACGACATATATTCAACGCTGAAGATACAGCTTGATGTGGCGTATGCCTTTCCCCATATCTCGTTCGGTGCGAGGATATCAGGGGGGAACAGCATGATACGCAGCGAGCGTACAGTCGATTCATTCCCGGATATCTTCGCAAATGCCTGGTTCTCTCCTTTCAAGCGTGATGCAGGAAGCGAATTCTTCAACCTTGGGGTAGGGGCTCTTGCTTATTACAGCGTATTCAGCGCCGGTGTCTATATTGGAGAGCTCATGACGCTTTCGGAGGATGGCGGGGATATCTACATGGGTTGGGACGCTATAGGGCGTTCGACAACGATTTCGCTTGCGCTTTCCGCGCCTCGTTTCCTTGCTTCCGATGACCTTAGGTTCGTAAGGCCAAGGGCATCATTCTCGATGTCAGGCTTCTCCGGCAGCGGCTCTACAGTCTCTTGGCAGGCTGAGGTAAGGCTTCAGTTCCTGCCCGATGCTGACCTGAGCTTCGCTCTTTCATACACGGAGACTGAGCATAAGGCGTTCAGCTATAGGCCTGAGAATGGATATGTAAGCTTCTTCGTGCGCGGTGGCGCTGCTGGATTCTCAGGCACTCTTGGCATCATAATAAGCACTGATGATGCCAGACGCATCTCGCCTGTGGTTGGCTTCTCGTATATCAGCTGAGAGGAATTGAAAGCGTAAAGACAGAGCCTTCGCCGAGCTTGCTCTCAACCTTTATCGTTCCATTGTGGATTATCGCTATATGGCGGACGATGGAAAGCCCAAGGCCAGTGCCGCCGCTTTCCCGGCTCCTTGCCTTGTCGACGCGGTAGAAACGTTCGAATATCCTGGAGATGTTCTCCTCTGCAATGCCAGAGCCTTTGTCAGATACGATGAATTCCATCGCAGAGCCCCGTATCCTTGTCCTTACAGTCACCTTCGTATTTTCATGGGAATATGATATGGCATTGACAACGAGGTTTATGACAGCCTGTACTATCAGGGATTCGTTGCATACTATATCCCTTCCTGTGCTTTCATATTCCACTGTGACGTTTTTCGTCTCAGCCTTGTACTGCGTATATGACCTGACCTCGCTGAGTATCCTCTCATCTGTAGTCGTTGCCATGGATGGCGCGATCTCTGAGCGGTCAAGGGAGGTCAGAAGCAGGAGGTCCGATATTATCCTCTGCATATGGGCGCTGTTCTTCTGTATTATCCTTGCAAACCCTTTGATCTCCTCTCTTGTGAGGGAATCGTCAAGGAGAGTCTCTGCAAAGCCGCTTATAGCCGTAAGCGGTGTCTTGAGCTCATGCGATACATTCGAGACGAAATCCTGGCGGACGATCGCAAGACGCTCTATCCTCGTCACATCCGTGATTGTCATAACGACATACTTGTCATCGAGATTCGTTATATAGGATTTGTAATGCTTTTCGCGTCCCTTGCCCCTCAGGATTGCCCTGTCTCCGGTATAGCTGTGGTAGCTTGTTATCTTCAGCTTCCGCCTTTCCTTTTCCTTGAAGACATCGTCTATCGCATCAGAAAGTGATCTATCATCGAATATCTTCTCTATATCCTTGCCGATCAGGGGGGATGCCCAGGAAAGGAGGTCCTCTGCACTTGCATTCGATAGCGCTATCCTATGCTTTCTCGTAACAAGAAGCACTCCCTCTCCAAGGGCCTCTATCATTGCGCGGTACTTATCCTTTCCTATATCATTCTTCTGCATATCTGTATCCGATTCCCCATACTGTCACTATGCTTTTCCCAACCTTCCCAAGCTTCTTCCTTATGGATGCTATCTGGACATCGATAGAGCGCTCCGTGACAGGGTAGTCATCGCCTTTTATCTTCTCTATGAGCTCTGAACGCTTCATGACCCTTCCATCTGCTTCGATAAGGGAGCTGAGGATGTCGAACTCAGTGGCTGTAAGCACGACAGGGGAGGATGAGACAAAGCATTCCCTTGTGCCTTTATCGAGGACAATGCCGCCCTCTGTCGTTATCCTGTCCCCGTCCGCATTCTTCTCTGATCTTCTCAGTATTGAGCGGACACGGGCTACAAGTATCTTCGGACTGAATGGCTTTGTCACATAATCATCAGCTCCAAGCTCCAAAGCTGTAAGTATGTCATTCTCCTCTGTCAGGGCAGAGGTCACTATCACAGGCAGCGAAGGATAGTCTTTGCGTATCACCTTAAGGACATCTATCCCGGAAACATGAGGCAGAAGCAGGTCGAGCACGACAATCGACAGAGAGCTATCGAGCTTGCCTATAGCCTCTTCTCCATCTGCAGCCTCTGCTATATCAAAACCAGCGGCGCTCAGGTGGTAATGTATCAGCGTACGTATATCGCAATCATCTTCTACAATAAGGATCTTCACAACAGAATGTTAGCCGAGAGTGCGTAGATTGTCACGCAATTATCCTGCTATCATCTGATTATGTTGTATTCCACAGGCATCAGCTTTTATCTTCAGGCAGATTTGTTCTCGCATCTTCAGAACAAGGATGAGGAATTCCTTCTTGATGTTTCAAGGAAGCTGCAGAGGACCATACGGACACCATTTGCCTTTATCCTGACCTGCGACAGGGCTGAAATGCTGACGGAAGAGCCTGTAAGCCCTGAGATCCTTGAACGTTCGCTTTTCCTCAATCCAATACAGATGAAGCGCTTCAGGTATTCTCTCTCCGGCGACGATGCGCTCATGCATATATTCCTTCTGGCAACAGGGATTGCATCACCGCTCTTTGGGGAGGAAACGATCATAAGCCAGATAAAGCTCTCCGGCGATGTCGGGCGTCTCTCAGGCTCTCTTTCTCCAGGCCTTGCAAAGCTTCTCAATGCAGCAGCCGCTTTTGGAAAGCGTGTCCATACGGAGATGAAGGTAAGGGTATTCGACAAGACGATAATCGATGAGGTGTGTGCGCGTCTTGCAGGATACAGCCGCATTCTGATAGTCGGATCAGGTGAGTGCGCAAGGCTTCTGTCAGAGGCACTTCTTGAAGGCCATGATGTTGCGATGACGCTTCGTGATGCTGATAAGTCATTCCTGGTGACGCCAGGAGTGAAGGCTGTGCCGTATGATGAAAGGCGCTCATACGTCCCTGGAAGCGATGCTGTTGTATCAGCGACTTCCGGGCTTTACCATACATTCGATGATTCTGACCGTGACCTTTTTTCCGGCAAGCCTCTTTTCGATCTTTCCTCTCCGCATGATATCCCGGACTCGCTTTCGCCCATCCGTACGGAAGACCTCTCTGTCGAGACCCCGGAAAGGGACAAGGTGATAAAGACGATTGTAGCTCTTGCTGAGGATGAATGCAGTAAATACAAGGCATGGTTCGGGAGGAAGGATAATGCTTCTGCCATCGAAGAAAGGGCAGAGGCTGTTGCATATGATGTGCTCAGACGCCTTTCCGCTCCGCTTTCACGCCTTGATAAGGCAAATGAGAAAGCCCTCCGCTCTGCGGTTTTCGATTCCGTGCGGAAGGCTGTGATATCAAACGAGATGGGAGCTAGAAAATCCTGAAGACGTTCGTATAAGTCTTTGTCTCTCCCTTTTTCAGCTCCACAGTTTCCTCCATATCCTCTATGTCGAGTGTGCGGGATGCAAAGCCGAATGAGAGCATAGGCTCAATGCAGAGGTACTGGCCATGCTTAGGTGCGCATGTCCATACAGTCAGAAGAGGCATATCCCCAAGCTCAGCGGTAACTCCATGCTCGCCCTCCGTGGATGTAAGCGTTACCTCTCTGCTCTTTACGTTCGGGAGGACTATGGCACCCTTGTCTGTCTCTGCTCTCTTCATCTCAAGCGTGTCGCCGACAAGGAAGTCCTTCTCGAGCACAAATGAGTCGTTTGCTGCATATTTCCTGTCAAGCTTCTCTTCCTGTTCGAAGGAAACTGAATATGTCTCAAGGTCAGTTCCCTTTCCGTTTATGTCCAGGCTGAATGCAGGATGCCAGCCGAATGTGTACCAGAGATCATCCTTTGCATATATCTCAGCTTTTGCCTCGTATCCATCTTCCCTTACGGTATATGTGACTGAAAGGGCAAAGCCATATGGGTAGTACTTCTCTCTTGATTCCTCTGAATCTTCAAGACGGAATGTTACGCTCTCCTCGCTCTGGGAGACCAAGGTGAATTCCGTATCCCTTGCAAAGCCGTTGTTCGGCATATCATAGAGCTTGCCGCTGCATCTTATCTTATTGTCCTTTGTCGGTCCGATCATCGGGAATAGAAGGGGAGCCCTTCTGAACCAGTATTCCTTGTCTCCCTGCCAGATGTATTCAATCCCGTCCTTTACGAGGCTCTGAGGCTCAGCTCCAAGGGATGAGACCTTCATAACCGTTCCGTTCTTTTCGATTGTTGCTATCATTAAAGCCCTCCGTTGAGATTATATGCCAAATTCCAGCCTG
This sequence comes from uncultured Spirochaetaceae bacterium, assembly GCA_944389155.1. Taxonomy (GTDB): domain Bacteria; phylum Spirochaetota; class Spirochaetia; order Sphaerochaetales; family Sphaerochaetaceae; genus Ornithospirochaeta. The sequence continues at coordinate 8,693 of CALXLI010000005.1, read as the reverse complement.
ATGATATATAATTATTCCATGGATATTGATTATCGGATGGTTAGGGTCAAGGATGCTGACAGCCTTCTGGACCTGTTGAAGACGGTTTCTGCAGAGGTTGACAGCCTTCCTCAGTCTCCTGTTGAGATTGCTGGAATCGATAGGGATGAAGTTGAGGCTGTTCTGGCTTCGACGCTGCGTACTGCTACATTCGCAGCAGCATTCAGCGAAGGCCGCATGATAGGCATGTGCAGCATAGTCCCTGTTTCAAAGGAGATCAGGAGAAAGCATATCGGGCTGATGTTCATTGCTGTAAGGAGCGATGCAAGGGGCCGCGGGGTTTCAACGCATCTGGCAGAATATGCTATAGATATGGCTCATGAGAATGGCATAAAGAAGGTAATGATGAGCGTCATCGATACAAGTGAAAGCGGAAAGGAATTCCTGAGAAGCCTTGGCTTTATCTCTGAAGGGAAGAATTACAGGTCCCTCAATATCGATGGGGAGTATCTTGATGGGGAGAGATTCGCGCTTCTTCTCGATTGAGGGAATGTTAATCATTCTTTAATTATATGTTAATTCTGTGTTAAATTAATAAGCGGAGGTCTATATGAAAAGAACTTTGCTTATTGCTCTTGTCGGCATTCTTTCCCTCTTTTCCGTCTTTGCCTATGATCCGCTTACAGGCAATATAATCGAGATTGAGAAGTACGGCCACGTTGTGCTTGATATCACGATCGAGGAAGCTGCAGCTGCGGGGTATGCCCTTGGAGATACTGTCGATGTCGTATTTGACAATGGCTATACGTTTGAGGATATCCCTTATTTTGATGGTTACTATGTTCCGATGGGCGATGCACTCCTTCGTGCTTATCCTGGGGATGAGAACATTGCTGTATGCATCAACTTCGGCAAGGTAAATGAGGTTGCTGGGGTTGGAATAGGCGATGGTGCGACTATCACGATGGCTGAGAAGGAAGGAAGCCTTGTCGATTACGAGCTGAATTCACTGGTATATTCAGATAATCGCAATGACTATGCTTCAGATGAGGTTTTCGCCAATTTCCGTGCAATCGTGCCAGGAAAGCTTTACCGCTCAGCATCGCCTATAAACAATGAGCATGGAAGGGCTGCATATGCAGATGCCTTTGCCAGTGAAGCCGGCATAAATGGTGTCCTCAACCTTGCTGATACAGATGAGGATATAGATAGCTATATCGCAGGCGATGATTTTGCATCTGAGTACTATAAGTCGCTTTATGACAGCGGCAAGGTGATTGCCCTTGGAATGCCTGTCGCATTCGCAGATGATAGTTTTGGCGATACTCTTGCCCAGGGGCTTGAGGAGCTTTCAGAGCTTGATCCTCCTTATCTCATCCATTGCACTGAAGGAAAGGACAGGGCTGGATTCGTGTCAGCTCTCTTTGAATGCCTTCTTGGATTCCCATATGAGGCGGTCGTAGATGATTTCATGCTCTCATTCGACAACTACTATGGCGTGAATGAGGAAACAGATGCAAGGAAATATGGATTCATATTCGACAACAATATCGCAGAGATGCTCCCTGTGATAACAGGAGGGGAGGATCCTGAAACCGCTGATCTCAGCGCTGCTGCATCTGCATATCTCATAAAGCATGGAATGAGCGAGGAAGCCCTCAGCACGCTTCTGTCAAAGCTTTCAGACTGATTGAATCATAGCCTCCTTTCATTATCGAGAGGAGGTTTTACATTCCACATCAGGAATAGGAAAAAAGAAAAAATCCTTGCATTGCTGCAAGGATTTACGCCTTATTGGATTCGAACCAATTACCTACTGCTTAGAAGGCAGTTGCTCTATCCAGATGAGCTAAAGGCGCATGCTGTTTGAAACAACCTGAATGAAAATATCATAATAAAACAACAAAATCAACAGCAAAAACAAGGTAATCGATACTTTTTGCCCTCATTGTGAGGATGCTGCTTGAGATCATTTTCATCAATCATGAAAGCTGGGCTTTCCTTACCATGAGCGTATAAGGTATTGCGATCATCGCTGTGGCTATCTCTGCGGCTACCATTGCCCAGAGTATTCCATCCATGCCGAAGAATATCGGGAGAATGTAAAGCAGCAGTGCGCTGACAGCTATTCCGCGCGATGCTGAGAAGATCATCGCTGGAAATGGCTTCATCACAGCCTGAAGGAAGAATACTATGTTTATATTCATTGCCATCAGGGAAAAGGAAAGCCCGTATATGGTCACGATATGCGGCCCGATAGCGATTACATTTCCGCTTGCATCCATGAATAGCCTCAGTATTGCCGATGGAAAGCAGACGGAGATAAGCATTGACGCAAGTCCGAATGCGGCAGATGTCCAGAACATCAGCGAGAATGATTTCCATGTCCTTTTCCTTAGGCCTGCCCCGAAATTCGTGGATGCTATAGGCTGTACAGCCTGGCCTATTCCTGCGTATATGTGCTGGAACAGGAATGAGATTGTCATTATCACACCAAGCACTGCAAGCTCATCACGTCCACCATATCTCATGGTCTGCTTGTTTATTATTATCGTAAGGACTGCAATCGCTACATCGAGTATGCTTGCTCCGAATCCCGTAGCTGTGATCCTTCTTGAATTCTCCTTAAGCCTTCCATCCTTCATAAGCTTCAGGGATGAATGCTTCCTGATGAAGTGGGAGAGGTATATAAGGGTCTGTATGAGAGCCCCGATTGCAGTTGCAAGCCCTGCCCCGAACATATCCATTCCAAGAGGGAAGACGAAGAACCAGTCTCCGAATATGTTGAATATGCCACCTGTCAGCACTGCTTTCATGACAAGGGATGGTTCTTCATCGTACCTGATCATCGGTGCTATGTAGGTATTGAAGACGAACAATGGAAATGAAACCACGATAGGGATGATATATGATCTTGCATATGGCAGCAGTACGGAATCTGCACCGCTGAATATCAGTATATCATCTATGAATATAGCTGATGCTATCCATGCCGCTGTTCCTGCAGATGCGACAAGAACGAACGATGTCGAGAAGATCCTGTTCGCATCGTGCTCCCTGCCTTCTCCCTTGCAATGGCTCATGAGCACAGAGCCTCCTATGCCGAAAAGCAGGCCTATGAAGCACATGATCGCAAAGAAGGGATTGATGATTGCGATTGCAGCTGCTCCATCAGGTCCACATGCCTGGCCGACAGCTATCGTATCGACAAAGCTGTAGATTGATGTTGCAAGCGCTCCCCCTAAAGAGGGGATGAGATATCGGAAGTAAAGTGAATTGATATCATCTGTAAGGAACGCTGAGGTCACGAGATCCTGATTTCCGCTTTTGCGTCCGCATCATCCATGATGATATCACCGATAGAAGGTGCTGTTATGGTTCCCCTATGCGGATTCTTTACAGATAGGATATCCGATGTGATATAGGCCCTTACATCTGATTTCTCAAATGAAAGATCTGTATCGATCATCCTGCAGTTGTCAAGGACAAGATGGCGGCAATAGCAGAGTGGCTGTGTGCCGATGATCGTGCAGTTCCTCAGCGTCAGGCAATCTGAATACCATGCAAGATACTCTCCCTTTACAACAGAGTCCTCAACGAGAACGTTCTCAGCATGCCAGAATGCATCCTTTGTATCGAATCGGCAATTCCGGAAAGTTGCATTGTGGATGTACTGGAATGAGTATTTTCCCTTGAAATCCACATTCTCGAACTCTATGTTCGATGAGCGCATCATGAAGTATTCGCCCTCGGCCTTTGTATCCAGCATTGCAACGCCATCGTTTGACCAGCCGAATTCAGGCGATGATATGTCAGAGTTCCTGATTGTTATATTCCTGCATTCCCTGAGTGCCTTTATCCCATGCATCCTGGTCCTGTCTATCGTTATATCCTCAGAATACCAAAGGGCAGCCCTGCAGTTCTCTGTCATATCCGATTCCGTGATGTGGAGATTCCTGTCATGCCAGAAAGGATAGCGGAGATTGAGAAGCGTCTTCTCAACGCGGACATCCCTGCATTCCTTGAATGCACTCTCTCCATCCTTCGGGCCGTCGATACGGCATTCCGTTACCAGTATATCCTTCTCGCCATACAAGGCTCTCTCTTCATCGAAGCTTTCGTTTCTGTATGTTTTCATAATCGCGACTATAAAATATAAAGAGCAAAGCCGGGAGTCAACACTCAGCCCTCTTCTTCCTTCTCGGCCAGTTCAAGCCAACGTTCTGATATCGCATCGAGCTCTGTCTTTGCAGCCTCATATTTCTCCGTTCTTTCCCTAAGCGTCCCAAGCTCAGTCTCGTCAGCTGTCGAGAAAGATGATTCTAGCTGTGCAATCAGGCTTTCAAGAGTTTCTATCCTCTTCTCAATCTCTTCTTTCTCCTTCTTCTCCTTATAGGTAAGTCCCTTTCGTTCCCTTTCCCTCCTGTCCTCTTTCGTCTTCAGTGGCACAGGATCCTTTCTTTCCTCTTTTTCGCCTTCCGCTTCCTTCCATGCGGAGTAGGATCCTGGGAAAAGGGTGATCTTCCTGTCTTCGATCACAAGGAGCATGTCAACGGTCAGGTCAAGGAATGTCCTGTCATGAGATGACACAAGCACTGTGCCGGGGAAGGAGAGGATGTATGATTCAAGGTTCTCCATTGTCTCAAGGTCAAGATCGTTCGTCGGTTCATCAAGCACGAGGAAATTAGGGTTCATGAGCAGCCTTGTTATCAGGTACAGCCTGCGTCTCTCTCCTCCCGATAGCGTTGATATCGGCAGACGCTGCATGGATACAGGGAATCCAAACATCTCAAGGAATCTTGATGCAGATACATCCTCACCATCTGAAAGCATGACGCGCTTGCCGATATCCTCAGCATAATCAATGATGCTTTTCTCCGAGATAAGGTTGCGGCCAAGCTGGTCGTAATAGCCGAAGAATGTATTGATTCCCCTGTCAACATTTCCAGAGTCCGGCTCTGTCCTGCCTGTAAGGATGTCAAGAAGGGTGGACTTGCCGCTTCCGTTATCGCCGATCACCCCGATCTTCTGCCCTTTCTGGAAAGAGAAGGTGAAATCGGAGAAAAGAAGCCTTCCATCATAGCTTTTTGAGACTGAGCTTACGTCAAGAACCTTCTTTCCCATCCTCCTTTCGAGAGAGGAGAAAGCCTTCTGCTTGTCATCACGGACCTTCCCAAGCTCTCCCTCCATTGTCTCGATGCGCTCTTTGCGGTTCTTGTCCTTGCCGGTCCTTGCCTTCGGACCGCGCATAAGCCATTCACGCTCCCTTCGGAGTATGGTTTCTATCCTAGCCATCTCCTTCTCAGCCATCCTCAGCCTCTCTTCACGTCTTTCAAGATATGATGTGAATGATCCCGGATGACGGTAGAAGCGCTTCCTATCGAGTTCCCATATCGTGGAGCAGCACTCGTTGAGTATATGACGGTCATGCGTGACTATCATTACAGCCTTGCTGCTGTTCTTTATCCAGTTCTCAAGATATTCGATTGATTTTATATCAAGATGGTTTGTCGGTTCGTCGAGAAGGAGGATATCGGGGGAGAGGGAGAGAACACGGGCAATCGCAACTTTCTTCTGCTGTCCTCCTGATAGGGTCTCCATCAGCCTGTCGCCCTGTATCTTCTCTCCAAGGCTTTCGATTATTGCCTCGTATTCATGCTCGATATCCCAAAGCCCTTCTTTCTCTATCTTGTCATACAGGCTCTGGTATTCCCTTTCATTGCCGTCATCAAGAGCCTTCCTGTATTCAATGAGTATCTTGATCTTCCGGTCTTCTGCCTCGTAGAGATAGTCACGTACCGTAGCGCCGCTGCCATAGCTTACGGTCTGCTCAAGGTATACCATATCAGTACCGGCTCTTTGCGATACCTTGCCTTCATCTGGTGCGATGATTCCCATGACAGTCTTGAGGAAGGTAGACTTGCCTGTGCCGTTCCTGCCGACGATTCCGACCTTCTCACCATCTTCAAGGCCTAGGGTGACCCCTTCGAATAGTGGCTCATCCTTCAGTGTCTTTTCAAGATTCTCAATAGATAGGATATTCACAATGCGATTGTACAGTCTAAGCGTGGAGATTGAACAGACCTCATCCCTTATTTAATATATACCAGTATGATTCGAGATGTTGATATTTCATTATCCCCAGAGGAGGCTGCGTCCGCATCCTCCATCCTTGCAATTGCTTCAAGGAAAGCGGGCGGCAGTGCTGATGATTTCACGATAATCCGCAAAAGCATCGATGCAAGGCGACAGGATGTGAAGATACAGATGCGCATAAGACTGTACTATGGAGAGAAGAAGCTGGGGCCTGAGTCTGTTTCATTCAAGGACGCTGGGAAGGGCAAGGCCATTGTCGTAGGTGCAGGCCCCGCGGGGCTATTTGCTTCCCTTACGCTCCTTGAGCACGGTATAGCGCCTATACTCATTGAACGCGGCAAGAGCGTCAGGGAGAGGCTTCGTGATACAGCGCTTCTATCTCAGAAGGGAATCCTGGATCCTGAATCGAACTATGCCTTCGGTGAAGGTGGCGCTGGTGCATTCTCAGATGGAAAGCTATATACAAGATCATCAAAGCGCGGGGATGCTGGCAAGGTCCTGCGTCTATTTGTCCAGTTCGGCGCGGATGAGGAAATCCTTTACGACTCCCATCCTCACATCGGTTCTGATAAGCTTCCTGGGATAATTGAGAATATGCGCTGTGAGATAATCAGGCATGGCGGCGATGTAAGGTTCTCAACGCTCGTTGCAGGGCTTGTAAGGAAAGGTGATGAGACTATCGGTGTCAGGCTTTCAAGCGGAGAGGAAATCATAGCTCCCGTGATACTTGCAACCGGACACAGTGCGAAGGATGTATACTATTCATTGCAGTCTTCAGGGTATTCCCTTGAGGCGAAAAGCACGGCAGTCGGTGTAAGGGTTGAACACAAGCAAAGCCTTATCGATGCTATGCAGTATCATAGGAAGGATCGTGGATTGTACCTTCCTCCTGCCTCATACTCATTTGTCACCCAGGTGAATGGAAGGGGAGTCTATTCATTCTGCATGTGCCCAGGTGGATCCATTGTCCCTGCATCGACAGAAGAGGGGCATCTTGTGGTGAATGGCATGTCCCCGAAGAGCAGGAGAGGGGAGTTCGCCAACAGCGGCATAGTTGTTGAGCTCAGATGCTCCGATCTTCCTGAAAAAGATCCTTTTGCAATGCTGAGGTATATAGAGGATATAGAAAGAAGGTGCTGGAATCCTGGCTTTGCCGCTCCTGCTGAGCGCCTTGTTGATTTCATTGAGGATAAAGCACCAAGCGTTATAAGGACGACCTATCATCCTGGTGTTGTTCCGACACGGCTTGATGATGTACTTCCTCCTATCATTTCGTCTTCTCTGAGGGATGGCCTCAAGGCCTTTGGAAGGATGAGCCGTTCAAGGTTCATAACGGACGATGCTCTTCTCATAGCCCCTGAAACACGTACATCCTCTCCTATAAGGATACTCAGGGATGAGGGTATGAAACAGGGCAGGGGGCTTTATCCTGCGGGAGAGGGCGCTGGGTATGCAGGTGGCATAGTCTCCGCTGCAATCGATGGCACAGAGGCGGCTCTTTCTCTCATGGGGGATTACTATGGGCAATAGATCGCGCGACATGCTCTCTGGAATCCGTGATGGCTTTCCGATATTCCTTGGCTATTTCACTACAGCTCTTGCCTTCGGTCTCCTGACACGGAACAGCGGGTTCAGGTTCGTAGAGGGTGTTCTTGTAAGCCTTACAAACTTTGCAGGTTCCGGACAGTTCCTGATGATGAACCTATATAACGCAGGCTCTCTTCTGTTTGAGATTGCCCTGTCTGTGTTCTTCATCAACAGCCGCTATATATTCATGGCAGCATCGCTTTCGACAAGGCTTAAGGATAAGAAATCGATTCCAGGAAGGATAATGTGCGGCTTCGGCACGACAGATGAGGTCTTTGCTGTCTCATCGTTCAAAGGTTCTCCTTTGACATATAGCTATATGGCTGGCCTTATATTCACATCCTATGCAGGATGGGTATCGGGAACAGCTTTGGGGTATATAGGAGGGACATTCCTGCCTGAAGTCGTGCAGAAAGCAGCTGTGATAACAGTCTATGCAATGTTTGCCTCTCTTCTTGGGTCTGAGACCAGAAAGCATGTGAAAGCACTTTTCGTTGCAGCGTTCTCAGCGCTTTCAAACACCATATTGATACTCGTCCTGAATATGAGTACAGGAGTTTCCTTCCTGATATCGCTTATTCTCGCAACGATCTTCGGCGCATTCATCTATACTGATAAGGAGGCTGGCCTTGAATAAGCTTGCTCTTATCCTGACATGTTCGCTCGTTACGCTTCTGCCGCGTATCATCCCATATTTCGCTTCATCATTCCTTACAAGGCTTCCGAAGTTCATCCGCAAGTGCATGATGCTCCTGCCTGTTGCGTCTCTTGGGGCTCTCATATTCCCGCTTGCGCTTACGGATTTCGGGGAAGAGTGGATAGCTGGCCTTGTCGGAGTATGCGCTGCATTCATTACATCCTACTTCAAAGGCCCAATGATAGTGGCAATCATAATCTCTCTTGCGGTAACAACGGGGGTGCTGATGATTTAATAGTGAAGCCTCTCCATCTAAACCTTGCAGTTATAGATGGAGCTTCCCTCTGGCTGGGTAATCCCAGTTGCCTCTTTAGAAGGCAGGGAATGCACTTCT
>CALXLI010000004.1 GCA_944389155.1 uncultured Spirochaetaceae bacterium | reverse complement strand
ACTTATCTTAATGTCGCAGATAACAGCGGTGCAAAGCGTGTGCAGTGCATCAAAGTCCTCGGCGGCAGCCATAGGTATGTAGCCGGCGTTGGCGATATCATCGTCGTAGCCGTTAAAGACGCCCTTCCGAACGGAGCTATAAAGAAAGGCGACGTTCTCAAGGCTGTCATTGTTCGTACTAAGAAGGAATACCGCAGACCTGACGGTACCTATAGCAGGTTCGATGACAATGCTTGCGTTATCATCGATGCCAACAATAACCCACGCGGTAAGCGTATCTTTGGGCCAGTAGCGAGAGAGCTTCGTGAAAACTACATGAAGATCGTTTCACTTGCACCGGAAGTGTTGTAGGAGTAGCCATGAGACTGAAGAAGAACGACACAGTCATGATCATTACCGGAAAGGACAAGGGCCGCACCGGTAAGATCATCAAGATAGACCCATCAAATGAAAGGGTCTATGTCCAGGGTGCCAATATGGTAAAGAAGACCCAGAAGAAGAGAAACCCTCAGGATAAGGGTGGCATCGTGGAAATCGAGGCTCCGATCCACGTTTCAAACGTGCAGCTTGTCTCCAAGGATAAGGTGACAAGGATCGGATATAAGTTTGAGAACGGCAAGAAGGTCCGTTACGCAAAGAAGACAGGAGAGGTGCTCTAATATGGCAGAGGAAAAGTTCGTACCGAATTTCAAGAAGAAGTACGTAGAGACCGTAGCGCCTCAGCTTATGAAGGATTTCGGTTTCAAGTCCGTTATGCAGATCCCTAAGCTTGAGAAAATCACTGTCAGCGTAGGAGTTGGTGAAGCTACGACTAACAAGAAGCTTCTCGACGCAGCCGTCAAGGAGCTTGAGCAGATCACTGGCCAGCATGTAGTGAAGACAAAGGCCAGGAAGTCAATCGCTAACTTCAAGATCAGGGAAGGCCAGGAGATTGGAGCAATGGTAACGCTTCGTGGAGACAATATGTGGTATTTCCTCGAGCGCCTCATCTCAATCGCTCTTCCTCGTGTTAAGGACTTCAAGGGAGTTAATCCTAATGCGTTTGACGGACACGGGAACTACTCTCTCGGAATTACCGAGCAGATAATCTTCCCAGAGATCGACTATGACAAGATCGAGAGAATCAGCGGAATGAACATCGCGATAGTCACAACGGCTAAGAACGATGAGCAGGGTTTCGCTCTTCTTAAGGCTCTTGGAATGCCGTTTGCAAAATAAGGAGCTTTTAGAATGGCAAAGAAATCTCTGATTATCAAGGCTAAGAAGGATCCGAAGTTCTCCACGCGCAGCTATAATCGTTGCCGCATATGCGGTCGTCCGCGTGGTTATATGCGCCAGTTCGATATGTGCAGAATCTGCTTCAGAAAGCTGGCTAGCGAAGGCCAGATTCCTGGCGTAACGAAGTCAAGCTGGTAGGAGTTCAATATGGCAGTTAGTGATCCAATTGCAGATATGCTGACTAAGATCAGAAATGCTAGTCAGGCAAAGCACGAGAAGGTTGATGTAACGGCTTCGAATCTTAAGCTCCAGATCGTCAAGATCCTTAAGAACGAGGGTTTCATCAAGAACTTCAAGAAAGTAACCAAGGACGATGTGACATATATAAGGGTTTTCCTCAAGTATACAGAGGATCAGCGCCCTGTGCTCCACGGCCTTGAGCGTATCTCCACTCCTGGTCGCCGTGTATATTGCGGCTATAAGGATATGCCATCTGTCTATAATGGCATTGGCGTTGTGGTTGTATCATCTTCGACAGGTGTCATTACCGGCAAGAAGGCTAAGGAAGCCCGTGTCGGCGGTGAGATCATCTGCACAATCTGGTAGGGGGGAAGCATGTCTAGAATAGGTAAGCTTCCGGTGCAGATACCGGAGAAGGTCAGTGTTGCGGTTGACGGAAACATCGTATCTGTCAAGGGACCGAAGGGAGAGCTCTCTCTTACAGTCCGCCCAGATGTTACGGTTGAAGTCAAGGACAATGAGGTGCTTGTGACAAGGCACGATGATGAGAAGCTTTCAAAGAGCTATCATGGGCTTTATCGCCAGCTGATCAATAACATGATCATTGGTGTATCCAAGGGTTTCCAGAAAGTTCTCCTGATCAATGGCGTTGGATACAGAGCAGAGGTCAAGGGTGATATCCTCACTCTCAATCTCGGTTATTCAACTCCAATTGAGTACATGATTCCTCAGGGTATCAAGATTGAGGCAGAAGGCCCTGCAAAGCTTACTGTGTCTGGCATTGATAAGGCACAGGTTGGCAAGGTTTCTGCGGAAATCCGTTCTCTCAGAGGACCAGAGCCTAACAAGGGCAAGGGTATCAAGTACGAAGACGAGACTATCCGCCGCAAGGTTGGTAAGTCCGGTGGTAAGAAATAAGGCGGTTTGGAAGTATGAACAGAATGATCGACAAGAACAGAAGGCATCTTAAGAGGAAGCTTCATATCAGGAAGAGAATCTCCGGAACTGCCTCAAGACCGAGAATGACTGTCTTCAGATCGAATTACCACATGTACGTCCAGGTTATCGACGATACAGTCGGCAATACGATCGTATCCGCCTCATCCGTTGAAGCTGATCTCAGGAACCTCAGAAATACAGTCGCTGACGCTGAGAAGCTTGGCGAGGTTGTTGGAAAGAGACTTCTTGAGAAGAATATCGACAGCGTTGTCTTTGATCGCAATGGTTATCTTTACCATGGTATCATCAAGGCTATAGCTGATGGCGCTAGAAAGGCCGGAGTCAAGTTCTAGGAGCAGATAATGGATAAGGCAAAAGACAGAGAAGTTAAGGACGGAAGCATCGAGAAGCTCGTAAAGCTCAACCGTGTTGCCAAGGTTGTAAAGGGTGGTAGAAGATTCTCTTTCTCAGCTCTTGTTGTAGTTGGTTACGGTGACGGTAGGGTAGGCTATGGCTTTGGTAAGGCTAACGATGTTACTGACGCTATCAGAAAGGCTACGGAGAAGGCTAGGAACAGCCTGATCACAGTACCTCTCAAGGGAACGACAATTCCTCACGATATCGTTGGAAAGTTCAAGAGCGCATCAGTACTCCTTCGCCCAGCTGTTCCTGGAACAGGAGTCAAGGCTGGCGGTGCTGTTCGTCTTGTATGTGATGCTGCTGGAATCAGGGACGTTCTTTCGAAGTCTCTCGGATCCAGGAATGGCATCAATACAGTCAAGGCAACATTTGATGCACTTGAGCATATGTATGATGCTGCTGAGGTTGCAGCTTCTAGGGGCAAGACTCTGAAGGAGATGTGGAGTTAACCATGGCACAGATAAAGATCACACTCGTAAAGGGACTGGCAGGAACTCTTCCAAAGCAGAGAAAGACCATAAAGGCTCTCGGACTTGGAAAGATTTCCAGTTCCGTTGTTCACGAAGCGAATCCATCAACTCTTGGCATGGTTCGCACAGTTGCTCACCTGGTAAAGGTTGAGGAGGTCTAAATGGCACAGATCGTAAAACCAGCCGGGGCAACTACCCGGAAGACGATAGTAGGTCGCGGCGCATCCAGCAAGGGCAGAGCTTGCGGAAGAGGCCATGATGGCCAGAACAGCCGCTCAGGTGGTGGAGTCCGTCTCGGATTCGAAGGCGGACAGATGCCTCTCTACAGGCGTCTTGCAAGACGTGGTTTCTCAAACTACCCATTCAAGGTAGAGAGACAGCCAATCTCAGTTGCAGAGCTTGATAGAGTATTTGCAGAGGGTGAGACAGTTTCAGCTGAGACTCTCAAAGCTAAGGGACTTATCAAGGGACAGGCAGAAGCCAAGATCCTTGCCGATGGCGAGATCTCAAAGAAGCTTGTCATTGACGGAGTCAAGATAAGCGCAACAGCTGCAGAGAAGATCAAGGCTGTTGGCGGAGAGGTAAGGTAGAGACAGAAATGGCAAACACTCTGGTAGAAATGTTCAGAATGAAGGACATAAAGAAGAGAATACTCTTTACTTTTGCTATCCTTGCGGTAACAAGAGTAGGAGCAATCCTTCCGATCCCTGGCGTAAACCCAGGGGTTGTCCTCAGCTATTTCGAGTATAACTCGAACTCGTTTACTGAGTATCTGAACTTCTTCTCTGGTGGTGCCTTCGCTAACTTCTCGATTTTCATGCTTGGAGTAATGCCATACATCAGCACGCAGATCATCATGCAGCTGCTGATGCTTGTCATTCCATCGCTTAAGAAGCTCGCGCAGGATCCTCAGGGTTCAAAGAAGATACAGCAGTATACTCGTTATGGTTCGATAATCGTCAGTGCAATCCAGTCTCTTGCAGCATCCGTGTATGCTTCCAGCATTCCAGGTGCAATCGCAATCGGAAGGGTTCCTTTCACTATCGTCGCCATGATTACCGTGACAGCTGGCTCGATGACAATGGTCTGGCTTGGTGAGAAGATTACTGACAAAGGCGTCGGTAACGGTATTTCGCTCCTTATCTTTGCAGGTATCGTTGCCCGTATTCCGTCAGCTTCGTACCAGATGGTCAGAAGCATTCAGCTTGGAGTGCTCAATCCTGTATCGCTCATCGTGGTTATCGTGATGTTCTTCTTCGTTGTTGCTCTTGTTGTGTACGAGGAGAAGGGACAGAGGAAGATTCCAGTACAGTATTCCCGCCGTGTTGTCGGAAGAAAGATGTATGGCTCTCAGAGCTCTTATATCCCATTCAAGATCAATCCGTCAGGAGTTATCCCTGTAATCTTCGCATCAACTCTCCTTTCATTCCCGTTGCAGCTTGGTTATAACTCGAATATCGGATGGTTGAGGGCAATCTCTGATTTCCTCAATCCTCAGGGTGCACCATATCTTATCATATACACCCTTCTCATCATTGCGTTTGCATTCTTCTATACGCAGGTGAGCCTCAATCCGATTGAGATGGCTAAGAATATCCGTGATAACGGTGGTTCGATTCCAGGGGTTAGAAATGAGAAGCTTGAAGAGTATCTTACGAAGGTTCTAAACAGAATCGTTCTTCCGGGCTCTGTATTCCTGGCATTCATTGCCCTGATACCGACGCTCATCCAGATGTTCTTCAATTTCCCGGCAAGCGTTGCTATGCTTTTCGGCGGAACTTCTCTGATCATCCTCGTAGGCGTTGACCTCGAGACAATGAGACAGCTTGACGCAATGATGAAGATGCATCATCATGATGGATTTGTTGATGCAAAGAAGCGCAGGCTAAAGAAATTCTAATTGGGAGCTTGGAAATGAAAGTAAGAGCTAGTGTCAAACCAATTTGCGATAAGTGCAAGGTTATCAGACGTGCCGGTGTTGTGCGCATTATCTGCGAGAACCCGAAGCACAAGCAGAGACAGAAATAACAGGAGGCCATGAATGGCACGTATAGCAGGTGTTGACCTGCCTAACAAGGCAGTAAAAATCGCACTGACATATATCTATGGTATCGGCAGGAAGTCTGCTGACGATATCTGCAAGAAGACGAATATCGATCCAGACGTAAGGATCAATACACTGTCCAGTGATGAGCTTGCTCTCCTGAGAAAGGTTATCGAGGACGAGTATAAGATCGAAGGTCATCTTCGCACCGAAGTTGCTCTCAACATCAAGAGGCTGATGGATATTGGCTGCTACAGAGGACTGAGGCACAGGAAGGGGCTTCCTGTCCGCGGACAGAGGACCAAGACCAACGCTAGGACCAGAAAGGGCAGAAAGAAGACTGTCGCCAATAAGAAGAAATAAGGGGCAGGTGAGAAATGGCTAACGTAAAGAAAAAGACAAAGAAGACCGTAATCGAAGGAAATGTCTATATCCAGGCAACCTTCAACAATACGATCATTACGATTACCGATATCGCAGGCAATGCGATTGCATGGGCCTCTGCAGGTGGACTCGGATTCCGCGGTGCAAAGAAATCCACACCGTATGCTGCTCAGACAACATGTGAGACAGCAGCAAAGAAGGCTATGGACTTCGGCCTTAGGGAAGTGAATGTCTATGTAAAGGGACCTGGTGTTGGTCGTGAAAGCGCTATCAGGACCCTTGGCGTGCTTGGGCTCAAAGTCCGCACTATCAGAGACGTTACCCCGATTCCGCATAACGGTTGTCGTCCTCGCAAGACTCGCCGTGTCTGATTGACTGCGGGTTTTCCCGCAGCTGTAATAAGGAGCTATAATGGCTAGGAAAAATCTTCTCAAAGGGTTTAAGAGACCCGCGGGAGTCACTCTTGATCACACAGTCTCGACAGCTGACCGTGGTGTGTTTGTCGCCTATCCTTTCGAAAGAGGGTTTGGAACAACTGTAGGTAATACGCTTCGCCGTGTCCTCCTTTCCTCGATTCAGGGATATGCCGTGACAGCAATCCGCTTCACGACCTTCGGTGATACCGATAACAGGGAAGCGCACATGGTTACATCTGAGTTCGAGCCACTTACTGGAGTCAGGGAAGATATCAGTGATATCATTGCAGCCATTAAGAAACTGCAGATCAGTATGCCGGAAGATAGCGAGGGAACAGTCCTCACGATTCCATGCAAGGGGCCAGGCGTCATAACAGGTAAGGATTTTGAGCGCGATCAGGTAACGGTAACGAATCCCGATCTCCCTATCTTTACCATGATGGACGACTGCGATCTGGAGATGGAAGTGCAGATTGACCTTGGAAGAGGTTATGTCCCATCTGAGCTGAACGAGAAGTACTCTGAAGAGCCGGGTGTTATCTCAATTGACGCATTCTATTCTCCTGTAAAGAGAGTGAAGTACTCAATCGAGCCGACAAGGGTTGGTCAGAGAAACGACTATGAGAAGCTTACGATTGAAATCACGACAGATGGAACGATTTCTCCAGAGAATGCTCTAGGTGAAGCTGCTAAGATCATCAAGGAGCACTTCACGATCTTCATCAATTTTGATGAGGGAAAGATCTGCACAACAGAAGAAGCAGATGAGGAAGAGGAGAGGATTCGCCACCTGCTCGATACTCCAGTTGAGGAGCTTGAGCTTACAGTGCGTTCTTCCAACTGCCTTAAGAATGCAGGAATCAAGACGATTGGTGATCTTGCAAGGAAAACTGAAGATGAAATTGCCAAGACCAGGAACTTCGGCAAGAAGTCGCTGTCTGAGATCAAGGATAAGCTCAGGGAGTGGGGCCTTACGCTTGGCATGACTGACTTCAGTGTTTTGAAGACGTCTATCAAAGTTCCAGAGAACAAGGAAGAAGAGAACAATGAAGCATAGGATCGGATACAATGCGCTTTCCCGTAAATCAAGTCAGCGCAAAGCACTCATGCGCAGCATGGTAACATCACTTCTCAAGTATGAGAGGATCGAGACAACCAAGGCAAAGGCGCTTGAGGTAAGGAAGATGGCTGAGAAGCTTATTACACGTTCAAAAGTTGATTCGGTACACAATCGCCGTGTCGCTGCCCGTTATATCTACGATGAGGCAGTCGTGAACAAGCTTTTCAAGGAGATTGGACCTCTCTTCACAGAGAGAAATGGCGGATATACCCGCATACTCAAGACTGGAAACAGACTTGGCGATGCAGCAGAGATGGTAATACTTGAGCTTGTCGAGAAGACAAAGAAGGAAGAGAAAGCTGCAAGCAAGGACAAGAAGTCCAAGGAGAAAGCCTCCAACTAAGCTTCCGAACCATGGAAGGTAAAACAGGCATAGCCTGAAGCCGTCACGATGCGTGGCGGTTTTTTTCATTTCCGAATATCGCTATATATTGCGTAATGCACTCTTTTTTTCATTAGCATCCACAAGAATAGTGATGTGTCTAAAAAACTCACCTTGACAGTTGTTCGACTTTGCTACAATATCAGAACATTAGATGACTGGAGGAGGAGCAAACAAATGATGACTTTTATCTTCTCCCTCCTATGTCTGTTCGCTGGCATTGCAATAGGCTTCTTGGCCCGTTGGATATACGCAAAATCGAAGCTCACTTCGGTTGAGCAGAAAGCTCAGAGGATTTCAGAGGATGCTGTTTCAAAGGCTGAAGCTGAAGCCCGTGAGATAATCCTAGAAACTCGTGATAAGCTCCTGAAAGAACAGCAGCAGCAGGAACGAGAGGCTAGGGAGCGAAGATTCGAGCTGCAGAAATCTGAAAGAAGGTTGCTGCAGAAGGAAGAGAATCTTGAGCATAGACAGCAGGAACTCGAAAGAATAAAACAACAGCTGGGAGAGAGAGAGGAGGCAATAAGCCTCAAGGAAAAGGAAACCGAAGATCAGACGAAGAAGCTTTCTGAAGAGCTTGAAAGGGTTGCCTCGATGACTCAGGAAGAGGCAAAGAACCTCATTATTGAGCAGATGAAGAGGGAAGCTGAACGAGATGGTCAGGTTTATGTGAACAAGATTGAGCAGGAAGCTCAGGTGCAGGCTGATAAGGTTGCCCGTGATATCATAGTGACATCCATACAGCGCCTTGCAACTGAGGTTTCAGGAGAGACCACAACCGCATCTGTGTCACTGCCAAGTGATGAGATGAAGGGAAGGATCATCGGAAGGGAAGGAAGGAATATCAGAACCCTTGAAACCCTTACCGGTGTTGATATCATCATCGATGATACCCCAGAAGCGGTCGTTATCTCATGTTTCGATCCTGTCAGGAAGGAAATCGCAAGAGTTGCGCTTGAACGCCTTGTCCAGGATGGGCGTATACATCCTGCACGCATCGAGGAGATGGTCAACAAAGTCTCCAAGGAAGTTGGCCGCATAATCGTGGATGAGGGTGAGAAGGTTGTCTTTGACCTTGGTTTCCATAATATGGGACCGGAGCTTATCCGTGCGCTTGGCCGCCTGCATTTCCGTACTAGCTATGGGCAGAATGTCCTTCTGCACTCCAAGGAGGTTGCGATACTTGCAGGAATGATTGCCTCTGAAGTCGGTGCAGATGCTGAGATTGCCAAGCGTGGAGGTCTTCTGCATGATATCGGCAAGGGTGCTGAGACAGAGAGCGAAGCCAACCATGCAGAGCTTGGTGCGGAGCTTGTCAAGCGTCTTGGAGAGGACCCACGTGTCGTGAATTGCGTGCTTGCCCACCATAACGATACAGAGCCGACATGCATAGAAGCCATCATCGTCCAGGTTGCAGATGCTATTTCAGCGGCTCGTCCTGGTGCTAGACGCGAAAGCCTCGATAACTATATCAAGCGTCTTGAATCGCTTGAGAATATTGCGAAGAGCTTCGATGGCGTCGATAATGCATTCGCTATTCAGGCTGGACGTGAGCTTAGGATAATGGTCAACAGCGAAAAGGTCTCCGATGAGGATGCAAAGAAGATCGCTGTAGGCATTGCAGAGAGGATTGAAGCTGAACTCAGGTATCCTGGAAAGATCAAGGTGACTATCATAAGGGAGACCAGGGTTACAGAGTACGCGAGGTAATTATGCGTGGAAAGATCGCACGTATCCTGATGCTTGGAGATGTATCGGGAAGTGCTGGAATGGGAGCCCTCTTTCTGGGGCTCTCTTCATTTGTAAGGGAAAAGAACATAGACGTCGTGGTTGCCAACGGTGAGAACGCTGCAGGTGGCTTTGGTATAAGCGAGGATGATTTCCACAAATTCAGGGCAATGGGCGTTGATGTGATAACAAGCGGCAACCATATCTGGCAGAAGGATGATATCATTCCCGTTCTGGATAGGGAAGATACCATCCTCAGGCCTGTTAATTATCCGGAGCCATGCAGTGGCCGTGGCTGGACTGTCAGGAAGAAAGGCGAGCTTGAGTATGCTGTCATAAATGCCCAGGGACGGGTCCTTATGAGCCCTATCGATGATCCATTCAAAAGAGTATCGGAAGCGCTTCGTGACATAGGGCGTTCCGTAAAGGTCATCCTTGTTGATTTCCATGCTGAAAATACAGAGGAAAAGGAAGCTATGGGCTTTTTCCTTGATGGCAAGGTCAGCGCTGTTGTCGGCACGCACACACATGTACAGACAGCAGATGAGAAGATACTCCCTAAGGGAACAGCATATATAACGGATCTTGGGATTACCGGTGTTGTAGATGCTGTGATAGGGTCGTCTCCAGAGAAGTCCATTGAACGGCAGCTTACACAGCTCCCGATCAAAAGCGAGGTAGCAGAAGGAGAGGGGCATATGCAGGGAGTGATAATCGAAGTGGATACAGAAACGGGGAAAGCTCTGAGCATAGAAAGATTCACCAGATAAGCCCCTTCAACGTTTTCCCTCTTCGCGTTAAGATTCTGTTATGTTAGAGCGATGTGGCATTGGTATATCATCAGGAATAGTAGTGGAGAAGGCATATGTCTTTCGCCATAGTGAAGTCTATGTTTCATACGATACCGTAGATGATGCAGATGCCGCGCTCCAGGAATTTGAGAGCGCCTACAGGAGAACCCATGCTGAGATTGACGCGATAGAAGCAGATGGGGACGAAGGAGAGGCTATCCTTGCAGTTTACAAGGCAATGCTTGAGGATCCTGATTATCTTTCCCTTATCAGGGGGAATATCAAGGAGAGGAAGCATAATGCGGCATGGGCTGTTGAGGCGGCTACAGATAAATACGTATCGCTCCTTGAACGTGTGGATGATGACTTCTTCAAAGAGCGTATTGCCGATCTGAGGGATATCTCCGGCCGCCTGATATCCGAAATACTTTCAAGTTCCCGTCTTGAGATCAATGTTCCTTATCCTGCAATCCTTGTGGCTGACTATCTTCAGCCATCTGAGATGATCTCAATGGATCTTTCCAATGTAAAAGGACTGTGCCTTGATAAAGGCGGAATCACAAGCCATATAGCTATCCTTGCCAGATCCATGAATATCCCATCGGTATTTGCCCTTTCCTCTCTTTCTTTTGAGGTCAGTGATGAAGATACGATTGCTATGGATGGAAAGACAGGCAATGTGGTCATCAATCCGGATAGAAAGACAAGGTCGCTATATAGGAAGAAGCTAGACAAGGAAATCAGGAAAGAAGCTGCGCTCGGGGAGGACATCGAAGGAGCTGTTACTGCAGATGGCTTTGCAGTGAAGCTTATGGGGAATATAGAAGGGCTTGATGGCATCGAATCGCTTATAAAGGCCGGTGCAGATGGAATAGGGCTTTTCAGGACAGAATTCCTGATGATGCTTCCGGATTATGCGGATAATGAAAAGCGATCTGCAATCTATAGAGAGACTGTTGAGCGTATGTCCCCTTATGGCCCGGTTACATTCCGTACTTATGATATAGGTGGGGATAAGATCCCGAATGAGATGAAGATCAAGGAGGAGAATCCAATACTCGGATGGAGAGCTGTCAGGCTCTGTCTGGAGGAGAAGGATCTGTTCCGCGATCAGCTTATCTCCATACTCAAGGCATCTGCTGGCTATAGCGATGTACGCCTGATGTTCCCGATGATATCAGGATCTGAGGAACTGCAGTCTGTCATAGCATTCCTTGACAGCGTTAAGGATGAGTGCAGGGAAAAAGGTATTGAGTTCGCTGATGATATAAAGATCGGTACGATGATAGAAGTCCCATCTGCTGCGATAACCGCAGATGTGATTGCCAGGTACGTTGATTTCATGTCAATCGGCACGAACGACCTGATCCAGTACACTATTGCCGTGGATAGAAGCAATGAGAAGATATCATACCTGTACAGACCACTTCATCCGGCTGTCCTTAGGCTTCTCAAGCATATCGTTGACAGTGCCCATGAAAACGGTATTCCCGTATCGATGTGCGGTGAGATGGCGGGCTATGCTGATTATCTTCCAATACTTATAGGACTTGGGCTTGATGAGCTTTCAATGGCACCATCTTCGATAGCTGAGGCAAGACGCCGCATAAGAAAGCTCAGCCGTTCCAGTTGTGCCTCCTTTGTAAATCATGTACTCTCTCTTTCAGATGCCAAGGAAATAGAGAAGGCTCTTAAGGAATTCAATTGTGGAAAAGCTTGATATCAGGAATAAGGCAGATATAGATACAAGGCTTCCTCTCATCTCGATAATAGGAAGACCGAACGTAGGCAAATCAACGCTGTTCAATAGGCTGATCGGCAAAAGGCGTGCGATTACAGATCCAACCCCAGGAGTTACACGTGACCCGATTCCTGAAAGGTGGCTTTTGGGAAACAATCCAGTCACTCTTGTTGATTCAGGCGGAGTCAAGCTTGATAAGGATGGCCTTGATTATGCCGTTAGCGACAAATCCCTTTCCCTTCTTTCAATAAGCGATGCAATCATCTTCCTGATGGACTGCATGGAAGTAACAAGGGAGGATCAGGTTCTTCTTGAAGAGCTGAGGCCGTATACAGAGAAGGTTGTGCTCTGCGTGAACAAGATAGATGACGTAAAGCGCTCGGATCTTGTCTGGAACTTCTTCTCGTATGGCTATCAGAGGGTTGTTGGGATATCAGCAGCGCATGGACTTGGAATAGAGGATCTTGAGGATACGCTTCTTGGCATGCTTGATCTTGAGCGTACAGAGGAAGAGCCTGAAGAGCCTGAGACCATAAAGCTGGCAATACTTGGCAAGCCGAATACCGGCAAGAGCACGCTTATGAACCTCCTTACAGGCCGTGATATCTCAATCGTAAGCCCTATAGCAGGCACTACACGTGATGTGATGCGTGGAACGTTCATCTATAAGGGTACTGAGTATACAGTTCTCGATACAGCTGGAATCAGACGGAAGAGCAAGGTTGACGATGATGTTGAGTATTACTCTGTGAACAGAGCAATCAAGACCATAGATGATGCAGATGTCGTCCTTCTTATGATTGACATTACAGAGGGAATCTCCGATCAGGACAAGAAGATCGCGAATCTTATCGTCCGGAGAGGTAAGGGCGTGCTTCTGGTCCTTAACAAGATGGATCTCCTGAAGGGAACGCCTAATGAGATTGAAGCTATAAAGGACAGGGTGCGCTTTCTCTTCCCGATACTTTCGTTTGCACCTCTGATGCCTATCTCAGCCCTCGATGGTGTTGATATCGGAAAGATGCTCGATATGGTCTGGAGCGTATGGAGGCAGCTTAACAAGCGTATTGATACATCTGCTCTCAATACAGCGCTTCAAAGCTGGACTCATGACAACGAGCCCCCACGTGGTCCGCAGGGGCATTATAAGGTGCTATACGGGACACAGGTTTCTGCAACACCTGTCCGTTTCCTTTTCTTCGTGAATCGAATACACGGATTCCCTGAAACATATGTTTCTTATCTCAAGAATATGATCCGCCGTGATTTCGGTTTCGCGAATGTCCCTGTTGAGATATCGCTGCGTGAAAGACGGCGCAATCCAAGCCTTCATGATAAGGGGCCTTCAAAGAACGAGAGCGCTGTGCAGCGTGTCATGAAAAGCAGCGAAGGAAAGCCGAAGAAAGGCGGAACTGCAAGAAAGCCGGGGGGCAAGGCCAGGAAAGGCAAGGCAAGGGAGAACGCAGAGAAGATCGTCCGCAACCAGAAGCAGAAGAGGAAATGATATGGGACTTGCTGAGGATTGGCACATCAAGGCGATCGCTTTTGACATAGATGGAACCCTGTATCCGAAATATGCCCTGAACATCCGTCTTGCGCTGACATCTATCCTTCATCTTCCGTTTGCCATACGGTATAACGCAATGAGACGTGAAATAAGGAAGGAAGATGGCCTTGAGGCCAGGGAAGCGGTATCGCTTGCTGAATTCCAGAAGCGTGAAGCTGATATAATGTATCCAGGCAGGAACAGGACAGGGTGGTTTGCAGCCAAGGAAGAGCGTGTCTTCAGAAAGCCCTGGGAGCATGTCTTCAGATCAATAAAAGGCTATCCCGGCATGCAGAGAGCCCTGGAGGAGGCTTCTGGAAGCTATAAGCTATGTGCGCTTTCAGACTTTCCCATAGGTGTGAAGCTCAAGGCCCTTGGCGTTGAAGGATATTTCTCATTTATCGCCTCATCTGAGGACTATGGCGCTTTAAAGCCATCAGCAACTCCATTTCTGGCTATGCTCGATGCGATTTCATTACCTGCTGACGAGGTCCTGTATGTCGGTGACAGCGAGAGCAAGGATATTACAGGTGCAAAAGGTGTGGGAATGCATGCCGCTCTTATTTTCCCCTCTCGCAGGAAAGTGTATAGTAAAGCTGATCTAGTCTTCTCTTCATGGGATGAATTCAGAGAGAAAGTACTATAGGGGTGTTTTGATATGCTGTTGACGAAGGATTACATTATTTTCGCTGTTTTGGTTGTCCTGATCTCTTTTTTCCTCAACCTTCTTGTTCTGGGAATAGCAAAGAGGAAAAGCCGCAATGAACGCACATTGAAGAATATCAATATGCAGATCAAGGCGTTCAGGAACGAATCTTCTTCCACGATAGAGCGTATCAGCACAGCGGGCCGTGAATGTCAGCAGGCAGTCGAGGCAAAGGTCGGAGAAGCTGAGACTATGATAAAGCAGATAGCAGATTCCCTCGATTCGCTTTCGCAGCATCATAAGGACCTTGCCGCCCTTGAGATGGTATGCGTCAACTATAAGACAGCGCTTGAAAAGCTGAGGATTTCCACAGAGCAGGCGGAAGCAAGGATACAGGCTGTTCAGGAAGAGGTAAGGAAGGCTGAGAGCGTAAATGAGTTCGTGGAGAACTTCCAGGCCGATGCAGAGCGCCTTACAGGGCAGATGCAGGATCTTAAGAGTGATTATGTCCGTCTTGTGGCTTCAACCGAGGAAGGTCTCAAAAGCGCAGCGGAGGTCCAGCGCAATGAGAATCAGGACATGCTTCAGGAATTCGGTGCATCCCTTGGACGTTTCCGCAGTGATTTCGGGGAATATGTATCATCTCTCCGCACTGAATTTGAGGCCTTTGCTGCAGATGAGAGAAAGAAAGCTGATGACGCTATCATCGATACGGAAAACAGACGTGATGATATCCTGAAGAGCCTTGAGGAAGGCAGGACTTCCCTTGATTCATACAGGAATGAACTAGATGGAACGCTATCAGTGCTTGAAGAGAAGGCAGCGGCACTCAAAAGCAGCGCAGAGAATTCGATCTCATCCTTCAACAACGCCGTTGATACCCGCAGCGAAGAGGCAAAGGCTTCTATTGATAAAGCCATCGAGGATGTCAGGGCAAAGCTTGATGAGTTCGGCAGAAGGGAGGATGAGGATGTTGAGAAGAGGCGCTCATTGCTTTCTGATGCAATGGCAGAGGTCACTGCAGGCATAGAGAGCATGATAAAGGAAAAGAGCGATGAGTTCTCATCTCTTTCTGATACTGTAAGTGCATCATTTGCGACAGCGCTTGGCGATAGGAAAGATATCATCACAGGCGAGATGGAAGCCCTCATGTCACGCCTGCAGGGTGAAGCTGAGACAATACGTGCCGCGTCAGATGAACTCAGACGTATCGGAGAGGACGCAGAGGAGAACACCAGAAGGACCATCGAGGAAGCCCTTCAGAATGCAGAGAATGCAAGATCTGCACTCGATAGTGAGCGCAATGTATTCATATCCTCATCCTGTGATGCCCTGCAGCGCAGCTTTGATTCAATGCTCAGCGAGATAGGAGACAGCTATAAGAGGATGAAGGAAGATGGAAATGCCTTCATAAAGAATCTTGCTGACAGGGTGCAGGAGACAAGGGAGACAATAGCGCTTCTTTCAGAGGGTGAGAAGGATAAGATTGCAGATGCAGTTGACCGCCTCAATGAGCTGGAGGGAAAGATCAAGCTGTCGGAGGACCAGCTTACAGCGCTTTCCGAGCAGATCACACGCACCCGTGAGGAGCTTTTCACAGCACAGCAGGAAAGAGGCAAGCTCGACAGCGATCTTGCGGAGAGGACGAAGGAGCTTGACAAGATGCAGAGCGATATGCAGTCTGCAAAAGCCCAGAGGATCAATGAGGAGGCTGCGCTTGTCCGTCTGAAGCTTCAGATAAGCAATCTCCAGAAAGCCAATGCATCCCAGCCAGAGAGTCCTAAGAAGCCTGAGGATATGATAGAGGAATTTCCTGATGACATATTCACAGGCCGCGTTGAGGACGTTGACCTGTCCGACGATGATGAGACTTGATCTGCAGTCCTGCTGATTTGACTATACTTCTCTGCGTTATTACATTTCATGTGTACGCAGAGGTTTTTTATGTCGCGTAAGAAGAACAAGAGACGAGGAACTATGACAGAAGAAGAGAAGAAGGAAGTCGAGGAGACTCCTGCAGTAGAAGAGAAGAACGAAGAGACTGAAGAAAAAGACGCGCTCGATGAGACAGAAGCTCTCAAGGCAAAGGTAAGGGATCTTGAGGAGAAGGTTTCGGAGCTTAACGATAGGATCCTTCGTGATGCAGCTGAGACTGAGAACTATAAGAAGAGGCTGCGCCAGGAGAAGGAGAATGCCGTCAAATATGCAAACGAGGCTCTTATCAGAGATCTTCTCGATCCGCTTGATAACTTCTCCAGGGCTATAGAAGCTGCAGAAAAGTCTCAGGATATCGAAACGATAAAGCAGGGCGTGGAGATGGTTGAGAGCCAGCTCAAGGGCGTATTGAGCACTAACTGGGGGCTTGAGCAGTTTTCTCCTGAAGGAGAGGACTTCAATCCATCTGAGATGGAGGCCTGCATGATGAAGGAAGAGGAAGGCCTTGATAAGGAGAAGGTGCTTCAGGTATTCATGAAAGGCTATAAGCTCCACGGCAAGGTCATAAGAAGCGCAAAGGTTGTAGTTGGCAAGCCTAAAAGGAATTGACGATTGCAACTGCCATTATTATCTTACCGTTGATGGAAGCCAGAACTTCCTCATAAAAGAATTAAAGCGATACATGGAGAGAAAATAAAATGGGAAAGATCATTGGTATAGACTTGGGAACGACAAATAGCTGCGTTGCTGTCATGGAAGGCAACGAGCCAGTCGTCATTGCAAACAGCGAAGGAGATAGAACAACTCCATCAGTTGTTGGCTTCACAGATTCAGATAGACTTGTCGGAAAGCCTGCAAAGAACCAGATGGTGACAAATCCAGAGAACACTGTCTACTCAATCAAGAGATTCATGGGGCGTAAGTACCATGAGGTGAATGAAGAGCTCAAGATGGTGCCTTATAAGGTTGTTGCCGGAGCAGGTGATGAGATAAAGGTTGATATAAGGGGCAAGGAGTATTCCCCTCAGGAGATTTCTGCAATCGTCCTTCAGAAGATGAAGAAGACAGCAGAGGATTATCTTGGCGAGAGCGTGACTGAGGCTGTCATCACGGTACCGGCATACTTCAACGATGCCCAGCGTCAGGCTACAAAGGATGCAGGAAGGATTGCAGGTCTCGATGTGAAGAGAATCGTCAACGAGCCTACAGCAGCTGCCCTTGCATACGGTTTCGGCAAGGACAAGAGCGACAAGGAAGAGACTATTGCTGTATATGACTTCGGCGGTGGTACTTTCGATATCTCGATCCTTGAGCTTGGAGATGGTGTTTTTGAGGTAAAGTCCACAAATGGAGATACCCACCTCGGTGGAGATAACATCGACCAGGTGCTCATCGATTGGATGGTTGCTGATTTCAGGCAGAAGAACGGGGTAGATCTCTCCAATGACAAAATGGCACTGCAGAGGCTGAAGGAAGCTGCAGAGCAGGCGAAGATCACTCTTTCTTCATCAATGACGACAACAATCAATCTTCCGTTCATAACAGCTAATGCAAACGGTCCTCTTCATCTTCAGATGGAGCTCACACGCGCTAAGTTCGAGCAGATGATTGCACCTATCATCGAGAGATCCAAGATTCCTTGCCAGAATGCTCTCAGGGATGCTGGCATCACAGCAAGCGGCGTTGATGAGGTCATACTCGTAGGTGGTTCTTCGAGAATCCCAGCTGTTCAGGCTCTTGTAAAGGAGCTTTTCGGAAAGGAGCCGCATAAGGGCGTGAACCCTGATGAGGTTGTTGCTGTCGGAGCTGCAATACAGGGCGGTATCCTGAAGGGAGATGTCAAGGATGTCCTCCTTCTTGATGTAACTCCGCTTTCGCTTGGAATCGAGACCCTTGGAGGAGTCTGCACAAAGCTCATTGAGAGGAATACCACGATTCCTACCCGCAAGAGCCAGATCTTCTCTACAGCGGCAGATGGTCAGACTGCAGTATCGATACATGTACTTCAGGGAGAAAGAGAGCTTGCTTCCCAGAACAGGACTCTTGGAACATTCAACCTTGAAGGAATCGCTCCAGCACCGCGTGGAGTACCGCAGATTGAGGTTACCTTCGATATCGATGCAAATGGCATAGTCCATGTATCGGCAAAGGATCTTGGAACTGGAAAGGAGCAGAAGATCAGGATTGAATCTTCCTCAGGTCTTTCCGAGCAGGAAATCGATAAGATGGTCAAGGACGCTGAAGCCCATGCAGCTGAGGATAAGAAGGCAAGGGAAGGCATCGAGGCAAGGAACAACGCAGAGAGCGTAGTATACTCAACTGAAAAGGCTCTCAAGGACTATGGCGACAAGGTCAGCCCGTCTGAGAGAAGCAATATCGAGAGTGCGGTTCAGGAACTCAAGGATGCACTTGCAAATGCTTCTTCGACTCCTGAAGAGATCAAGAGCAAGACAGAGCGTGTACAGCAGGCTTCAATGGAGCTTGGACAGAAGGTCTATGAAAGTGCACAGCAGGCACAGCAGCAGGGACAGTCTGCTAGCTCTGCAGACAACAGCTCTTCAGCATCTTCCGGATCATCTAGCAACAGCAATGATTCAGGCACGATGGATGCAGACTTTGAAGAAGTCAAATAAAGAGCATGAATCTGGAATTGGAAGCAGCATGGCAGCATGCTGCTTTCTGCCGTAAGAGGGAGAGGTATGGCTAAAAGAGATTATTATGAAGTACTAGGCGTCTCAAAGACCGCTACAGAGGAAGAGATAAAGAAGGCGTATAGAAAGATTGCCTTGGCTAATCATCCCGATACCCATCCCAATGACAAGGACGCAGAGGAGCGATTCAAGGAAGCCAGTGAGGCGTATGAGGTGCTCTCGGATTCAAAGAAGAGGAAGGCATATGACCAGTTCGGCTTCAGCGGAATGAACGATTTCCAGGGCGGTGCTGCTGGCAATTACTCAAACGTCTATCGTGACTTTTCCGATATATTCGGCGGCGCAGGTGGCTTTGAGGATATATTCTCATCATTCTTCGGTGGTGGCCGTTCTCGCTCATCACGTACACAGGGTGAGCCGGGTGCCTCTTTCAGATATGATCTTACGATTGATTTCAAGGAGGCTGCATTTGGCTGCAAGAAGGAGATTTCATTCTCCCATAAGGTCAAGTGCGAAAGCTGCTCAGGGCAGGGCGGCAGCGGAAGGCATACATGCCCGACTTGCAATGGATCCGGACGTGTCATGCAGGGCTCTGGATTTTTCCAGGTGGCATCAACATGCCGTACATGCGGGGGCAGGGGCTATGTGATAGACAATCCTTGCGCTTCCTGTCATGGAACAGGGACTGTTTCAAAGAAAGAGAAGCTGATGGTCACTATTCCTGCAGGTATAGATAATGGAGCTAGGCTGACGCTCAGGGGCAAGGGTGATGAAGGAACAAATGGAGGCCCCGCAGGTGATCTTGTCCTCTTCATCTCTGTCAGACCGGATAAGTATTTTGTCAGGGAAGGGCAGGATGTATACCTTCAGGTTCCGGTGTCGATTGCCCAGGCAACGCTTGGCGCATCCATCCTTGTTCCGACAATCGAGGGCAATGATGTTTCTGTGGAGATCCCTGCTGGTATCCAGTCCGGCACTATGCTTCGCCTGAAAGGCAAGGGTATTCCTGTACTTCAGGGCCGTGGCACAGGTGACATGTATCTGCGCGTTGTCGTGGAGATCCCTAAGCGCCTTTCTCTCAAGGCTAGGGGATTGATGAAAGAACTGGCTTCTGAGCTTAAGGAAACAACCAAGCCAGAGCCTATGGAGTTCAGAGGCTGATGGGTGAGAAGATATACGGGCATCATGCAATAGAGGAAGCTGTAAAGAAAGCTGGAATGGGATCTACGCTCTATATTGAGCGTACAAAGGCTGATAAGTTCAGTTCTCTTATAAGGGAAGCTAAGCTTACGGGAAAGATCGCTGTCAGGAAAGTATCGCGGGATGAGCTGGAGAGAATGCTTCCGGGAGCTGACCTTAGAGGTGCTCTTCTTGATATGGGAGGTCCTCGACGTGGCGCATCCAGGCTGATAGAGACAAGTGTGGAGGAGTTCTGTTCCAAGCTTGGGGATGACGATGAGGCTCTTGTGCTTATGCTTGATGGGATAACAGATCCCCATAACCTTGGTGCAATACTCCGTTCGGCAGATCAGTTCGGTGTTGATCTTGTAATCATCCCTGAGCGCCGTTCCGTTCAGGCTAATGAGACAGTCGTGAAGGTGTCATCAGGCGCTGCGCAGTACGTTCCTATGTCCGTTGTCACGAATCTTTCCAGAGCGCTTGGAACACTGAAGGAAAATGGCTTCTGGGTATATGGTGCTGATATGGCAGGTGAATCCTCATATACGACGAGGCTTGCCAGGAAAAGCGTCATAGTGATGGGCTCAGAAGGTGATGGCATGTCACAGCTTGTACGCAAGAACTGTGATTATATCATTTCAATACCGATGAGGGGCCACATAGACTCTCTCAATGTATCAGTAGCAGCCGGAATACTCCTTTACGAAGCAAGACGGCCTGTCTGATATATGACATTGAGCCTCCATGGGTTCAGGCCATATCAGACAGATTAGGTGAAATAGGCATTTCCGATGTCCTCTCTATACCAGAGGCCTCGGAATTTCCTTTTTTCTATAAGGTCGTATGCTCTTCTGTTCGCTTCCTGCAGATTCCGGCCTTTGCCGACTACGGTCAGGTTCCTGCCTCCTGTTGTTATGGCTTTCCCTGCCTCGTCCTGTATTGCACCGACAAATACGACAGGATAGTCAAGTATCGGTTCAAGCAGCCTTGAATCTATTCCGTTTATCTCTTTTCCTGTCTTCGGGCATAATGGATAGCCTTCTGATGCGAGCACGACAGCGACAGTGCACATATCTGAAACACTGAGCTCCATTGTATTGATCCTGTCATGGCGCATTGCATACAGCAGTGATATGATATCAGTGTTGATGAGAGGAACCATCGCCTGTGTTGCAGGATCATTGAGGCGTACATGGTAATCAACGAGGTATGGTTCACCATCTTCCCTGATCATCATGGACAGCGTCAGCACACCTTTGTATGACAGCTGTTCGACCTTCATCCCGTAAAGAGTCGGATCTATTATCCTTTCCTTTATCTTTCCTTTGAGCTTCTCCAGAAGCGGTACAGGACAGATTGCCCCCATTCCTCCCGTTGGTGTGTTGTCTTCAGCGCTTTTCTTCATGTAATCACTTGTTACCGGAAGTGCAAGATATCCATTCCTGTCAACAAGAAGGGTACACGTAGCAGGTGTTCCCTTTATATTCTCCTCAAGCAGTACATCTCCTTTGGGGAAGAGAGTCGCTGCAAAGTGCATCAATGCATCTGTGTCGTTTGATGAGAGCATTATGCGCGATGGAGTGACTGAGTTGCTCTTTATGATGAACTGCTCCCCCTTGTGCTTGATAAGATATTTCTCAAGATCTTCTGGCCTGGAGAAGAAAGAGCCTCGGGGAACAGGTATGTTATGCCTTGCGGAGAACGCCCTTGAGAATGCTCTGTTTCCTTCTATCTTCAGAGATGCTGAAGGTGCTCCGAAAGTCTCTATTCCCCTATCATTGAGGTATTTGACCACACCTGTGAACAGCGGGGTCTCAGTACCTATGAATACGAAATCTATCTTATTATCAACGCATGCTTGGTACACATCACCAGGGTCTGCGATGTTGACAGTTGAAAGATTCGTAGCAAATCGCTGTGTTGCCAGATTGCCAGGAGCGACAAACAAGGCAGAGAGAAAAGAACTCTTGCTGAACCACCAAGCGATAGCATGGTCCTTAGCTCCAGACCCTAAGAGCAAAACCCTCATAACTGACTCCTTTTATTTAAACGCTAACACACTGAAATTGGAAAATCAAAGGAAATCGCCAAAAATGGATCCGTTAGATCAACATGGATAGGGCCTTGTCCATCTCTTCTGAAGTCACGGCCTGGCCTATTGCCGCTTTTGCTTTATTGGCACCCGGTATTCCCTTTATATATGCCATAAGCTGTTTCCGCATCTCCCTGCATGCGGTATTCTCACCATAGAAAGATACGGCTGCCTCAAGGTGATGGAGCGCTGTCCTTATCCTCTCCTCGATTGCAGGCTCATTGCATTTCCCGCTTCTGAGATACTCCTTTGTCATGCGGAATATGAAAGGATTCCCAATAGCTCCACGGGCGAACATGACACCATCCATTCCGTAATCCTCTATGAGTGTCCTTGCATCTTCTGCGCTGAAGATATCGCCAGATGCATAGACAAGGACATCGCTGCCTTTGAAATGCTCCTTAAGCGTTCTGAACGCAGATCTGTCGGCGGTGCCAGAGTAGCCTTGTGCTCTTGTCCTTGCATGAAGCGTTATGAGGGAAGCGCCTGCATCCACTGCATGATCCGCAAACTCCAGATAGTTTATCGAAGAGCTGTCCCATCCAAGCCGGAACTTCACGGATACCGGGATATCTGTTGCATTCCTTATCACTTTCACGATCCTGCCGATCTCTTCAGGATTCTTCATAAGCGCAGAACCTGCACCTGTCTTTACGACTTTTGGAACAGGACAGCCGCAGTTTATGTCTATCATTGAGGGATTGTGGGCAATCAGCCGGTCCATGCATCTTTCTACAGGATCATGCGATGGGGCGAATATCTGCATGACGAGATTTTCCTCCCCAGGGTATCGTTCCAGAAGCTTTTCCGTCTTCTCGCCGCCCCTTGCAAGGCCTTCGGCACTTACCATCTCAGTTACAGCACCATCTGCGCCCCATTCGTGGGCTATCATGCGGAAAGCCTTGTCTGTGTATCCTGCAAGTGGAGCGAGCATAAGCGGCCCTACGATATTCTTTGCACATTCTCTCATGTCTCGGATGGTATCCTATCTCTTGCTAATTTGCCACCTACGTGTTAGCTTCGAATAGTATGAAGCAGAAAAGCGAACAGAGCGATGATTATGCATATGTCTATGTTGTAAAGAACCCTGCATCCAATGATATTTCCCTCTGTGCATGGGACAGCGTTCTTTATGGAGGCACTCCTATAATGTACGAGACAAGGTTCGGCCTTGATCTTGGCGTTGTCATTGGAGCTGCTCCAAAACCGAACTCTGTTTATGTCCCAGGCTGCAGTTCTGTTACCGGTGCCTGCCTCCATTTCGGTGATGAGGAGGAGAGTGACTCCTACAGTGCAGATGAAAATGAGCATCAATGCAATTCCTGCATGCACTGCCAGATTTCCAAAGAGCCTGAGAAGATGAAGGTTGATGGCGATGTCACATGGATAGATCATCTTGCAACGCCTTCAGAGATGGCAAGATATGCAGAGAATGCTGAAAAGGAAGAGTATGCTATAAGGATATGCCGTGAGAAGATAAAGAAACATGGCCTTGACATGAAGCTTGTTACGACGCACTTCCTTTTGGGCGAGCCCAAGGTCATTTTCTTCTTCACCGCAGAGCAGAGGGTTGATTTCAGGGAGCTTGTAAAGGATCTTGTTGCTGTCTTCCGTATGAGGATAGAGCTCAGGCAGATAGGCGTAAGGGATGAATCGAGACTTATCGGAGGCCTTTCCGTCTGTGGCAGGGACTATTGCTGCCATGCAATGACAAAGGAGATGGATCCTGTCACCATAAAGATGGCAAAGGAGCAGAATCTATCCCTTAACAGCATGAAGATCTCCGGTCCATGCGGCCGTCTGCTGTGCTGCCTTGCATATGAGTATGACTATTACATGGAAGAGAAGGCCTCATGCCCACCTGAAGGAACAAGGATAAAGATAGAACATGAGCTATGGCGTGTCACGGAAATCAACATCCTTTCCCACACAATCACTCTCATGGCAAGTGAAGGACGTACTCTCACAGTGCCTGCAGATGAGGTAAGCTTCAACAGCGGTACCGGTTATTGGGAGCTTTCAGAAGAGTATCAGGAGGAGTTGTTCTCAGCTGAGTGACATACAGCTTTGCACCTGATTGCCAAGAATATCCACAGCGTGGTGGTAAAACATTGCATGGCAAAGTGTTGACTACAAATTCTCTTTATGATAACTTCTTTAATCGCTGTCATGCTTTGACAGCTGTTTGATTGTAATAACTTCATTTAATGGAAATGTTTGGAGGAATAAATGTCTAATCAGTCCGCAAAGAAGAGAGAGCGTCAGGAATTAAAGCGCCGCCTTCGCAACCGCGCAGCAAAGAGCACGATGCGTACAGCTATTAAGAAGTTCAACGCTGCAGTGGCAGCAGGTGACAAGGCAGAGGCCGAGAAAGCAATGGCTCTCAGCTGCAAGCTTCTTGATAAAGTTTCAGGA
Organism: uncultured Spirochaetaceae bacterium; assembly: GCA_944389155.1. Lineage (GTDB taxonomy): Bacteria > Spirochaetota > Spirochaetia > Sphaerochaetales > Sphaerochaetaceae > Ornithospirochaeta. The sequence goes on along the minus strand of CALXLI010000004.1, from coordinate 42,019 downwards.
AAGGGCATCATTCACAGAAATACAGCTGCAAGGAAGAAGAGCAGACTCGCACACGCATATCATAAGATGGTCTGATTGATCTGTCTTTTAGGGAGATTAACATGGATCAGAAACTGACAAAGGCCACTATCATTGAGAATATTCATCAGAAGCTGGGCCTTAATCGAACGGATATCCATCAGGTCATAGATGAGCTGTTTGAGGAGATCAAGGATGGACTCAAGGATAACCGTGTGATTGAGCTGCGCGGTTTCGGAACATTTGAGGTCCGTATCAGGAAGGGCAGGGAAAAAGCCCGCAATCCTAAGACAGGTGATGTCGTGTCTGTTGATAGGCATGGCGTTGCACTCTTCAGGGCAGGTAAGGAACTCAAGGATTTCGTTTGGGATATCACAACAGATAGCAAGGACGAGGAATAAACCTTGGAAGATAGATTTCTTGATTTTCCGCATCGAAGAAGCCTCAGGACTTTAGGTTCTGAGGTTCTTGCTTTACTTTTTTCAGCGTTCGCGCTTTCGATTGCATCTCCTGGCTTCATGTCAGGCAATGGTGTATGGATTGTCGGTTTTCTTGCGCTGATTCCGCTGTTCGCAGTCATACGGAATACAACATGGAAGGTTGTATGGGGGTATGGGTTCCTTTTCGGCTTCGTATACTACATATTCTTCGCATACTGGCTGAAAGGATTCCATGCACTTGCGATACTGCTGATACCTATAATCAATGGCTTGGAGACGATGCTGCTGTTTCTTGCGTTGAAGGCAGCTGATTCGTTCTTCAGGCGTACAGGTTGGTTCGTGCAGGCAATCATATGGGTTGCGTATGAGTATTTATCCGAAAGCTGGTTCGCCGGCTTCCCTTATGGGAATATCGCATATGCGTTCTATCGCGTTCCGCTTCTTACCCAGATTGCAGATATAACCGGAATATGGGGGATTGCATTCCTTGTTGTTGTTCCGCAGGCATTCCTTGGACGATATCTGATTGATTTCATAAACAGCAAGGCACCATCGTTTGCCATATACATCAAGAAGAATATCATCCTTGTTTCGCTGTGGATTGTCCTTATGGCTATTGCTTTGGTCTATGGCGGAGTCAAGGTGCATGAATGGCGCAGCAAGGAGCCTGATAGAGTCTGGGATGTTGTTGCCGTACAGCACAATCACGATTCATGGCAAGGTGGATATACTACCTATCTCCATAACTTCAACAATCTCAGACGGCTTACGCTTGAAGCTATGTCCCAGTCAGAGCCTGATATTGTAATCTGGAGTGAGACAGCGTTCATTCCTTCAATCGCATGGCATACAAAGTATTCTGTAGAGGGCTCCGGCTATGAAGCGACTGCGCGGATGGTTGACGAGTTTGTCTCCTTTGCATCGAATCTTGGTGTTCCTCTTGTAACAGGAAACCCGGAGGGAGTCATCAAGGATCCATCCCTTCCTCCTATTCTGGAAAATGGTTCAACAAACAGGACGGATTATAATACGGTAATCCTCTTTGATGATGGAGAGATCAAGGAGACTTACCGCAAGCAGCATCTTGTGCCTTTTACAGAGCATTTCCCATATGAAGAGGAGCTGCCATGGCTTTACAATCTCCTTCTGGCCAATGATTATAACTGGTGGGAACAGGGAGATGAGCCTGTTGTATTTGAAGCTGATGGGGTGAGGTTCTCGACACCGATCTGCTTTGAGGATACTTTTGCAGATATCAGCGCAGGCTTTGTCGCGAATGGGGCTGATGTCATCGTCAACATGTCGAATGACAACTGGTCGAAGAGGGTATCTGCAGAGATGCAGCATGCGGCTATGGCATCATTCAGGAGCATCGAGACGAGGAAGTCCACGATAAGGGGGACAAACAGCGGGATTACCTGCCTTATTACCCCGGAAGGAACCATTCATGATCCTATGACTCCGTTTGCAATGGGCTGGAAGCTCTACAATGTACCTGTATATACACATGAGAGCAATCAGGATACATTCTTTGTCCAGCATCCAAACCTGTTTGCCTATATTGCTATCTATGCATCAGAGGCTCTGCTTGCAATCGGTGCAGTCCTGAAGATTGCTGAGGCTGTAAGGAAAAGAAAGTGAATGCAAGTTTTATAATCATCGGAACTGAGCTTACGCGTGGAATAATCCAGGATAGCCATGGTTCCTTGATGTCCAAGGAGCTTACTCATCTTGGCATCCACGTCTCCGAAATCGTAATAGTCCCAGACGATGGGAGTATCGAGAAGATACTGGAAGCTGTAATGCGTTCAAGCGATGTTGTCATCATAACAGGAGGCCTTGGGCCTACCTCTGATGATATGACACGTCCTGTCATTGCAGAGGCTGCAGGAGCAGAGCTTGAGAAGAACGAAGAGGCTTGGGCTTTCCTTCTGTCAAAGCTTGGTGATAAAGCATATGGCGCAAACGAGCGGCAGGCCCTGATCCCCCATGGTTTTTCAATCATAGAGAACAGGAACGGAACAGCCCCTGGCTTCTATGGCTATGGCAAGGGAACGCTTCTTGTATCTCTTCCAGGACCGCCTCGGGAGATGACTCCTATGTTCTATGATACAGTGCTTCCGCTTCTGCGTGAGAAGCTTGATCTTCCTGAGTGTGAAAGGGATGAATATACCTCATTCATAACAGCAGAGGCGAAGCTTGAGGAGCTCTGCGAGGAAGTCGATCCGACCTTGGACTGGGGTACAAGGTTCCAGGATTACAGGATTTCATTGTATGTATCGGGTAAGAGCAAGGCTGAACGCGATGAAAGCGTAAGGAAGCTGAAGGATAAGGTTGGCATGATGCGTCTCGTCGATGGAAATACCGATGCCCTTTCTCTTGCAATCAATGCCCTGAAGAAGAACAAAGCAACTGTATCTGTAGCAGAAAGCTGTACAGGAGGCCTTATCTCAACTCTCCTTACAGAGAGAAGCGGTGCATCTGGGTATATGCTTGGATCAGTCACGGGCTATGCTCCTTCTGTAAAGAGGGATGTGCTTTCTGTAAGTTCCGGGATAATAAGCGGGAAAGGCACTGTCTCATATGAGTGTGCTCTTGCCATGGCCGAAGGGGTACGGAATCTTACCTCATCCGATTACGCAATCTCCGTGACAGGCGTTGCCGGTCCTGATAAGGATGAAGGGAAGGATGTCGGCACTGTTTATATTGGCTTTGCAGGACGTGGCAGGGAAAGCACAGCGCTTCTTTTCAGATATTCTTCCTGGGGAAGGGCTTCTATAAGGCGCAAGGCAGCAACCACAGCGCTTCTTCTCCTCTCTGCATATATTGATGGAGCTGATATAAAGCAAATAGCAGAGAGCTGGAATTATATATGATGCAGGCCTCTTTGAGAGGTTTTTCCAAACGGGGTGCAGGGGCGTTGACTTGCATCACCGTTGGTAATAATATGCAGGTGTTATGAATTTAGCCCTGATGGGCGTTTCCAATAAACAAACCTAATCAATATCTGGAGCAATTAATGTCAGATTACATTGACGAAAATGATGGTGTGCCATCTGCGCCCGTCCTCGAGGAAGCTGCAGAAGCTGTAGCGAAGCCTCATAGGGGCAGAAAGCCTAAAGCTGCAGGCGAGAGCAGTCCAAAGCGTAAGATAACAATAAAGAAGCGGACCCGTGTCACTGTTCGCAAGTCAAGGAATGAAGAAGAAATCCCAGCCGAGGATCCAAGCACTGAAAAAGAGAGCGAAGAGCTGCAGGCTCCTGCTGCGGAAGTGCCTGAAATAGTTTCTGTCCCCGAAGAGCCAGAAGCTGCAAGCGCTGATAGCAGTGATGCTTCTTCTGCCATAATCCCAGAGGATATGGCACCAGGCGTTGTCGAAACACAGAGCGCGGATGCTGCGCCTGAATCTGATGTGGAAGAATCAGCAGAGTCTGAGGAGGCAAAGCCTGCAGGAGATAGGGCAGAAAGGGATTTCCGTTCCCATCGCGATAAGAGGATGAAGAACGGCAAGAACAGAAGGCCTGTTGAGGAGCTCCCTCCTGAGATCAATATAGATGAGCATCCAGATGCACCGCGTCTTTATATCTCCGTGCTCACTGCCCTGCACCTCGATCAGCTCAGGGATAGGGCCAGGGAGGTTGGGATTCCTGAGGATGTGATCCTCGATTGCCGCAAGCAGGACCTGATTGCGAAGATGCTTCGCCTTCATTCCGCTTCCGGTGGTGCGCTTTTCGTAGAAGGTGTCCTTGAGGTGCTGCAGGATGGCAGTTTCGGCTATGTACGCTATGCGGTCAACAATTATCTTGCGGGAACTGAGGATGTGTATATATCTGCATCGATAATCAAGGCTGTCGGCCTTAAGACAGGGGACTTCATCTTCGGTCAGATCAGAGCTCCTAGGGAAGGAGAGAAGAGCGCTGCTGTCATAAGAGTGCTTCAGGTGAATGGCGAGGAACCGAAGATGGCTAAGATCCGTGCTCCTTTCGATTCTCTTACCCCGATATTCCCAGATGAGCGCCTCAGGCTTGAGACTATCCTTGATTCATCGAGCGCTACTGACTTATCAACACGTGTGGTTGATCTCTTCTGTCCTATAGGAAAAGGCCAGCGCTCCCTGATAGTAGCTCCACCTCGGACAGGTAAGACAGTGCTGATGCAGAAGATCGCAAATGCGATTACCGCCAATCATCCTGAGGTCACGCTGATTGTCCTTCTTGTCGATGAGAGACCTGAAGAGGTTACGGATATGTCCCGCAATGTAAAGGGTGAGGTAATAGCAAGCACATTCGATGAGCAGGCCCAGCATCACGTACAGGTTGCGGAGATGGTCATAGAGAGGGCAAAGAGGCTTGTTGAGTACAAAAAGGATGTAGTTATCCTTCTTGATTCAATCACAAGGCTTGCCAGGGCATATAACCAGACAGTGCCTGCTTCAGGAAAGATCCTTTCCGGCGGTGTTGATTCCAACGCCCTGCATAAGCCAAAGAGATTCTTCGGCGCTGCAAGGAACATAGAAGAGGGTGGTTCCCTGACGATCATATCAACAGCATTGATTGAAACTGGATCAAGGATGGATGAGGTTATCTTCGAAGAGTTCAAGGGCACTGGAAACAATGAGATCATACTTGACCGGAAGATGGCAGATAACAGGAAATTCCCGGCTATAAATATAAAGAAGTCAGGAACAAGAAGGGATGATCTGCTTCTCTCCGAGGATGTAAGATCACGTGTCTATCTGCTGCGCACTGCGTTTGGCAACCTTGATGATATGGATATGTCAGTAAGTGTGATTGACAAGATGCGGAAAACAAACAACAATAAGGAGTTCCTTGAGTCGATGAATGCACCGGCCAGGATAGTCTGAAATCCCTTGTCTGTGAAAGCAGGCAATATTGCATATATCGGAGGAGAAAGATGAAGAAGAATATCCACCCTGAGTATACTCTACAGGAAATCCATTGCTCTTGCGGCAATGTGATCAAGACAAAGTCCACAGCGAAGAACCTGCATGTTGAAATCTGCTCAGCATGCCATCCATTCTTCACAGGCACTCAGAAGCTTGTTGATACAACAGGCCGTGTTGAGCGCTTCAATAAGAGATACAACAGAACATCAAATAACTAAGTTCCGCAATCTCAAAGGAAAAGGCAGGATCGCTCCTGCCTTTTTCTGTTTACTTGCCGATCTTCACTTCAATCTGCCTTGGCTTCTCTTCAGGTGTCTTAGGCAGCGTGATCTCAAGTACACCATTCTTGAAATCTGCGCTTATCGCGCTTTCATCAAGGCCATCAGGAAGACTGAACGACCTTTCAAAGGATTCATGGCGTCTCTCCTTTATAAGATACTTCCTGCCATCCCTGTCCTTTTCCTTCTCAGTCTCATCAACTGTTCCTGAGATGTGGAGAACATGCTTATCAACAGTGATCTTCACATTGTTCTCGCTGAATCCAGGCATCTCTGCCTTTATAGTATAGTTCTCAGGGGTCTCTTCGATATCCACAGCAGGAACCCTGGCAGAGTAGTTGTCCCAAGCTCCAAGCATTGAATCGAAGAAATCATCAAACAGGGATAGGTCCCTTCTTCCATTCCTATCATTGTATCTTGTTACATCGTGTGCCATATCAAGGCCTCCTTAATAAATCTGTTTTTTCTGTTCCAACTGGAACACAAACAAACATGCATTAAGCATGCCAACTTATTTAATTTATTGTAAATAAAGGAATTGCTTATAAATGAATCATTTGTTGATAATTTGAAGAAATGACATTTTTACCCAATGCGGGACAATGAGTGATGCTATCTTGGTCATTATGATACAGCGTGTATGTGAAATGAGGGAAAAGGTGCCATTCTGTCTGCTCTATCTGTATCTGATGCGCTTTTTTTTCATGCTTGCAACGCTTGCATTCATTTTTTTATAATCACGCTAAAGGGTGTATTAATGGACGGCACGGCAAAAGCACATCAGGGAGAGTATGGTGTACAGCCTGGGGTCTTGGTTGAAGTCCCGCAGGTGACTACGCTGTTAGGTGCATTCTCCGAATACTGCGGCGGCTATGCTCTGATGAGTACGAATGATCATGGCCTTCGCGTGGCATTATCAAAACGGGAAGATAACACAGTAAAGGTGTTCAACGCATCAAAGGGAGAGCGGAAGAAGTTCCAGCTTTCCGCTTTGAAGGAACGCAAGGAAGATAAATGGGCATCTATTGTCAAGGCGGTATGCCAGGTTCTTCTCTCTGCAGAGATTCCTATCTCAGGTTTTGATATGACATTCAAGGGGCAGAGCGCAGTGGCGGATGCTCCGTCCATAACCGCAGCGATAGTCTCTGGAATGATATTCGGTCTCAATTCCCTTTACTCGCTGGGACTTGACGCGAACACTATGATGAGGCTTAGCTTTGGAGCGAATAGATATACAACCAAATATGGATCAAGGCTGCGTGATCTCATAACACTCTTCACAGCAGAGAGCGGCAGGATAATCTTCTTTGATCTCGAAAGCTATGATTATCATTCATATGAGTATCCTTTTGTGTCTGAAAGCGGTATCGGGTCGTACTTCATAGATTGTGCCCTTCCGGAAGATGAGCTTTCATCTGAGGTTGAGATTTTCCGAGAGCAATGCATCAAGGCGGCGAAGCTGACGAAGGAAGCCATTGGGGCTGGGGAGAAGCTGAAGGGACTTACCGAGCGAGGGATAAGGCATCTGCATCTTCCTCTTGCAGAAGATCTGAAGAGGACCATAAGCTTTGTCGTAGAGGATTCTGCTTTTGCCTGCAAAGGACTGGATGCAATCAATGCAAAGGATGCTACAGCATTCGGAAAGATATTCACGGCAGAGCAGAGGAACATCTCAGAGCTTGCGGATCTTACTTCCCCTGAGGTGGATTGGCTTGTAAAGCGTGGCATAGAGGCATCTGGCGTAAAAGGCGTGACGGAGATATCTGTCGGGATATCAGGGACGCTTGTAGCGCTGATTGAAAAGGATGCGGTCGATCAGTATAGGGCACAGCTTGAAGAGTATGAGCGTATATTCGGCTTCCACCCTATAATGCGGGAGTATGTTCCATCTGGTGGGCTTCGGGAGATTTCAGAAGATGAATATTCTTCTCTCTAATGATGATGGCTTCAGCGCACTAGGCATAAATGTGCTGGATGAGGTGCTTTCCGAAAAGCATGCTGTAACAGTTGCAGCTCCTGATAAGGAGCAGAGCGGCAAGTCCCATTCAATGACGATACGGGGACGCGTCCGCATAACTGAATACAGGGAGCGTCATTTCCATGTTTCAGGTACACCGGCAGACTGTATCATATACAGCCATCGGTGCTCGCTTTTCCCGACAGAGCCGGATCTTGTCATAGCTGGGATAAACCATGGCTATAATCTTTCTGCGGATATAGTATATTCAGGTACATGCGCTGCGGCACGGCAGGCTTCTTTCTATGGCATGAAGGCGATTGCACTCTCTGCTGAGGATGGATGCGGCCGTGATACATTCGAGAAAGCTGCGCGCTTTGTCCTTGATAATCTTGATGCACTTTCTGCTTCGATAAAGCCTATGACATTCCTCAATATAAATGTTCCCATAGCTTTCAATGGAGAATGGGAAAAAGCTGGGATAGGGTTTGTGCGCTATCTTGACGATATCTCAGTTGTCGAAGAGAGGGGCAATGTAAGGGAGCTTGAGATAAACGGCTGCGAGTTCCATCGTTTTCCTTCCCTTGATGCGTATAGGGCCGATTATGAGATCTGTGCATCGGGCAAAGCTGCGATAACGCTTGTTGATGTTCTGCCGCATACTGCAGATATGGGTGGATTTATCCTATGAAGTGGGAGGATATCTGCGCACGCTGCTCCCTTTGCTGCTATGAGCGTGTGTCGTATCCTGAAGAAGTCGTAGTCGATAAATCCTCTCCTTGTTCTTTCCTTGATACCTCCACAGGTCTCTGCACTGTATATCATGATAGGTTCAAGGTATGTTCAGAATGCTCTAAGGTAACTTTCCTTGATGCAGTGCTCGGCAATAGGCTCCCTCCTGTGTGTGCATATATAAAATGGGCTAAAAGGCACCATATAAGAATCAGGAAGGACAGAGGCTGTGTAATAAGCGAGGAGTTGACCTGATAAGGCAAAGCTAATAATTTACACATGAGGATTAATATGGATAGATACGTCTACCTTGATAATAACGGCACAACACGGATGGCTGATGAGGTAATCTCATTCATCCATGAAAATGATGTGCTTTATGGAAATGCATCCAGCATGCATGCACTTGGTCGTCAGGCGGCAAGCGGAATTGACTGGGCACGTGGAGAGGTTGCTGCTCTTATCGATAGCGATAAGGACTCAATAATATTCACATCAGGCGCAACTGAAAGCAACAATACGGTCTTCTCGATCTTCCGTGACAGGATAGATGGCGGAGATAAGCGAAACCGCATAGTCACATCTACGATTGAGCATCCTGCGACAATCGAGACGATGAAGTATCTCAAGGCAAAGGGGTACAGGATAGATTTCTGCCCTGTGGATTCAGTCGGAAGGGTGAAGCTTGATGAGCTTGAAGCTATGATAGGCCCTGACACTGCGCTTGTTTCTGTCATGCTTGGCAATAATGAGACAGGTACGATCCAGCCTGTGAAGGAAGCTGCAGCGTTGGCTCATAAGCATGGCGCATTCTTTCATACGGATGCAACACAGGCTATTGGAAAGATCGAGGTATCCGTGAAGGATCTCGATGTTGACTATCTCTCGCTCTCTGGGCATAAGTTCTACGGTCCTAAAGGAATAGGTGTGCTTTATGCACGTCATGGCGTTCCTCTTTCCCCTTTCATGCATGGTGGACATCAAGAGGGTGGAATGAGAGCAGGAACATACAATAACCAGGCGATATTCGGCCTTGGAAAGGCTGCAGAGATTGCCAGGGGAAGTGTCGCTGAAGAGCATGATAAGCTATGGGCCATGCGTGAAGCCCTTAGGAAAGGCATAGAGGAAAGGATTCCGGATGTTGTCATAAACGGCTCAAATGACGAAGCCCTTTGCTTGCCTGGCACTTTGAATGTCTCATTCCCAAGAGCGGAAGGGGAGTCGATACTTCTTTATCTTGATCTTGAGGGAATTGAGGTTTCCACAGGCTCTGCATGTGCAACCGGATCGCTTGAGCCTAGCTATGTGCTTCTGGCTTCAGGCCTTCCTGTTGAGCTGGCCCATGGCTCTGTGCGTTTTTCGTTCGGTCGCTATAATACAATGGAGGATGTTGATTATGTGCTCGAGAAGCTTCCTCCTATCATTGAGAGAATAAGGAATATGAGCACAAGGAAGGTATGATATATGGCAAGCTTCATGGCTGATTGGGTATATACGGATACAGTCAAGGATCATTTCATGAATCCACACAATCTATGGAAGGAGGGCGAGGATTTCTCCCCAGATGGCGTCGGTGAGGTAGGTTCTCTTGCATGTGGGGATCAGATGAGGGTCGGCATACAGGTTGAGGATGGCAGGATAAAGGCTCTCAGATGGCTTACATATGGCTGTGCATCAGCAATTGCATCGACATCCATGATGAGCGAGATTGCAGTTGGGATGACACTTGAGGAGGCATACCATATAACACCGGAGATGATCACAAAGGCTCTTGGCGGGCTCCCTGAGCACAAATTCCATTGCTCAGTGCTCGGAGACAAGGCCCTTCGTGCTGCCATTGATGATTATTTCGAGAAGAATGGTATCGAGAATACGCTCAAGAACAGCACTGCAAGGATAATCTGTGAGTGCAAGGGAGTTACGGATCAGATGATCGAGGAACTTGTCAAGAACGATAAGGTGAAGAACTTCGATGAGCTCCAGAAGGAAACCGGATGCTGCACAGCTTGCGGGAAGTGCCGTTCGAAGATAATGGATGAGCTGAACGAGTTCCTGCATATATACGGCAAATGATCAGCGCCTATAACGATATGGTAAAGGACGCGCTGTATCCAAAGAAGCGTGTCCTTACGAAAAGGAACAAATCCCTTAAGATCGCAGAGCCCAGGCAATTCTCTCCTGAAGAGATAAAGTCCCTGCGTCGTCGCCTGAAGCTTTCAGGCAGCATGTTCGCTTCGCTATTTGCTGTCTCTGAGAAGACTGTTGAGGCTTGGGAAGCAGGAACCAATGCGCCCTCAGGTCCTGCTCTGCGTCTGATGTCAATGATAATCGTATATCCTGATATCCTTGTTGATACCAGGACATTCTACGAGTGCGCAGACTAATGCGCTCCATAGATGGATCCGCCTATGAATTCCCTGAGTATGGAGTCAGGCGGAACATCATCCTTTGGAGCAGGGTAGATAAGCTCCAGGAAGTCCAATAGGCGCCTGGCTAGCGTATATGCCTCCTTTGTCTCTTTCTTCACGGATCTGAGAAGAGGTATTGCGAGAGGTGCAAGGACAGCCAGCTCATACTCAAGCGCGCTGTTTATCATTATGTCTGCATTGTTCTGATAAGGAAAGATATTGTTCTTCTCTCCTCTTTCAACGCTTGGCCATCTTGATAGCGTCTCAACGGCATCCAGTCCACGTGTCCTGTTATCGCGAACCATACGTCTCAGTATCCTATTGTCTGTTGTGCTGATTCTCGACCGTGTATCCAGATTCACCTCTGTCAGTGCTGATATGTATATCTTGTAGCACTCTTCTTGGGGAAAATCCGGGCAAAGCGATGGATTGAGGCCATGTATTCCCTCGATTATGAGGATGGTATGCTCATTCATCTTTGAAGGCTCAGCGTCAAAGGTTGTTTTCTTGTCCCTGAATGAGTGCCGTGCAAGATGTACCTCCTTCCCATCCCGAAGTGCCTTGAGCTGCTTTCTCAGGAGAGGGAGATTCAGGGATTCAAGAACCTCATAATCTTTCTCCCCATCCTCATCGATCGGGATCTTATCACCCTCATGGTAATAATCATCCAGCGATATCCTCATGCACTCATAGCCATGCGAGATGAGCTCGTCTGTAAGCTTCATGGAGAATGTGGTCTTGCCGGAAGATGATGGGCCTGCGATGAACACAGCCTTTATCTGTTTCCTTGCCATTATCTCATCAGCAGCTTCTGCTATCCTGTTCCTTTGCAGTGTCTCAGAAAGCCTTATGGTTTCAGGAAGCGTCCCCGCTGCGATCTTCGCATTCAGATCCCCAAGTGATTCAATTGAGAGGATCTTCGCGTATTTCTTGTTTTCCTGGAATACAGAGAAGAGAAGCGGATTATCGGAAAAAGGCTTGATGCATAGAGGATCCCTGGACTGCGGATACCGCAGCAGAAGTCCATCCTGATAAGGCCTCAGCTCCCAGATGGCCAGGTACGATGCTGATGGAAGAAGCGGTTCGTAATACACTTCCATGCACTCTCCAAGCTTTGCAAAGCGATATGATGCGGCGTTTATCGTATCAAGAAGCTTCACTGTTTCCGTAAGGATATGCTTGTTTGAATATTCCAGCGCCTCTTCCGCTGTGAGCTGGATGATCTCAAACGGAAGATCGTCTGCTATGGCCTTCCTCATTATCGCTTCAAGTTTTCCAGCATCGGGCTTTTTCCCATCCCTGTATCTGAAATAGTAGCCATCACCTAGGCTATGGCCGATTATAAGTGTACGTTCAGGTGCAATCTCGGCAGAAGCATATGAAAGAAGGAAGCATAGGCTCTTCCTGTATGCTCTCAGGCCGTTCTTTGAGAACAGCCTTATCGGGACTATGTCAGCATTTCCCTCAAGCTTTTCTGAAAGGGAGGCTGCCACACCGTTGACAGCTGCAGCCACTATGGGATTATCTTTGTATTCCCTGCTGCAGGAAGAGAAAAAAGTTGAAACCTCGATGCCTTTCTCCCTGATGTATTCCTTTCCATCTATTCTGATACGTATGCTATCCATCCTTTTATGATAATAGCACACACGGCACTGTGCAAATTCAGCGCATGGAGTCTTTGTGGATTTCCATATCAATCCATCTCATTATCACATCAGTCACATAGTTGATTTCGCGTTCTGTGAGTTCCCTGCCTTTCGGTATGTGGTGCCATTTACCAAGACATGAACGGCAGCAGCAGGCCGTTGCATGCTGTGCTATGAATACAGGATGGCCTTTCATCGGAGTCTGCTTGCCATCATTGGGAATGAAAGAGGGGGCAAGACGTTTCCGTACGAAATCTTCGGCATGTTCTCTTATCTTTCCGATTCCTTTGCTGTGTATGTATTCCATATCTTTCCCAGAAAGATGGAAGCGCGATCGGAATGCGGAGCGTGATAGACGCATATACAGGCTGTTCCATTCTTCATCTGTCATGGTTTCATTGTAGCTCAAAGCTTGATTGTTTATACTGTTTTCCATGATAGCGCTTATTGCAGATCTTGATAACGACATATACGAGAGAGTAGAGGAAGAGCAGGATAAAAGGGGAATTGAGCTTGGTGTCTCGCTTTTTGGGAAGTATAGGGATAAAAGCCCTATTGTAATCACATCACCTTCCGCTGAAAGCATCCGTTTCCCCTGTTCTGCCGTATTCTCAATAGTCTACCTCTCTCCTATAACAGGCAGGATGGCGCTTTCATTCTCATCATATGCTCCTGGCCTGTCCTTGCGGGCCTTGGGATACGATGCCTTTGTCATCTGCGGAAAGGCAAAGACCCTTTCATATCTATCTGTTGGATCCGAGGGGACTGAGAGGACGATTGCCGTGCAGTACAGCGGGCTTAGCGCAGCAGCTTTTGAGAGTGCTGTGCGGAAGGGCATGAATGAGGTGTTCCTGGCAATAGGAAGAGCAGCTGAGAACGGTGTGCTTTTCTCACAGCTGCAGTCTGGTGGAAGAGAAATACAGGGCGAGGGACTCGGAGTGCTTCTTGCCGGCAAGAATATAAAGGGAATATCATTCCCATCATTTCCACGGAAGGATTTCCTTGGCAGCGGAAAAGAGGAAAGACGTGTGAGGGAACGCTTGGAAAAAGGCAGATTGCCCAAGCGGATAAGGCGTGACGGAGGGGGCATATTCATCGATAAGGCCCTTGAGTGTGGATTCCTTCCTGTTGCTGACTACACTCTCCGCTACGATCCTCGTGCGTACTATCTTGATGGCAAGGCATATAATGAACGATATGGAGTGTACAGGGAGGCCTGCCAGGATTGCTTTTTCTCATGCAACCGCAGACGGCAGGATGATTCCCCGCTTCCGACATGGAAGGAGTCCATGGCACTTGGAAGCAATCTTGGCTTCTTTGATGCAGAAAGCGTTGCGGCTATCGCAGATGCTGCAAGAAGTGAGGGCCTTTCTGTTCTTTATACCGGTGCGATACTCAGCGCAATAAAGGCCAAGGAAGGGGCGCTTAGCATTGATGAGTGCATAGAGTCAATACATGTTCTGGCTGATGGCAAGATTTCCTTTCATACGCTCATGGATTCGACAGAGGCTGTGCTTATGGAAGATGGTTCTCCCGTGCTCTTTGATTTGAGGGGCTCGTATGCAGCATCCATTGCCTCTGTTTTCTCTTTTCCCGTGCTTCCAGCATCGTCGATCCTTATTTCAAGCCGTCATGAGAGCGTAAGGAGCGCTGCTGTTATGGCTCTCTATGAAGAGGTTTATTCCCTTGCCCTGATTTCCAGGGGCTATTCAGCAATGTGTTCCCTTTCAGAGTGGTGGGGGCGCTTTCCGTCATTCCTTTATACTATGCCGCCGATAGCTAGGTTCATAGCAGAGCATTTCAGGGCATTTGGCCTCAGTTCACGTGAGCTTGAGCAGGAAGGAATGCGCATCCTGTCTATATTCGCTTCAAAGCCCGTTGCGCTTCCAGACGCTTTCACTCTCAATCCGGATAGTGCTTTCCCATGTGTCCGCACCCTGCCATTCTCACTTATTGTCGGGACCTATGAAAAGGAGAAGGGCAGCCTTGAGAGAAAGCTGAAATCAAGAAGGGAGAAAAGCGCAAGGAAGCTTTCATCGAAGAGCGCCGCTGTAGGCCCGGACGATGAGCGCGGACGGGATGGGGATCCTGGGTTGACTACATAGACGCCATTCCTTTTCTCAAGCACAGGCACATGCGTGTGGCCATATATGAAGATATCATCAGGATCGAGGGCGAAATCTTCGAAGGAGTATCTGTCTCCATGCGTTATTGTCATGCGGTGCCCATATATCCGTTCTTCCCTCGTAAGCGGTGGAAATGGAATATCTTCATATTCATAGAAGCGGTCTGAGTTGCCCCGTACAGCAATAAGAGATCTCCAGAAAGAAAGTCTGTATCCTGCAGGGCATTGGTCTCCTGCGGATATTATCCCCTCAGCGCTGAAGTGCTCCTTCGCTCTTTCTATCAGCTGTACACCTTCTTCCGAGCCATGGATGTCAGAAACGATCAGATAGGACATGAGAAAAGGATAGCCTCATTGCAAAGCCATGAAAAGCTATTTATATTTGTTCTGAGGTGTTTTCATGGAGCAGCGCACGCTTGTATTGAATGATGGACATGATTTGTTTTACAGGATCTGGGATACAGATAATGCAAAAGCAACGCTTCATATAAATCATGGCATGGCTGAGCATAGCCTTCGCTATTCACGCTTTGCCTCCTATCTTAACTCTCTTGGTATCGTTGTATATGCCCAGGATCACAGAGGCCATGGATATACAAAGGAAGAGAACGAGAAAGGGTGGTTCGCGGAAGAGGATGGATGGAAGAAGGTCGTTGAGGATTCATGGGAGCTGGATAAGGTTATATCAAATGAGCATCCCGATCTGCCTCATATCCTATTTGGGCATTCAATGGGCTCTTTCATAGCACGCATTGTCCTTGCAGAGCATTCCCATGCCTTTGCCGGTGCGATAATCTGCGGTACAGGATATTCTCAGGGAATCATCGGGAAGTGCGGAAAGCTGATAGCAAAGCATAATGCAAGGAAATATGGATCAAGAATGCCGGATCCCACTTTTGAGAGGATCGCATTTGGTTCATATGTAAAGCACTTCCCAGGTGAGGGAAGCTATGGATGGCTCTCCAAGGATAGGGAAGAGGTCATGAAGTATGAAAATGACCCGCTTTGCGGATTTACATGCTCATCTGCTTTTTACAGCGATCTTCTTACATTGATAGAGAAGGCCAATGACAGGGGCCTTGCAGGGAATATAAGGAAGGATATCCCGATAATGCTCATCTCTGGAGATAAGGATCCCGTCGGAAACTATGGCAAAGGCGTTATCAAGGTGGAGAAGCTATACAGGAATGCGGGAATCAAGGATGTCCGTCTGGTGCTCTTGCCCGATGATCGTCATGAGATACTCAATGAGACCGATAGGGATATCGTAGAGAAGACAATGGGGGCTTTTGCCCTAGAGGTGATCGACAATGCCGAATAAAGCTGCTGAGATTTCCCGTAGATTCTGTGCATGGTGGGCAGATTACTGGCGTGCAGTCACCTCTGCATTCCGTTCAATGAACAATGACAACCTTACGATGGTCGCATCGGGCATGGTCTATTCAACGCTCATCGCTATCGTCCCGTGCCTGACATTCCTGCTTGCATTCCTTTCTGCATTCGGTGTTGTCCAGCCGTTCATGAAGATAATCGCATATCTTCTTACTGACACATTCGGAGAGCAGACAGGTCAGGAGCTTATAGACTATATACAGCAGTTCTCCTCGAATGCAATGAGCCTTGGCGTAGTCGGGCTTGTCTCATTCATCATCACAGGCATACTCCTTGTTGATAAGATCTATATAGCGATAAACAATATATTCCATACGAAACCATCTTCGGGGACTATGAGGAGATTCACGACATTCCTGACGTTCCTGATCGTTGGAGCGTTCATGATCGTTGCATCGTTTGCGCTCCAGAGCATGCTGCAGAGTACGCTTTCCCAGATAGCAATAGGAACGGAGAGACCAAGGGGAATATTTGCATCGCTTCTGCCGTATCTTATAATCTGGGTCATCCTTTTCCTGCTCTATAAGGCTGTCCCGAATGCAAAGATACGCTTTGGTTCTGCATCAGCAGGAGCTTTCACCGGAGTAATATCGCTGGCAGTCGCTTCCAAGATATTCAGCCTTGTAACGAGATCGATGGTAAGCTACTCAGTGATCTATGGCTCAATGGCATCGATTCTGATAGCGCTTCTTTTCCTTTTTGTCAGCTGGTTCATAATCCTCTTCGCAGCTGAGATTGTCTATGTTTACCAGTTCCGTCCGGATAAGGCAATGATCCTTGGCAACAGGCAGGCTCCTGTATTGCAGATTACCGAAGCGGTGAACATGCTTCTTCTGATCGCTGATAAATACAGGAAAGGAGAGGGGGTTATGACGCTGAAGGAGCTTATGAAGCGTCTCGGCGTGCCATCTGCTGCGATAAATTCATATGTATCGGACTTTGAGGATGCAGGGATGATAATAGCTGCAAACAGTGCTCGCACTTCATTCGTTCCTGCACGCCCGCTGGATCAGATAAAGCTCTCGGATGTCCTCTCTGTGCTCTTCGGCGGCAGGGGGATAACCAATGCGGATATAGAGACTATAGGTGAGGCTGTTGCTGTTGATTTCCTCCGTAGAGGCACTGAGAATATGGATACAGTTACAGTAGAGAACCTTCTGGAGAGAATATGATAATAGATAGGAAAAACGCACCATCGCTTCTGGACTCTGACTTTGATTCAGTTCCGCGTCCTGATTCTGCTGTTGTATCAAGATATGGGGTATCTGATCTGGAGATAAGATTCCAGAAAAGAGCGGAGACACTCTCTGAGCTTTCAGTTGTCGCTATTCCATATTCAGCAAGTGTCATATATAAGGATCGTTATATATTCGCTGCAGCGATTGAGTGCGAGGATCTTCGGGCCATGGCTCCTCTTATGGGAATTCCCCTCAAGGAACTCCAGGCTGACTATGGCACAAAGGGCTTCTATGGGGAGAAGAGGATAATGCTCTACGGAAATGGTGAGCGGGAGAGCCTTGGACCATATTTCGGAAAGGAAGAAGATGAAGAGGTTATATCATTCCTTCTATCCCTTGTCCTTGATTCGTTTGATGAGATAGAGGATCCAGTTCGGCTTAGTAACTGAGAAAGAACCAAAGCAGATTATAATCGATTATCTTCTTGCTGATAGGCATTCTATAGCTGACTCACAGCTTCTGGTATCGATTGCCTGGATTTCGCTTCGAAATACAGCAGCATTCCTTTTCCCTGGTTCTGCTCAATGCCTAGAATCCCAGGTATAGAAGCACTGCTCCGATGATGAAGACAAGGATGCCAAGAAGTATGTTCAGTGCTTTTGAGATCTTTCTCATCTTCTCGTTCTGTCCCACTTTCCTTATAAGCGATGGAGATGATCCGAGGGCTATGGAAAGCGCTGTGCAGCCAAGTGCGTATAGGAGCATCAGCAAAGCACCTCTCATCATGCTCTCTTCCGCTGCGATCATCGCTATCAGGGCAATGAGGACAGGTGTTGAGCAAGGGGATGAGAATACTCCTCCGATAATCCCTGCGATGAGGGCCCCTATATAACCTCTGTGCCTGTTTTTCGCAGCAAGATATGTTGATGGCGCTATGCTTATGATTCCCCACATCTGAAGAGCCATCAGCATCATGATGATTCCAAGGATGATATACCACCAGGAGAATGCCGCGCCAAGAAGCGTGCCGAAAAGAGATGCTGCTATACCGAAAGCTGTGAATGTGACAGCGGATCCCAATGCATACACCAGCGATAATCTGAATGCTTTCCCAGGGCTTGCTTCCTTGCCTACATATCCAAGGACAAGAGGTATCTGCGAAAGCGAGCAAGGGGTAAGTGATGTTATTACCCCTGCAATAAACGCTATGAAAGGAGCTGCTGCGCTGAGTTCCAGCAGTGATGATAAAGACTCAAGTATTCTGTCCAGCATTCCCAAGTGCCTCTATGAGCGTATCAAGCTCTTCCCTTGTAAGATAACCTTCATGGACTGTAAATACATGCTCTCCAGTATCCCTTGATGAGTACATCAACATTGATATCCCAAAATCCTCAGGTGGTGAGAATGGCTTTCCATCTGCTTCATACAGTACGATGGTCGGAGTTACACGTACAGGGAAATAGTCCATAGCTTCTCTGTTTCTCTCAAGGTCTATATAGCGGACTTCTACGTCTGCAACGTTCCTATGCAGCTCTCTCAGATCATCCATCATTCGCAGGCATGGCTGGCACCAGGACTCGCCAAGCACCAGAAGCATAGGCTTTTCAGAGTTTGTTATCATGCTGGGCGTGAAATCAGATATCTCCAGCGGCACAACTCCAACGCGCGCCGAGTCAAAGCTCTGGTCTATCGAGTCCTGCAATCCATCGGCACCGCCATTCTTGGCTATATAGATAGCGACTGCTATCAGGATAACGCCAAGGATAGATGCGATCTGCAGCAGCCTTCTTGTGTTATTCACTCTCTCGTCCCCAGGCTTCTATCTGCACAAGAGCAGGAAATGGTGATGGATCATCTGCTTTTATGAGATGGGAGATCGTAAGGCTTGTCACAGCATTCTTCTTCACTTCAAATTCCTGTGCGCCATCTTTCTTTATGAAGCTGAGCGTTACAGCGCTGCCATCAGAGAATGTCACACGGCCTTCTGTCCACCAGGCGTCATGGGGGAAATCCGCTCTGTTGTAGAATACCAGCTTGTCTATATCGACTGCACGGCCGAAGTCTACGGTCATCTGTGCATCGGGATTCCTGTTGATTCCCCAGCTTGACCAAGGATAGCCACCGTGGTTGTCTGCTGCTATAAGTCCATCGACAGCATTGCGTGATGCGAACACGGATTCTCCGCGTGTCTCTACATTAGCGTATGTATGAGGATAGAGTGCATTGTTTTCATGGTGATCTGCTGCATTCAGGGCAAGGTTGCGGTAGTTCTTCTTCTCCTCGTCCTTTGCTTTCTTCACCATCAGGAGGTGTATGGGACCAGAGAACGCTGCAGGTGAATACGCAGCCTTCTTCTCATCGAACGGAACCGGAAGTGTATATGTTCCCCTGCACCAGAGAAGAGATGGGATGAGCGCTGCATCCAACGATACCCAATACAGCCCTTCTTCCTCAAAAGCTATCGTGATTACGTCTCCTGGCCTGTATTCCTCTTTGTATACAGCGTATACTTCGTTCTCACCGCTTCTTTCTGCAAGAGTGTTGCCTTCATTTGCTATTTTTATGTTTATCATAAATACTCCTTATCCCATTTTAGCATTCTATGCATCGATACCGCTAGATGGAATCTTAGGCATAGAATAACATGATACCATGACCAAAGAGGAATTCTTTCAGGACAGACGTTTCTTTTTCGATGATCCGAAGGCAAGTGCCGGGTATGCACTCCGCTATAGCAAAGATGAATGCATGAAGATAATCAAGAATGCTGATGATACCATCGCGCAGAGCTTTATATTCAATCTCCGATGGGATCTGGAACAGACACAGATACCTGTTGTCTTTGAGGGTGAGATCGACTGGCTCAGGCAGCCGGGCGATGACCCTGAGTTCATATATGCATTCAACCGCATGCGTTTCTGGATATGCCTTGGACAGGCCTATGCCCTCACTGGTGATGAGAAGTATGCGAAATGCTTTGCAAAGCAGCTTATGCATTGGATACGTACTGTTCCGTTCTCTCCTGAGTCCAAGGCCTGGAGAACGATAGAGACAGGAATAAGGATGGAGCATTGGTGCAAGGCCATACAGTATTTCCGTTCATCCCCATATCTTACCGATGAGGTCATAGATGCGTTCGTTGCATCTGTCACGGAACATGCCGAGTACATAATGAGCGTATGGAACTCTTATAATCTCCTTTCAAACTGGGGAATACTTGCAAACCATGGCCTTTTTGTTGCATCACTTGTCCTGCCTCAGAGCGCAAGGACTGAAGCCTGGAGAAAGACAGCTATAGAGCGTTTGGTTCAGGAAGCTGAGATCCAGATCTATGATGATGGGGTGCATTGGGAACAGAGTGCCATGTATCACAATGAGGTACTCCATTGCATGCTTGATGTCGTCTTGCTTGCAAAGCGTCTTTCCGTCGCTCTTCCTGAGTCATTTGTCGAGAGAATACATAAAGCAGCGCTTTATTCAGCCCTGATGCAGAAACCAGATGGCTCTGAGCCTATGTCAGGGGACAGTGATGATATCGACCAGAGGGATCTTACGGAAAAGAGCGCCTATATCTTCTCTGATCCTGTCATAAGGGGATTTGGAGAGGATCATATGACATTCGATGCACTCTGGGACTGCGGAAGCGATGCGGCTGCGGAATATGAGGAAATGGATATAAAGACTCCAAGTGCAAAGCTGTTCTCCTTCCCTGACAGCGGCCACGTTGTTTACAGAAGCGCTGGGACTTATCTTTCATTCAAGGATGGACCAATAGGGGCAGGACATTCGCATGCAGACCAGACTCACATAGACCTGTGCATTAATGGGGAGGATGTGCTTATCGATCCAGGCCGCTATACATATGTAGACAAAAGCGATCGCTATGAGTTCAAGGATTCTCATGCCCATAACATTGTGACGATCGATGGTGCGGATAGCTACACGAAGAAAGATAGCTGGGAGTATAGCAAGATGAGTGAGTCCTATGGCCTGAAGTGGAAGGAAAAGAACGGCATGGCCTTTATCAAGGGAGGTCATCTTGGCTATATATTCTCCTCATCGTTTGTCTCTCGAAAGGTGGTTGTGCTTGATGAGAAGACGATTGCTGTAATAGATGAGTGCTATGGCAGGGGGGAGCATAGCGCACAGTGTTATTGGCATTTCTCTGAAAAGGGAAAAACCGAGATCCTCTCTGATAACTCGTTCTCATTCAATACAGAGAGAAGCAATGTCTGCTTCACGGCAATAAATGGAGAGAGCACAATAAGCTATCCTTCGAGGATATCGAGGCATTACAATCAGGCCGAGAGCAACGTATCCATAAAAGTCAGCAGAGCTTACAAAGACTTTGGTTCTTTCATAACCGTTATAACAGACGGGAACGCTGAGATAGAAAAGCTGCCTGTGAAGAGCAACTTCAAAGGCATCACATTCTCTGACAGGGAAATAGAAGCTGTGAGGATCGGCAGCTATATATTGGCAGTCTCCCATTACGAATGGGGGTCTCCTACGGATAGCTTCTCTGTCGATGGACACACAGGCTGGGGACGCCTTGTCGTGTTCACTTCTGGTGATGGTGATATAGGGACGGTCCTTGAAGCATAGGAAAAGCAGGGTTTCCCCTGCTTTATGCTGTTGCGTTTACCTTGCTTTCCTTTGCCATGATCTTCCTGTAGAAGGCCTTCAGCTCTTCCTTGTCCATCAGCATCGGTACAGGGTAGAGCGGGTTGGCTTCCTTGTCAGCATATGCTGATAGCTCCTCTATATCCTCTTCCTTGACCTCTGGAAGGGTTTTCGGAATCCTGAGCTCGCGCTCCATTCTCCTTATCTCTGCTATGAACGCATTCGCTTTCTCTTCATCGCTCTTTCCTGCAATGCCTGCAGCATCTGCCAGCACAGCGAGCTTCTTCCACGAGCTCTTCCCATAGTACTCAAGGACATAAGGAAGCAGTACTGCGTTTGCAAGGCCATGCGGGGTGTTATACTTGCCTCCAAGAGAGTGTGCAACGGCATGTACATAGCCAACATATGACTTGGTGAATGCGCTTCCTGCCAGGAATGCCGCACGTAGCATTGCACGACGTGCTTCCACGTCAGAGCCATCTTTATATACCTTCTCAATATTGGAGAAGATAAGACGTACAGCTTCTATAGAGTCCCTTCTCGTCTCTTTTGTCGTAGAGCGGCCGATGAATGCCTCTACAGCATGTGTGAGCGCATCAAGCCCTGTTGTTGCTGTAACAGAAGGCGGAAGCGTTTTGGTCACTTCTGGATCAAGGACAGCATATCGTGGGATCAGTGGAAAGCTGTTTATCGGGTACTTGTGCCTTGTCTCTGAATCGACAATGACAGATGCAAGTGTTGTTTCGCTTCCTGTTCCTGCAGTGGTCGGAATCGCGACAAGGAGCGGAATCCTCTTCAGGACCTTGAGTATTCCTTCCATCTTTGATAGAGGCTTTTTTGGATATGCAATTCTCGCACCTACGGCCTTAGCTGCATCTATTGAAGAGCCTCCTCCAAATCCTATGATGGCCTCTGAGCCTGATGCTATATAAAGCTTTCTTGCCTCTTCGACATTATCTGTCGTTGGATTTGCAACAGTGCCATCATAGACAGTGGCCTTGATCCCGTTTGCAGAGAGCGCATCCTCCAAAGGCTTTGTGATGCCGAATCCTCTTATCGATTTATCCGTAACGATAAGAACGCTGTCTATATTCTTATCTTTGAAGAGCTTGGGAAGCTCTGTCACGCTGCTGAGGATCGTTGGCTTCCTATATGGAAGGAACGGTATCGCTATGTGGAAAACTTCCTGAAATACCCTGCAATAGATTTTCCTTGCTATGTTCATAACGTTGAAGAACTTAACAGAATAGGCACAAAGTGTCAATAAAAACAACAGATAGTGATTGTGTCAAGATAAACTCATATATTAATTGTTTTATTCATTCCTACTTAGCTATAGTTTATAACTTCTTAAGCATCGAAAGTATATCTGATGCAGAGGGAGGACAGCCCTGCACTGAATGCTTTGCACATTTGCAGCATGCACCGGATCCTATCTCTGATTCCTTTCCTCGCCAGCCTTGGCCGACAGCTATTCTCTTTCCTGCAAGTCTTCCTATTCCGCCATCCTCATCCAGACGCTTGATGGCATGGATGAGAGAAGCGTAACAGGCTGAGCAAGCCTGGTCTGGATCGGTATAGCGTGCAAGCCGGGCAGTGGTTCCCTTAGGCTTTGCATTTCCCTTCTCTGGTTTGTTCAATGTCACTATGTCTATATCATCAAGCTTTGTGCTGACATTCCTGTAAGCTGCGCCGATTGTGATATAGGGAATCTCTTCAGGTGTGTAGCCCATGAGGGATGCACCTAATACATCAAGTGCAATCGGATCCTCCGAAAGCATCATCCTATCAGTCTCTACAGGAGTTCCGCCTTCCTCGAAGTCAAGGTCTCCGCAGATGCTGTCGACAATAGTAAGGGAAGGAGTGATGAGTGCATTAAGAGCTGCTATCGGCTTCATCAGTCCCCATCTATGGAAATCCCTCTTGGATCTGTCTGAGATGCATCCCTTGAGATTCTTCATTGCTGATGTCATCTTGGTTTGGCAGTGTCCTTTCAGAACAGGGAGGTTTATTACGAAGTCAGCATTCAGCACGCTCTCTGATAATTCGATCTGTACCCCGTCGTATTCTGCTTTCCGGAATTTATCTTTCTTGATATCCAGAAGCTTCACATCATACTTCCTTGCTATATCATGATAGCCGAGGCGCCTCATTGCCTCTTCGGTAGATGCTCCGACCCAAGAGCTTTCTGCAATCGTTATGTTCTTCTTCCCACATCTATGAAGACGCTTGATTATTGCTTCGATGATCTCTGTATGGGTTGTTGCACCATTATCAGGAAGTGATGCTGTTACAAGATTCGGCTTCAGGACAAAGCTTTCCTTTCCTTCTATCTTTCTCTCAAGGCCATAGGCAGAAAGAAGATTGTCTGTCATCGTTTCCGCATCCTTGCCGTATATAACGTAAATCGTTCTGGACATAGAAGAAGGGTACTTGTTTTGCCGAAAATAGAAAAGCCCGCACTTCCGTGGGGCTTCTCTTCTTTATTTCATATCTTCAGCTGTTTACTCTCTCAAGATACTCTTTGGTCTCTGTGTTGACCCTGATCTTCTCACCCTGCTTGATGAAGATAGGCACACGGACACGGAGTCCTGTCTCTGTTGTCACATACTTTGTGGCACCCTGGACTGTATCGCCCTTGACAGCTTCTTCAGCTTCAGCAACTGTGAATACGATCTTTGATGGTATGATGATATCAAGAACCTGATCTTCCCAGAATGTTGCCCTGTAAGTCTCACCCTCTTTCATGAAATACTCATAATCAGTGAATGACTTCATAGGTACATCGACCTGGTCGAATGTGTCCGTATTCTGGAAATAGAAGTTCTCACCATCGTTGTAAAGATACTGGAGATCCCTGTCCTCTACTGTGATATCCTCAGCATTATCCTGGCTCTTCATCGTTTCTGAGAGAACCTGGCCTGTTGCTGGGCTCTTGAGCTTCAGACGCACAAATGCCGAACCCTTTCCAGGGTTTACGAACTCACGCTCAATGCAGACAAATGGCTGTCCCTTGATCAGAAGCGCTGTTCCCTTATCAATCTGACCTGCTTTAATCATGATATAATACCTCTTGTCTATTCTCTGGATTTACCGCGGACAAGCATATCAGAAAGAGGGAATAAAAGTAAAGGCTCTATTGAATTAACTCCCATCTCAGCCGCAAGCAGCCTGTCCAGTCCCATTGCAACGCCGGAAGACTGGGGGATAGCAAGATCAGGAAATGATGGGTCTGCTGGAGGGATTGCATCACCTGTTCCTTCTCTTTCCCGTATAAGCGTTGCCTCTTCCTCTTCGAAGTACTTTCTTGTCGCTTCCTTGTCTGTCTCCTCGTCGTAGCAGTTTGCGATTTCTATTCCGTTTATATACATCTCCCACCTTTTGCGGCATGGCTTGTCGCTGTATG
Organism: uncultured Spirochaetaceae bacterium; assembly: GCA_944389155.1. Classification (GTDB taxonomy): domain Bacteria; phylum Spirochaetota; class Spirochaetia; order Sphaerochaetales; family Sphaerochaetaceae; genus Ornithospirochaeta. The sequence continues at coordinate 16,910 of CALXLI010000004.1, read as the reverse complement.
CCTTTGCAAGGCAGTTGATCTTGTCCGGATAGTCTGTGATATATACAGGCCTGTCCTTTGGAATTGATGTCTCTACATATGTCAGGAATATCCTGTTGAAGATATCATTCCAGGTATCTGATGCATCTGGCGTGAGTCCAAGCCTCTCTGCTTCTTTCCTTATGTATCCGATGTCCTCGGCTTTTTCCATATCCACGCCTGCCCATCTTTCCATGGCCTCTGCCATCGTTATGATAAGGCTTTCCTTGTCCATCCATTCCTGATGTTCTGCTATCTTCGTCTTGTCTATCATGTCGATAGTCAGCGCTATTGAGTCCTTATCATCGAAATCCAGTGTGTAGTACTCAAGCATCATGAACTCAGGATTATGCACATGGCCAAGCTGCTCAGCATTCCTGAAGCATGTGCTTATCTGATAGATTGAGGGCGAGCCTGCGGCCAGGAGCCTTTTCATGAATATCTCAGGAGACGGGATCAGGTAAAGATCCATGTTCCCGGCAAACTCATTCCTGAACTCTGTCCTGAATGCTTTTATCGTGGGTTCTGGTATGAGATATGGCGATAGCGTCGGAGTAGATACTTCAAGGTATCCCTTTCCATCGAAATAGGCTCTTATATTCCTGCATAGCTCTGAGCGTCTTGCAGCAGCTTTGAAGTCAAACATGTCCTTGATTCTAAAGCTCAGGATCGGTTGCAACAAGAGCCAAGGATATATAGTATCGGAATATATGGCACACTATGCAACCGATGAACCTATATATGCTCTGGCAACTCCTTATTCTCCTTCGGCTTTAGCTGTCATAAGAGCATCAGGAGAGGGGGTGCTTTCCCTGCTTTCCTCCCGCTTTTCATCAAAGCTTGAAGGGCGGGCAAGCGGCAGTGCTGTCCATGGCTTCCTGAAAGATGGCAATGGCGGTTTGATTGATGAGGTCATGGTCATCAGATATGATCACGGCCATGGTTATACGGGAGAAGAGGCCTTTGAGATAATGTGTCATGGTTCTCTCCCTGTGATAAGGATGATATCGAAGATGCTTGAAGAGCTGGGCATCAGGGAAGCAGAGCGCGGAGAGTTCACATACAGGGCATTCATGCATGGCCGCATGGACCTGACAGAGGCGGAGGCCGTCGAGGAGATTGTCAGCGCGAAGACAGAAAGGGCTGGCAGGGATGCGCTTTCCCGTCTTACCGGTGCGATAAGAGCAGAAGCTGATAAGGCGAAGAATGAGATCCTGGATATCCTTGCATCCTTGGAGGTCCAGCTTGATTACGGAGAGGATGATGTTCCTGAAGATTGGATATTCCCTCACGAAAAGGTTGATAGGATCAAGAATAGGCTATCAATGATAGCTTCGACATATTCTTCGTCCCGTCTTTACAGCCACGGTGCATCGGTTGTCCTCATAGGGCGTACCAATGCTGGCAAGAGTTCTCTTTACAATACGATACTGAAGGAGAACAGGGCTATAGTATCAGACGAGGAGGGGACGACAAGGGATTATATTGAGAGCGATGCTGTTATCGATGGCATTCCTGTGCGTCTTTTTGATACAGCCGGCATAAGGGAAGCGGAAGGAAGCGTTGAGAGAGAGGGTATAAGGCGATCAAGGGATCTTATGAAGGATGCAGATCTTATAGTCTATGTCCTCGACGGAGATGAAACGGATGATTACCCTGTTTCGGATAACGCCATCCATGTGCGCTCAAAGAAGGATATAACAGGCAATCAGGATTATCTTTCATTCTCTTCCATCACAGGAGATGGCATTGATGAGGTAATAAAAGCTATCAAGGAGAAGCTTGTCTCTTCAGATGCAGCGCTCTCTTCTGTTCCGCATATAGATTCGGAGAGACAGCTTGAAGCGCTTGAGGAGACTGTAGAGGCTTTGGAGGATGCTGAGAAGGCATTGCCTATGGGAGAGGACGTAGTAGCCATGTATTTCCAATCGGCGCTATCATCTCTATCTGCTCTGACAGGAGAAGTGACAAATGATGATGTCCTGGAGCGTCTTTTCTCCTCGTTCTGCTTAGGAAAGTGATTTATGGATTATGATGCGATAGTTATAGGTGGCGGTCACGCAGGAATAGAAGCATGCCTTGCTCTCTCTAGGGAGGGCTTTGAGACGCTTCTTGTTACGCAGAGCCTTGATACAATAGGAAGGATGAGCTGCAATCCTTCAATCGGAGGTCTTGCAAAAGGGAATCTTGTAAGGGAGATCGATGCCCTTGGCGGAGAGATGGCCCATCTTATCGACAGTACTATGATACAGTACAGGATCCTGAACAGGCGAAGAGGACCTGCTGTACAGGCACCACGTGCACAGGCTGACAAATTCTCCTATTCCCGCAAGGCAAAGGAGACGCTTGAGAAGCAGAGCCATCTGCATCTTTTCATGGATACTGTCACGGACTTCATCGTTGAGGACGGTGAATGCAGGGGCGTTGTTACAGAGCGAGGATGGAGGATAAGCTCCTCTGTCGTTGTGCTTACGACAGGCACTTTCATGGATGGCCGCATATTCATAGGCGAATATGATGCAAGCGCAGGGAGGCTTGGCGAGAATGCCGCGATAGGCCTTGGCGATAGCCTGAGGCGCCTTGGCTTCCATACCGGACGCATGAAGACAGGGACCCCAGCCCGTGTCCTTCTCTCATCATTGGACCTGGAGGAGATGGAAATCCAGGAAGGTGATAAGGAAGAGCCTTTCTCCTTTGATAACGATGCTGTCTCCCGTCCATCGCTTCCGTGTTATGTGACATATACGAACGAAGAGACACATAGGATAATAAGGGAGAATATATCCCGTTCGCCTCTTTATGGGGGGAAGATTGTCGGAAAGGGGCCGCGCTACTGCCCGTCCATAGAGGATAAGGTCGTACGCTTTCCTGACAGGGAGCGGCATCAGATATTCGTTGAGCCAGAGGGTCTTGGAAGTGAGGAGATGTATCTCAATGGGCTTTCATCATCACTTCCGGAGGATGTCCAAAGGGCTTTCATCCATTCGATTCCTGGCTTGAGGCATGCTGAGGTGATGAGGCCAGCCTATGCTGTCGAATATGATTACCTTGATCCTCTTGATCTCTATCCGACGCTTGAAAGCAAGATCCTTCCATCCCTTTTCATAGCAGGCCAGACAAATGGCACGTCTGGATATGAAGAGGCTGCTGCTCAGGGGCTTATGGCTGGCATAAACGCTGCAGAACGCCTTAAGGGGAACAAAGGCATAGTGCTTTCCCGTACAGAGGCTTATATAGGTGTCCTGATAGACGATCTTGTAACGAAAGGCACGAAAGAGCCCTATAGGATGTTCACATCACGGGCTGAGTACAGGCTATCATTGAGGCATGACACTGCCGACGAGCGCTTGACTCCAATTGGTATCAAGATAGGACTTGCCGCCAAGGATAAGGCAGAAAGGTTTGAAAGAAAGAGGCGTGAGCTTGATGAGGTTGTTTCAATACTCAAGCATAAGCGCTGTGGCGGCAAGAGTGCATATGATAGGCTGAAAGAGCCCGGACAGGATATAAGGGAGCTTGGAATTGCCGAGCTTGCTGATTATCCTGAGGGTGTTCTTTCCCGCGTCGAGCTTGATATAAGATATTCAGGATATCTTCTACGGCAGGAAAGAGAAGCTGAGAAGACAAGACGCGAGGAGAATATGGCGATTCCTGCCGATTTTGATTATGATAGCATTGACGGCATCTCTTCTGAATCTAGGGAGAAGCTGAAGGCAGTCAGGCCGTTGTCTCTTGGACAGGCTATGCGGATTTCCGGCGTACGTGTCTCTGATATAGCGGTATTGGCTGTTGCGATTAGGAGCGGACGTGGATAAAGAACTGCTGGTTTCCGGCCTGGAGAGAATAGGAATACCCTTCGATGATGGTGTATTGGGCGATATCGATACATTCGTCAGCGAGATAATGCTGTTCAATCCCGTCTACAAGCTTGTCGGGGATAAAGACCCTGATGAGATACTTATAAGGCATGTGCTGGACTCTGCTTCGGCTTATCCGGCATTCATGCGCTACACAAAGCCAGGTGACACGATAGCGGATCTTGGTTCTGGAGCTGGTTTTCCTGGGATAGTGCTTTCTATCATTCTCCCTGATAGGTCATTCGTGCTGATCGAGAGGATGAGAAGGAGGGTAGGCTTCCTTGAAGGTGTGATTGCCCGTACAGGGCTTGGGAATGCCACGGTCTTCGATAAAGACATAAAGGAAGTGAAGAGGAAGTTCAGTACGGTAACCGCAAGGGCTTTTCATCCGCTTTATGATGTCGCTGAATCTGTGCTGTCGCTGCTGCAGCCTGATGGTGTTGGGATATTCTATAAAGGGCAGCGTGCTAATGCGGCCTCTGAGCTTGAAGTCCTGCGGGGAGAGGGCTATGGGTTCGAGGCCACGATAGAGGACATACGTGTTCCCTATCTAGATGAAAGAAGGACAATCTGCGTCCTTGAGAATTGGAAAAGAAATGAAGGCTAAGAATTACCGGACCTCCCTGGCTTTTGCCATTGTATTGATCTTGCTGGCACTGCTTTTCTCTGGCATCTGCCTGATGTATTCCCGTCAGATGATACTTCCGCCATTTGATGGGTATGTGAAGAATGCGCTTGAGTGCGTATCGCTGTCGTCGGAGCTTTATGGCTCGATGAGCCTGGCTGCCGCGTTTTTGGCAGAAGCTGTATTCATGCTTGCATATAGAAGGAAGAAGAGAGCGAGCATGTACATCTCGTTTCTTCTCATCGCGCTTATATACACAACAGTGCTTGTATATGCTCATATCATTAACGGAATAGATTCACCAGCTTGGCTTATGTCCCACGTATCCGGCGATAAGCCCTGGCTTCTTCTGGTATGCACAGCGCTTGAGATAATGCTTCTCTTTGCATTTCCTGTCATGCTCCGTCCTATTGACAGGAGAATCCTGTCGCGCCACGAGCTTCGTATGAAGAAGATGAATGCTGCAGCTTCTGAAAAAGAAGCAGAGGTGGAGAATGCAGAAGAGGCTGTGGATGATGCAAAGCAGAAGGCAAAAGATGATAAAGATGCTCTGAAATACATGAAAGCCAAGGAGAAGAAGGACAGAAAACTGCAGAAGAAGGCCGAGAGGGAAGCGGCGAAGGACGAGAAGCATTATCAGAAATATGCAGCAAAGCAGGAAGCGAAAGCCAGGAAGGAAGAGGAGAAGGCCAGACGCAAGCTTGGCAAAGGCGATGATGGCGTTTCAGATGATACAGCTGATGCATTTACGACAGTGGGTGCTTCCTCCCGCTCTTATACGGTAAATCCTTCGGATCCTGTGTCTTTCCCAGATATAGCATCGATACCATCGCTGAGAACCATAGACCTTTCCCATGGCGAGGATGAAGATGAGGAAGAGATTCCTGCTGAGCCAACCCCTGTAGAGGAGAGTCCTGTACGTTCTCACGATACAGTAGTGTTCTCTCAGCTGAAGGATGAGATAGAACGGAATGATAAGAAGGATGAGATCAGGAAGCGCAGTGATTTCACAAAGCCTATGACATTCAACAAGGGCGGCATGCTCGAAGCGACCCTTGAATCCATATTGACCACATCATCAGCGCCTCCTTTGGAGCAAGGCCCGATCATCGGATACGATGATGAGAAGAAAAGCAGGAAAGATGAGAAGCCGCATTCATCGATCGCTCCTTCAAATCTTTCGCCTTCGCATCCGCGCTACAAGCTGTTCGAAGCGCTGTCCCAGAACAAGAACGTTTCGCATTTCCCCTCAAAGAGCTTTGTTCCGGAAGAGAAGGATGAAGAGGATCTTTCAGGATACGGCACAGTCTTCAGCAGCACTGAAGAGAAAAAGAAGAAGGTCTCGATCCCTGAAGTCAGCCTGAAGAAGGAAACCGCCATCAAAGCTGAGAAGGAAAAGGAGGCTGAAGAGGAAGAAGAGATTGATGTGGCAGCTACAGCAATCCTTGAGGATGAGAAGCCTGTTGAGAAGAAGGTTCAGGCTATCGATCCGTTCTCTGCACCTCTGAAGAAGAAAACCCCTGAGAAGGAAGAGGAACCCTCGCTTTTCCAGGAAGATGAGAAGAGAGAGGATTTCTCACAGGAGAATGAGCTGCTTCTTTCCGTTGGAATCGGAGGGCTCCAGAGCAATGAGCTTGGATTCGCGGGGATATCCAAAAGGAGCAAGAAGCGATACACAGCGCCTTCTGCTGATTTCCTTGTGGATTATCCTGAGGTATCAACAGAGATTGATGATCTGACGCGTGAGCAGGGTGAGGAGATAGTGAATACACTCCTGCAGTTCCATACGGAAGTCTCTTTGGACAATATCGTCAAAGGCCCGACTGTAACGATGTTTGAGCTTAAGCTTAAGGAAGGTACTCCTGTAAGCCGTGTCCGTGCTCGTTACGATGAGCTTTCCTATAATCTTGGAGGTGTCCAGATAAGAATACTTGCGCCAGTTCCTGGCAAGCAGGCTGTCGGAATAGAGGTTCCTAACCGCAAGAGGGCAGTTATAGGATTCAAGGATATGCTCAAGGCTATGAAGAAGGATCCTGATGCGAAGAAGCTCCGTGTTCCTATGATCCTCGGCCGCACGATAACCGGCAAGCCAATGATCATAGATGTAGCGAAGATGCCTCATATGCTCATTGCGGGAACTACAGGTTCCGGTAAGTCTGTCTGCATAAACGCATTCATCTGCACAGTGCTATATACGAGGGCACCGCAGGATGTCCGTTTCATAATGGTCGATCCGAAAGTTGTCGAGCTTTCTGTGTACAATGGCATACCGCATCTCCTGACTCCTGTAATCACAGAGGCAAAGAAGGTCGTGCGGGCGCTTGCCTGGCTATGCGATGAGATGGAAAGGCGCTATAGGATGCTCTCGAAGTACGGCGTCAGGAATATAGATGGCTTCAACTCCAAGATCATCAGCGAGAATATCCCTGCTGAGCGTATGCCGTATATTGTCCTGATCATGGATGAGTTTGCCGATCTCATGACAACGGTAGGAAAGGATATCGAGAACTATGTCGCGCGTCTTGCGGCAAAGGCAAGAGCTGCTGGCATACATCTTGTGCTTGCAACCCAGCGTCCATCTGCCGATGTCATAACGGGAACGATCAAGAACAACTTCCCATCGCGCATAGCTTTTGCCGTTTCATCCGCAACCAACTCAAGGATCATCCTTGATGATGGAGGAGCTGAGAATCTCCTTGGCCGTGGCGATATGCTCTTCATGAATCCATCTGTGATGGGCAATGAGAGAATACAGGGGGCGTTCCTCTCGGATGAGGAGGTTGATGCGATTGTCTCATTTGAGCAGAAGAACTCTACTCCTGATTATCTGGCTGAGGATATCTTCGAAGAACCTGTACAGGAAAGCGATAGCGGCTCTGATGATGTTGATGTCTCCGATGAGGACAGCGACGAGGTTCTCTATGAGAAGGCGAAGGAGATTGTCTATGAGCGTAAGATGGCATCAGCATCATTCCTGCAGAGAAGGATGAAGATAGGGTACAACAGGGCGGCCAGGCTTATCGAGATGATGGAAGACAATGGCATAATAGGTCCAGCAAATGGCTCCAAGCCCCGTGAAATACTTAAGTACGAGTAGTCTCTGATTGCTCTTTTGCCTATAATCAAAGGCATGAGAAGTGCAATTAGGAATACAGAAATAATCAGGGAGGATGAAGCAGTCCTCCCTGTTGTATCAAGAGAGGTACAGTACTCATTCTCAGTCTATGAGGCGCTGCGCATAATAAACGGCCATGTCGTTCACCTTGATGACCACCTCAGGCGTCTTGCCGCGTCTTGCCGTGATATTTCCCTTGTACATGGCTTTTCGGATGATGATATCCAGAGCTCGCTTGAACGCCTTATCGAAAAGGATAGCATCAAGGATGCAACTGCCCGTATATTCATAGTCGGTGGTCCATCACCGCTTCTCTTCATAACATACGCAGATCTTCTTTCCTATCCAGATAGCTATTACACTGATGGAATAGATGTGACACTCTATGAAGGTGAGAGATTCATGCCGCAGGCAAAGACATCCAATCTTCTCATGCAGTACATTGCGCTAGAGGAGGCTAGGAAGAAAGGAGCCTTCGAAGCTCTTCTTGTAAACAGGAAAGGGGAAGTCCTTGAAGGAACACGGAGCAATTTCTATGCGCTCAGCGGCAGCAAGCTCTATACAGCAGGGGACGAGAGCGTGCTTTCAGGCGTAACGCGCATAAGCGTATTGAAGGCAGCAGAGGAACTAGGGCTTGAGGTTATCTACACGCCGCCTCTTGCATCTTCCCTCTCTTCATATGATTCGCTTTTCATATCATCCACATCAATGGCAGCGCTTCCTGTCAGAAAGGTGGATGGAATCGATATGGATAGGAAGCAATGGCCTATCATCAGGAAAATCAAGGATATGGTCAGGGCTTGGGAGTAGAGAGGTGCAATCTTGCAAAAAGGCATGTACTTTTATAGAGTAGTCATGTAGATTTGCATTTATCCTTTTTTACGGGTGGAATAAATTGAGGAAATTCACTGAACTGCCTCTGTCTGAAGAGGTTCTTGCCGGGATAAGCAAAGCCGGTTACACAGAATGCACTGATGTGCAGGAGAGGGTATTGCCTCTTACGCTTGAGGGCCGTGATGTAATGGTACAGTCCAAGACTGGAAGCGGAAAGACTGCGGTATTCCTGATCACCATACTTGAGAAATATGCTTTGAACAGCTCATCTGCTGCGCTTATAGTATCTCCGACCAGAGAGCTTGCCGTGCAGATTGAAGAAGATGCCAGGATCCTTGCTTCTGGTTATCCGGATTTCCGCATAGGCTGCTTTTACGGCGGTGTTGGATACAAGGAGCAGATGGAGGAGCTTAAGTCCGGGCTTAATCTCTATGTAGGCACACCTGGACGCCTTCTTGATTTTGCGAAATCCAGCAAGATAGATTTCCGCTGTTTCGATACAGTTGTGCTTGATGAAGCTGACCGTATGTTCGATATGGGGTTCTATCCAGATATCCAGACGATGTTCTCCCGTATGGTAAGCCCGAAGGAAAGACAGACTATGCTCTTTTCAGCAACTCTCTCGACAAGGGTGAGAAATCTTGCCTGGAAGTATATGAACGATGCAGAGGAAATCACCGTCCAGCCTGAGGAGATCACGGTCAAGAACATAACCCAGGAGCTTTTCCATGTTTCGAAGGATGAGAAGTTCGGCCTTCTCCTTTCAATACTGAGTAAGATAAATCCGGTTTCCTGCCTTATATTCACAAACACGAAGGATAAAGCCGTAGAGGTTGCGAAAAGACTGCAGATGAATGGGTATAAGGCTGAGTATCTTATGGGAGATATGCCACAGTCAAAGCGCCTGAAGACAATTGACCGCATGAAAGAGGGTAAGCTTCCGATGCTTGTCGCAACTGATGTTGCAGCAAGGGGACTGCAGATCGATGATCTTGAGCTTGTTGTCAATTATGATATCCCGGAGGATTTTGAAAGCTATGTTCACCGCATTGGGAGAACTGCAAGGGCCGGAAAGTCAGGAAAGGCAATAACGCTCGCATGTGAGGAGTATATCTACGGCCTCGAGCCTATTGAGCGCTATATACAGATGAAGATCCCTGTGCTATGGCCAGATGAGGCGGGGCTTGTCAGCGTTGAGGATAAGAGTGCTGGCTTCAAGTATAAGTCTCCGTCCCGCCGGCCATCTTCCCACACTGTGCACAAGGATTCGAAGAAGCCTCAGAAGAATGCCCGCAAGAGCGCTGTCAGGAAAGGGGAGAGTGCACCTGTACGCAAAGGCGAGGATTATGACAAGCTCTCCAAAATGTCTCTAGAGGAGCGTATGGCTTATTACAAGAAGGAATATGGCGGTGTATCTTCTGCGGATAGGAAGAAAGCTCCTATTCAGAAGAAACCACAGCAGAAGCCTGCGCAGAGCCCGAAGAGAACAGAAAAGAGCAGCATGCAGCCTAAGGAAGTCAAGGTTGTGAAGAAGGGGATATTCTCACGCATTCTCGATAAGCTCAGAGGAAGATGATGCTTCGACGATTCATTTCATATTATAAGTACTATAAAGGGCTTTTTGCCCTTGATATGGTTGTTGCGCTTCTCTCATCAGCGCTTTCCGTAGTCTCTCCAGCTCTTGTCCGAAGCATACTTTATTCATCTCTTCCAGAGGGGCTTATACAGACTGTAATACAGACGCTTTCCCTGATTCTTGCCATTTACGTGCTACAGGCTGTGGCTACGTATATAAGGATACGATGGGGACATTATCTTGGAGTGAGGATGGAGAACCGTATGAGGGAAGAGCTGTTTTCCCATCTGCAGGATCTTTCGTTCTCATACTTTGACAAGACGAAGACCGGTACTATCATGAGCCGCATAACAAATGACCTTTTCAATATCGCGGAAGTCGCTCATCATGGACCGGAAGATGCTTTGATATCGATAGCGACGATAGTTTCAGCATATGCTCTGATGTTCTCATTTTCATGGGAGCTTTCGCTTGTTTCCATAATCCCTTTGCCGATAATGCTTATATACGGCATACATTTCAATAAGAAGCTCAAGGCCAAGAACCGTGCCATAAGGGAGAAGATCGCTGATGTCAATGTTGAGGCAGAGAACTCCATTCAGGGGATAAGGGAGGTCAAGAGCTACTCTCAGGAGAATTTCCAGAAGAAGAAGTTCGGACGCTTCAATTCAGAGCTGAAGAAGAGCAGGGAACGTATGTACAGCACTATGGCAAGCTATCAGACTGGCATATCGTTCATGCGTGATTTCTACTACTTCATGACAATAGCCGGTGGAATACTGCTTATCTATTCCGGACGCTGTGAAATTCCTGATCTTCTGACATTCATACTCTATGTTTCGGTTGTCCTGCCTCCGATTGACAGGCTTATAAACTTCACGGAGCAGTTTTCCCAGGGGATGGCATCATTTGAACGCTTTGCTGATATCATGGATATAAAGCCCCAGATCGAGGATAGGGAAGGCGCTGGACCTTTGGTTGTCAGCAGAGGTGATGTTGATTATGACGATGTTTCATTCTCATACGAGAGCGATGGCAGGGAGATTGTCATAAACCATCTCAATCTTCATATCCCGGGAGGATCTAAGGCTGCTCTTGTTGGCGAGTCAGGTGCTGGAAAGAGCACGATAGCTGCACTCCTTGCACGTTTCTATGAGAGGAATGGCGGGACAATAACCATAGATGGTCAGGATATAGACAACGTAACGCAGAAGTCGCTGCATGATTCCATCGGTTTTGTCCAGCAGAATGTTTTCCTCTTTGATGCGACTATCAAGGAGAATCTGAGATATGGAAAGAGCAATGCAACAGATGAGGAGATGTGGCAGGCTCTCAGGAATGCCAATCTCTATGACTTCGTCTCATCTCTTCCAGATGGATTGGAGACAGAGGTAGGCGAGCGGGGTACAAGGCTGTCTGGCGGACAGAAGCAGAGGCTTTCGATAGCCCGTGTGTTCCTGAAGGATCCAAAGATACTTGTATTTGATGAAGCGACAAGTTCATTGGATACTGAGAGCGAGGCGCTTATACAGGATGCGTTCGACAGGCTTGCAAAGGGCAGGACATCGATTGTCATCGCCCACAGGCTTTCAACTATAAAGGATTCAGATATAATCTTCGTGATTGAGAAGGGAATGGTTAAGGAGCAGGGTACGCATGAGAGCCTTATGGCTGAGGGCGGAAGATATTCAAAGCTCTATTCCATCAAGGGTTGATTATGAGAAAAGCAAGGCAGATCATCGGTATGATATTCATAGCTCCTGTATTCATAGTGCTCGCGCTTGTTGCGATGGCTGCAGGAGGGGCTCTTCATCTTATGCATGCTGAGAGGGCAAGTGAGAAAACCATACATTTCATACTATCATTTCTCATTGCCTGGATATTCATCTGGTTTGGCATAAGGCTGCATGTAAGCGGAAAGGAGAATATCCCTGCATGGGGTGAGCGGGTCTGCTATGTTCCGAATCATCAGTCCATTATCGATATCCCAGTGCTCTATGCATCCGGCATGTGGTGCGGTCTTGTTGCCAAGAAGGAACTGTTCAAGATCCCTATCCTTCATGGCCTTCTGCGTTCACTCAAGTGCGTTGCGATTGACAGGTCAAGCCTCCGTGAAAGCCTCAAATCAATAATCGAAGGTTCCGACAAGATCAAGAAAGGCTATCCAATGGGTATCTTCCCTGAGGGAACGCGTAGCAAGACAGGGGAGATAGCTGAGATGAAAGCAGGAGCATTCAAGATGGCGACAAGGGCAAAGGCGAAGATCGTTCCTGTTGCGATGAAGAATACCAGGATGACATTCGAGGCTGCTGATAGCCTCCGTCCGGTCCATGTCTATGTGAAGATCATGGCTCCTATCGATACATCTGTCATGGATGAAGAGGAAATCAAAAGCGTCCATAGCGTTGTAGAGAAAGAGGTCAAAGATGCTTATGCATCGCTCCCTGGGCCTTATGAAAGAGCTTGAGGTTTCTTTCTCTTACAGTACAGGGGAGGAGATTTTCTCCTCCTTTTCTCTTTCTGTGGAGGAAGGGGAGCATGTCCTTGTCCTTTCCCCGCCGGGAAGCGGTAAGACAACCCTTGCGCGCATACTTACAGGTTCCATCCCGAAGTATATAGACGGGAATATAGAAGGGCGTTTCATAGTAAGCGGCAAGGATATCCTTTCCTTGGATATAAAGGATCGGATGGAAATCGTCGGCAGGGTAAGCCAGAACACAGATGAGATGATGCTTTTCTCCTCTGTTGAGGAAGAGCTTTCATTTCCACTTGAAAACCTTGGCCTTGAACAAGCTGAGATTGAAAAGCGTATTGATGATGTCCTTGCGCTGTTCGGCCTTGAAAAGTACAGGACCGTCTCGACCTCGGAGCTTTCGGGAGGGGAGAAGAGACGGTTGATGCTCTCTGTGCTGTTTGCGGTAAATCCTTCTGTGTACATTCTCGATGAGTCATTCGATGAACTTTCCCCGTTTTGGAGGAGAAGGCTGGCTGGGATTGTGGCCGCGAGCAGCAATACGATAATAGCACTCGGCAGCCATGAGCTTGGGGAATACAGCACAGCATTTGACAGGATTGTCACAATCGCAGATGGAAAGTGCAGAGAGTATGCAGGTCATCCGTTCCAGGCCGTATCGTTTCCGCAGTTCCGGTTGGGGAATTCCAGGCTTGCTGCATCATCCTTGATTATTGAACGGAAGCACAGAAGCTCTGGCATTCTCCCTGCGTTTTCGCTTTCTGTTCCTTATTTTGAGCTCAGGGAAGGTGAGTGCGTGACAATCCTTGGAGAGAACGGAAGCGGCAAGAGTTCCTTTTCAAGGGTCCTTTCAGGGCTTATTGAGGAAAAGGAAGGCAAGGTGGAAATAGATGGCAGTCCTGTTTCCGTAAAGGACAGACGGCATAACATAGCATTCCTGATGCAGAATCCATATCAGGAGCTTTTCCTCCCGACTGTGCTTGATGAGCTGAAGAGCACAAAGGCAGGAGATGATGCAATAAGGGAAGCCCTCTCGCTGTTCTCTTTGGATGGCAGTGCATATATACAGGAGCTTTCATATGGAAAGGCAAAGATGGTGCAGGCTGCGCTGTTTTATCTTCTTCCACGGCGCTTTGTTATATTCGATGAGCTTGACAGCGCACTTTCATACGACGATTTTGTGAGGATAATCTCTCTTTATATAAAGAAGGGATGTGGAATCGCGGCAATCACACACGATATGAAGATTGCATCAATGCTCCCAGGCAGAAAACTGCGGATAGATGATGGGGTGCTCCATGAATGTTAGCAGCTATGTATATGGGACTTCTTTCTATCATCGCTTTGATGTAAGGCCGAAGCTTATAGCTACACTGGCATTCTCCATCATAGCCTTCATTGTCTCATCACATGCAGGGCTTCTCCTTGTATTCCTTATCCCTGTTCTCATCATGCTTCTCTCTGTTGGAAGGAAAGAAACATGGCATTGCTATTCACGCCTTCTGCCTCTGTTTGTCCTGATCATCCTATTTGCTCCTCTTCAGGAGAGAAGCGGAGAAGTCCTTTTCTCTGCTGGTGGTTTTGTGCTTGCAACAAGGGAAGGGGCTGAGAGCGTCCTGAGGATAATAGCAAGGCTAGGTGGGATATCAGGAGCGCTTATGCTTCTGCTTCTCACAGAACGCAATGAGATGATAATAAAAGGCCTCAGAGCATTCCATATGCCATACAATGCCGCGCTCGCTGCTTCCATGATACTGCGCTTCATTCCGTATCTTGGGGAGCTCTTTGCAGAGATAAGGGATTCAATGTCACTTCGCCTTGAAGAGGGCAGGCGGGGTTATCCTATACTCCCTTCTATCACAGCGCTTGTTGTAGCATCGATACGCATGATTCCGGAAACTGCATCATCTCTTGAGGAAAGGGGATTCGGCTTGAGGAAAAAAGCGGCGGGAGTTGCTCTCAAAAGGCCGGAATACTATTTAATACAGTGGCTCATAAGTGCTATTATCCTCCTCAGTTTGTTGATTTTGGGATAGATTATGGCAGAGAAGAACAGAACAGCACTCCGTATCAGTCTGATAGCGATCATGACAGCTATCGTTGCAGTATTCACGCTTGTTATAAGAATACCATCCCCGATTGGAGGGTATATATCGCTATGCGATGCGGCTGTATCATTTGTCGCATATGCATTCGGACCGATTACCGGTCTTATCGCAGGAGGCTTGGGAGCGGCATTTGCCGATCTTATAGGAGGCTATCCGCAGTGGGCTGTGATTTCATTTATCGTGCATGGTCTGGAAGCTTTCCTTATGGGCTTGATAGTCAAAAAAGGCAATAGCTCTGTTGCGATGCGCATTGTTGCTGCCTTGATTGCCGTTATAATCGTGGCAGGTGGCTATCTTCTGCTTACGACAGCTTTTGGCCTTACAGTTTTCTCTGAAGCTGTCCTGGAGGTACCTGCGAACATAGCCCAAAGTGCAGTCGGTGCTGTAATCGGTCTTGTTCTTTACAGTGCTGTAAGGAAGGCATATAGGGGATTGGACAATCTCAGGTGGTAGCCCAAGGCGGCTTATCTTTGTTACAATGACCGAGGAGGCGTTATGGCCATTAAGAACCATGATTCAGTAATCGTATTGGACTTTGGTGCTCAATATAGCCAGCTTATCGCAAGGCGTGTGAGGGAATGCGGTGTTTACAGCCAGATTGTTCCTTATACTGTCACTGCAGATGAGGTAAAGGCAATAGCACCGAAGGGAATCATCTTCTCAGGCGGGCCTGCGAGTGTGAAGACTCCCGGTTCTCCCCGTCCAGACAGTGCGCTCTTTTCGCTTGGCATTCCCATCCTCGGCATATGCTATGGCCTTCAGGTCATGTCTGAGATGCTTGGAGGAAATGTAACATGCCCGGAAAAGAAGGAGTACGGACTGCAGAATATCGACATTGTTGATAAGTCTTCCGTTCTTTTCTCGAATGTGTCTGACAAGACGCAGATATGGATGAGCCACGGGGATTCTGTCGATAGGATTCCTGATGGATTCCATGTGACAGCAACCACTGCAACCTGTCCATATGCTGCGGTAGAGGATACGAAAAGACATTTCTATGGCGTTCAGTTCCATCCAGAGGTTGTCCATTCAGTAGAGGGCGATAAGATGATACGTTCATTCGTCCTTGATGTATGCAATGCGAAAGCTGATTGGAACATGGGCTCATTTGTAGAAGATGCAATCAAGGAGATCAGGGAGACTGTAGGAGATAAGCGTGTTCTCTGTGGCCTTTCCGGTGGTGTTGATTCCTCGGTTGCTGCTGTCCTGATACACAAAGCTATCGGCAATCAGCTTGTATGTGTGTTCGTGAACAACGGCATGTTGAGGAAGAACGAGGCTGAATCTGTCCTTGATCTCTTTGGAAAGAACTTCTCAATGAATCTGCAATACGCAGATGCAACTGATGATTTCCTTTCAGCGCTCCGCGGTGTTACAGAGCCTGAGGCCAAGAGAAAGATAATAGGCAAGGTCTTCATTGATACATTCTATAACGAAGCCAGAAAGTGCGGGGATATTTCATTCCTTGCGCAAGGTACGCTCTACCCAGATGTGATTGAGTCAAAGTCCCCATCTGGTGGTCCTTCATCAACTATTAAGTCGCACCACAATGTAGGAGGCCTTCCTGAAGATCTCAAATGGCAGCTTCTTGAACCTCTCAAAGAGCTTTTCAAGGATGAGGTAAGGGCGCTTGGAAAGGAACTTGGGCTTCCTGATGAGCTTGTATACCGTCATCCATTCCCGGGTCCAGGGCTTGGTGTAAGATGTATCGGAGAGGTCACGAAGGAACGTCTTGATACACTGAGGGATGTTGACGCTATCTTCATTGAGGAGATAAGGAAAGCGAGGCTGTACGATAAGATCTGGCAGGCCCTTGCCGATCTTCTTCCCGTTAAGAGCGTTGGCGTTCAGGGTGATGAGAGAACATATAGAGAGGTCTGTACGCTCAGAGCGGTCACCAGCGAAGATGCAATGACTGCTGATTGGTATAGGATGCCTTACGAGGTTCTGCAAAGAGCTGCCTTGCGTATATGCAATGAAGTAAGCGGGGTGAACAGAGTACTCTATGACATAACCTCGAAACCACCTGGAACGATAGAATGGGAGTAATATATAATTAATTGTACTGTAAATAATTAATTGCGATTATTACTAATATTTGATTATAAAATGCGTAACTGAACTATATCAAGAAATAGCTTGTAGCGATTGATAATATTGTTACGCATTTTATGTTTTAAACTCCTTTCTGCACAGCGTTGCTAAAAGCCAGATGACGATATAGGATAGAGGCTGTTCTGTCGCCATCAGAGCAGAGTTCGGTGTGGAAGCCTCTTTGCCTGATGATGACAGAGCAAAAAAGGC
>CALXLI010000003.1 GCA_944389155.1 uncultured Spirochaetaceae bacterium | reverse complement strand
GCAACATACTGGCTTTTGCTGCGTATTCAAATGCTGCATTATCTACAAAATGCAGATATGAAAAACTTCTAGGTTTAGCCAGCTCTATACTTAATGATGTTGGCTCTGAAGTGGTCTTTATTCTTGGGAAATATTTTTGTCCCGTAATCATACATGAAGCTAAATACAGAATCCCTGTTTTCAAAGATGCAGAGCTTCCCGATAAAGTTCTTTGACACCCATACCCATGGAGATGTGATGAGTGTATACACAAACGATACAGACACACTCAGGCAGATGATTGCGCAGAGCCTCCCTTCTATCATCTCTTCAATGATAACCCTTATCTTTGCTTTCTGCGTAATGCTTCACTTCAATCTATGGCTTACGCTGATAGTGGTTGTGATCTCTGCTGCTATGCTTGCTGTATGCCGTACGATGCTCAGGATAAGCCAGAAGTACTTCTCGAAGCAGCAGGACAGCATTGGAAAGCTCAATGGGTTTATCGAAGAGATCTTCGGAGGGGAAAAGGTTGTGAAGGTGTTCTGTCACGAGAAGGAGAGCAGCAACGATCTCCATGCCCTCAACGAAGAGCTTTATCAGAATTCACTCCGTGCAAATGGCAGCGCAATAATCATGATGCCTATGCTTGCAGGGCTTGGAAATCTTCAGTATCTGATAGTCGCTGCAGCCGGAGGCGCGATGGCGCTTTTTGGATCCGGTACATTCTCAACGACAATCGGTACTCTCATTTCCTTCCTGGGCCTTATAAGGCAGTTCTCATCATCCATAACGCAGACAGCCCAGCAGATGAACAGTGTTGTGCTTGGGCTTGCAGGTGCTGGACGTATATTCGCCCTCATGGACAATGAAGCGGAGTATGACGACGGGTATGTAACGCTTGTGGATGCAAGGAGAGAGGGTGATGATCTTGTGGAGGATGAGAATGGTACGGTAAAGGCATGGAAGCATCCTCATCATGATGGGACAACCACATATACAGAGGTACAGGGAAGCGTTGTCTTTGACCGCGTTGATTTCAGCTATGATGGCCGCAAGACTATCCTTCATGATATTTCGCTATATGCCAAGCCCGGACAGAAGATCGCGTTTGTCGGAGCGACAGGTGCGGGAAAGACGACTATCACCAATCTCATAAACCGATTCTATGATATTGCTGATGGCAAGATCCGCTATGATGGAATAAACATCAATAAGATACGCAAGCCCGATCTCAGACGTTCAATGGGTGTGATATTGCAGGATGTGAGTCTCTTTACCGATACGATAATGGAGAACATACGCTATGGCCGTCTTGATGCGACCGATGAGGAGTGCATAGAGGCTGCGAAGCTTTCTGGCGCTCACTCGTTCATTTCAAGGCTTCCTGATGGGTACAATACCGTGATAAGCGGTGATAACAATACCCTTTCCCAAGGTCAGTGCCAGCTTATCTCGATAGCACGTGCTGCTGTCGCTGATCCTCCCGTCCTGATCATGGATGAGGCAACTTCATCTATAGATACCAGAACGGAGGCTATCGTTCAGCGCGGTATGGATCGCCTGATGGATGGCAGGACTATATTCGTTATCGCGCACAGGCTTTCAACGGTACGGAATGCAAAGGCTATCATAGTTCTCGACCAGGGCAGGATAATAGAGCGTGGAAGCCATGAACAGCTTATAGCTGAGAAGGGTGTTTATTACCAGCTGTACACGGGGGCTTTTGAACTGGAGTGATGAATGCTATCATCAAGGCATGATAAAGTGTGTCATGTTTGATTTCGATGGTGTCATTGTTGATAGTGAGAGGTACGCATTGGATCTTCTTATCAGGATAATGAAGGAAGAGTATGGTGTTGAGATCACAGAGGAAGATGCAATGCATGTAATCGGTTTCAACACAGCGCGTACCATCTCATATCTAAATGAGAAGTACAATGAGTCCATAAGCGTTGATGATTACGTTTCCAGGTATTCAAAGTATGGCAATTTCTATATGGAATATAAGGATCTCAGGCCTATTGATGGAGCTGTAGAATGCATGGCAAAGCTCCGTGAACATGGAAAGAGGGTAGGGCTTGTGTCATCAACGCGTTCTAAGCATATACTCTATGCCCTTGACCGTATGAGCATTGTTTCCCTGTTTGATTTCATCATCACCGGTGATATGGTCACTAGCAGCAAACCTGACCCTGAGCCTTATCTTAAGGGGCTTTCCTTCTCTCATTGCGATAAAGGAGAGTGCGCTGTAATCGAAGATTCTCCAGCGGGCATAGCAGCCGCAAAGAGCGCTGGAATCTTCACTGTTGGATTCCAGGCTGCGAGCGTGAAGCTTGATGTAAGCAAAGCTGACACTGTGATAGATTCATATACAGAGCTCTGCAGACGGCTTCTATCCTAGTGTTTCTCCGTTTCTTATCCTCTCGATGTTCTTGTCAAAAGGTGGGTATATTATTCCTTTTTCCGTGATGATGCCTGTAATGTTTTCATGCGGGGTAACATCAAATGATGGGTTATAGACCTTCATTCCCTTCGGAGCGATATCTATACCTTCTATCATTCTCACTTCATCCCAATCCCTTTCCTCAATGGGTATATCCTTTCCATCCTTTGTGGAGAAATCTATAGTCGATGTCGGGGCGGCAATGTAAAACGGGACGCCATATGCTTTTGCGGCAATGGAGAGCGCGAATGTACCGAGTTTGTTCGCAGTATCTCCATCAGCGCTTATCCTGTCTGCTCCGACGATGATGAGATCTATCCTGCCATCCCTGATGAGCGTTGCTGCTGCACTGTCAGGAATAAGAGTTGCATCTATGCCTTCCTCTTTCAGTTCCCAGGCCGTAAGGCGGGCACCTTGCAGCCTTGGTCTTGTCTCATCTGCATATACCTTTATATCAAGACCGCTTCTGTGTGCGCTTCTTATTACGCCAAGAGCTGTTCCCCATCCGCATGTTGCCAGCGCGCCTGCATTGCAGTGGGTGAGTATTGTATCACCCTTCCGTATGACACTGAGCCCTATCTCAGAGAGCTTTATATTCATCTCCCTGTCTTCCTTGACGATGCTGTCCGCTTCCTTCAGCAATTCATTGGGGGCATAGCCGCACTGCTCTGCTTTGGCCATCATCCGCTTAACGCTCCATTCAAGATTCACAGCTGTTGGACGGGCTGTTATGAGATGCAGGCATTTCCTTTCAAATTCCTCTTTGCTTCCATTGGCTTCCAGAAGCGCAAAGTATGCTCCATATGCTGCAGCACCTCCGATAGCAGGAGCTCCACGGACTATCATGGTGCGGATTGCCTCGAACACACCTTCTTCTGTGTCTGTATACCAATACTCGAAGCGAGAGGGGAGGATTCGCTGGTCTATGAGCTTCAGCTTCCCATTTTCAAACTGGACGGCCTTTATATCTTCCATATTATCTCCTCAGTATGTCCTGCCATCGTTCATTTGTCTTCCTGATAGCCTCATCTTTGTCGATTGTAAGGAGATTTCCTTTTTCAAGGAGCTTCCTGCCTTTGCAGAAGACTGTGTCGATATTCTTCCTGTCAGATGAGAATATGACAGCGGAGAAGGGATCATTGAGAGGCGTCATGTTGACATCATCTGTGTTGATGAGGACGATATCTGCATCTTTCCCAGGCTCTATCGTTCCGATCCTGTCTTCCAGACCAAGCGCCCTTGCCCCGTTTATCGTTGCCATTTCGAGAATATCATACGGTCTTGCTGCTGATGGTGTCATCTCGCTTAGCGTTGCAAGGAGCGCTGCAGTATTCATCTCCTTCATCATCGAAAGATTGTTGTTGGACGATGCTCCATCTGTTCCGAGCGCTATGTTTATCCCTTTCTTCCTCATCTTCATGATAGGAGCTGCACCTGATGCAAGCTTCATATTCGAAGATGGATTGTGCACAACGGAAACTGATCGGGATGAAAGTATATCAATGTCGTTATCGGAAAGGTGTACGCAGTGTGCACCATATGTCGGTACGGTACTGAAGACTCCAAGGGAATCCAGAAGCTCTACAGGGCTCTTGCCATATTTCCTGATAGAATCATCTACTTCTTTCCTTGTTTCTGCAATGTGCGTGTTCATCCTTGCTCCGATTGATGCCGCCCATTCTGCGGTTTTTGCATAGCAATCAGGTGTGGATGTATAGATAGCATGCACAGCAGCATCTATCCGGAACATATCATCGTTCCCTATTTCCTCTCTCAGACGTGGTTCATATTCCCTTATGCGATGTTCTGCATCCTCTGCATCTCCCATGAATGTCTGCCCGATGATGCCTCTTATACCGGCTTTCCTTGCAGCCTTTACTGTGTTCCAGGCGAAGAAGTACATATCAGCAAATGTTGTGCATCCCGATTCAATCAGCTCGGCAGAACCTAGAAGCGAACTCCAGTAGATATCCTCATCGCATAGCTTGTCTTCGATTGGGAAGATCTCGGAAAGCCAGTCCTGGAGATTCTCGCATGTATCCTTGTAGTTGCGCATGAGAGTCATTGAAAGATGAGTGTGCGCATTGACAAACGAAGGAAGCGCGATCATAGAGGATGCGTCTATCGTTTCATCAGCTTTGCCATCTATGGTTCCGATTCTCTCTATCTTCCCATCCTTGATCAGTATATCGCTCTTTTCATAGTGTTCCCTTTCTGTCATAGGTATCACAAGAGCATTCTTTATCAATGTAGTCATAGCGCTATTGTAGCGCAGAATGCTGAAAAAAGCCTCCATTGATTGAAGATGATGAAGAACAGAATATTGCGATATTGCGATTGTGATACAGAGATCTTATGATGTTAGCAGGAGAACCGATTTTGATTTTGATGGCAACCTTGTCGAAGGTGATATGCCTCGAAAACAAATTCGCCTTATAAGTGCATGGGCTGAGTTGCACAAAGATGAATTGGAAGCTAATTGGCGACTTGTCAAAGAACATGAACCGCTTTTTAATATTGAGCCCTTGCGTTAATACAGTAAAGAGAGGAATTTGCATGGAGAAAAAGCAAAAGTGGAGTGTAATAGAAGTAATACCGAAAGAAGACTACACACTGATCTTGACTTTTGCTGATGGCAAGAAGGGGGTTTATGATTTCAAGCAAGATCTGCAATATCCTGTCTATAAGAGGCAAAGGGATATCTCTTTCTTCATGAAAGCAAAAGCCATATATTCTTCTGTGGTCTGGCCTGATGATAGTGATATTGCTCCCGAACACCTGTATGAAGCCTGCACCCCATTAAAGAGTGATTGTCCGTAATATCCTTCCTTGTTTCTATTTCGATGAAGAAAGGCGAGAAAATGCTTCTCTATGCACATTCCCGCCTTTTCCATGTTCATCACATGATGATATTCCTTACTTTACCGTTGCTCTCTTTATCTTTTTCGTGGTTGTCATCTGCATGGGCTCTGTTACGATAGTGAGCTTCTCTATCTTCTTATATCCCACGAGATCCTTGTTGACTTCCTTGATGATGTTCTCGATTTCCTTGTCCATTGCGGCTTTATCGAGATTATGCTCCTTAGCATAGTCTGGGGATGGGTAGATGACCGCCTCGATCGACTCGCTTGGAACATCCTTCTTCATCTGGAAGCCTCTTATGAGGATCTGATCAACCTGAGCGTAGAGCTGGAACATATCCTCGATCTCTTCAGGGAATACGTTCTTTCCTCCCTCCGTGACGATTATGTTCTTTGCTCTTCCCTTGAGATACACATATTTCTCGCTATCCATGTATCCAAGGTCGCCTGTCTTCATATACCCATTCTCGTCAAAGAGAGCTTTTGTATTCTCTTCATCATCAAGGTAGCCCAGGCATACATTCGGTCCCTTTATCCTGATTTCTCCGATACCTTCCTCGTTCTTGTCAGCGATTATCATATCGATGAATGGAAGAGGACAGCCGATTGAATCGACCTTGAAGTGCGATGGCGGATTGAGCGTTACGACAGGGGATGCCTCTGTCAGTCCATAGCCCTGGAGGAAATCAAGTCCAAGCTGCTGATACTGCTTGAACACAACAGGTGAAAGAGGGCCTGCACCGCAGATAAGGATCTTCGCGTTGTCCAGTCCAAGCTGGCTGAGGATCTTCTTCTGGAAGAATCCCTTGAGAGGTGCTTTGCCGAATGCTTTCTTGCACCAGCCATTTATGGCCATCAGCGTTGTTATAAGAGTGTAGGTAAATGCGCCCTTGTCCTTGAGCTTCTTCATCACTCCTGCGATTACCTTGTTGTAAAGAAGAGGGATGCCCATGAATACGGTGACCTTGCCCATCTTCATATCATTGATCATCCTTGAGACGATGATTCCATGCCCGAAGAGACACTGGGCACCGAATTTGACGCTTTCAAGGAGAACTGTTGTGCAGCAATAGCTGTGATGAAGAGGAAGAAGCGCATAGAAGACTTCCTTATCTGTGAGATATGGTATGAACTCTGCTGCCTGATAGACATTGCTTACGATATTCTTGTGGCTGAGTACTGCGCCTTTCTCGTTTCCTGTTGTACCTGATGTGAAGAGTATTGCAGCGTAATCGTTCTCTTCAACCTCAACAAGATCATCAAGAGGATCTATATCAAGATCTGAAAATTTCGGATAGCTATCGCTTTTGCCCTTGAGCACTGCCATGCCAT
>CALXLI010000002.1 GCA_944389155.1 uncultured Spirochaetaceae bacterium | reverse complement strand
AGCATTTCCAACCTCAGTTTCGTTCTCTTGGAATAAGGTAGATGGGGCGAGGTACTATGATATATATAACGGCAGCACGCCTATTGCCAGAATAAGCGGAGATGAGGACAGCTACACCGCGACACATCTTCTTTCAGATACAGAGTATATCTTCTGCATAGCAGCAAGAGACAGCGGAAACAATGATCTTGACGCTGCTTGGCTGGATGTGACGACTACAAGCTGGGATGGCGTGTACGAATGGATCAATGAGACCGATGATGATAACAAGGGAAAGCTCAAGAGCCTTCGCTTCAGGATCCATACGAAGGTAGATCCTGTATACGGCCAGTACTATGAGACATATCTTCTCCTTGATGATGGGAGCGAGTACTGCATATTCCCTCTCTTCCCGTTCGGTTCAGAGGATTCCGGAAAATGGATAGACTATGACGATCAGAGCAGGGCTGGAACAGCCTATAGGATCAATGCAGAACGCTTCAACAAGTCAAGATTCACCCCTTCCAGATGGAGAGTCGACAGAATCGAGATTGACTCGGACTCAACTTCTGCTTACATTCAGACGAGTGCGTTCGGAATAACCGTTACCACAAACACATCGTATCAGCTCTATATGGAAGACGGTGAGGCGATGATGCGTTTCGAGACCACTGGTAGCGGCATAGCAGGCAGCGTGATCTTCAAGAACCCGAATCCGGGAGAAGGAGATGCGTTTATCCTTAAGAGAGTCCATGCTTAGGAGGGTGAGGTGGTAGCAGATCCGTCTAAAAACACATTGATAATCGTAGAGTCTCCAACAAAGGCGAGAACAATATCAAGATATCTTCCTCCGACATGCAAGGTCATGGCATCCAAGGGCCATGTGGTGGAGCTGGCACCATCTCCGACAAAAGGCGTGTATGGTGTAGATGTAGATCATGGCTATGAACTTGAATATGAGATAGAGGATGATAAGAAGAAGCTTCTCTCTGATATAAAGAAAGCAATGAAGGGCGTCGATCAGCTTGTGCTTGCGACTGATGAGGACCGTGAAGGCGAGTCTATATCCTGGCATCTGTACAATGAGCTGAAACCAAAATGTCCTGTATACCGCATGGTATTCCATGAAATCACGCGGCAAGCTATTACGAACGCATTCTCTTCATGCAGGGAAATCGACATGAACCTTGTCCATGCCCAGGAGGCAAGGCGTGCTGTAGACCGTCTTCAGGGCTATGGGATATCCCCGATCCTTTCACGCAAGCTTGGCGGAAAGTACTCTGCCGGACGTGTCCAGTCCCCAGGGCTGAAGCTGATTGTCGAGAAGGAGAAGGTCAGGCGGGACTATAGGAAATCAGGATATTCCTCTGTTGAGGTTGAGATGGAGAGAGATGGGATAACCTTCCAGTCAACCCTTATCTCGATAGACGGAAACGGTGTTGCATCATCCAGAAGCTATGACAAGGAAACAGGTGTGCTCAAGGCTGGAGTCATTGCTCTTGATGAAGAATCAGCTAAGTCGATTGCCGATGAGATAAACGGCAGGGATGCTGTTGTCGAGAGCGTGATGAACAAGGATTCGAGGCAGAACCCTGCGATGCCGTTCACTACATCAACGCTTCAGCAGGATGCTTCAAGGAAGCTCCGCAAGGGAGTGCGTGAGATAATGTCGATTGCACAGTCGCTGTATGAGAATGGCTTCATAACATATATGCGTACAGACTCCCCGACGCTGTCTTCTGAATGCATAAGCGCATCCCGCAGGCAGGTTGAGGAGATGTTCGGCTCTGAGTATCTTTCATATAAGCCTCGCAATTACAAGGCATCGAGCGAGAGTGCGCAGGAAGCTCATGAGGCTATCCGCCCAGCAGGCGACAAGTTCCGCCGTCCGGAAGAGACAGGACTCACTGGGGATTCTCTCAAGCTATACACCCTTATATGGAAAAGGACCCTTGCAACACAGATGAGGGAAGCTGAGAAGAGCACGACAAGCGCTGTGTTTGCCATTGGCCGTTATTCATTCGCATCATCCGGAACCACCATAAAGTTCCCAGGCTTCCTGAAGCTTTATGAGGCGGCATCTGATGAGAAGAGCCTGGAAAAGGAGGAAGGAATACTTCCAAACCTTGATGCTGGCTCATATGTGCATATAAACAGCGCAGAGCAGAAGGGGCATTCGACTGAGCCTCCTGCAAGGTACAATGAGGCATCACTTGTCCAGAAGCTTGAAAGCGAGGGAATAGGACGGCCTTCAACCTATGCGACTATAATATCAACGCTCATCGACAGACAGTATGTGATAAGGCAGAAGGATCAGCTGGTTCCTACATTCACAGGATTCTTCGTTGATTCGTTCCTTGAGAGCTCCTTCCCGCTTTACATCGGCTATGGCTTTACATCTGATATGGAGAGCAAGCTCGATCATATAGCAGATGGCACAGTTTCAAAGGAGAACTTCCTTGATGAATTCTGGAAGGGTGATAGCTCTTTTGAGGGGCTGGAGAAGGATATTGCCTCTGTAAGGCAGGGTGTAAGGCGCTCTGATGTGAAGAGCCTTAAGCTTTCGGGGCTGAAATACAGGATCCAGCATGATGGCAAGGATATAGCATACTCAATCAAGACTGGAAAGTTCGGCCCGTATCTCTCCGCAGAAACCAGCGAAAGCGATGATGGAAAGGAGAAGATGGCCTCGATCGATCAGATGAGGTATTTCCCTGGCACATTCACGGATGAGGACGCTTCTGAGATTCTTTTCCCTGAAAAGGCGGATCCTGTATACGTTGCTGAAGGCATACAGGTGCTTAATGGACGCTATGGCGAATATTTCAGAAGGGACAGCGACGGGAAGATTGCGAATATCCAGAGAAACAGGAAGGCATCTTCGTATACACCTGAGCTTGTGCAGCTTCTTTTCACGCTTCCGAAGACAATCGGCAGCGATGCTGATGGAAATGAAGTCACGCTCAATGCGGGACCTTATGGAATATATGCAAAGTACAATGGCAGGAATATAAGAGTTGAGGATCCATTCAATGTGGATCTGGATTCGATACTGAGCGATAAACCATCGGAACCAAAGCCTATAAAGGAGTTCTCTGATTTTGAAGGAAAGCCGCTTGCCGTCATAGATGGCAGATATGGGGCGTACCTTAAATGGGGAGATAAGAACTGTCCTCTTTCGAAGGAAGAGAAGAAAGATCCTTCATCGCTTTCAGAGGAGAGGGCCCATGAGATTGCGCTGACTGCGTCGGAGAGGAAAAGTCCACGCAGACGATATACGAAGAAAAGCTGAATTCTGTGCTATCATATAGGTGCGATGGCAGTATAAGCCTGTAATATGGTCAGGCGTTTCTACAGGTTGCCGTAAACAGCCTACTACGGCCTCTTAGGAGGACGGTATGAAGAAATGCATCGTACTTAAAGGCGATATAGTCTGGACAGAGCGTCCTGAGCGCTTTGAGTATCAGGAGAACGGCTATCTTGTTCTTGAGGGGGATAAGATACAGGGAGTCTGCAGTGAAGCTCCTAAAGGCGAGTATGAGACCTATGATTTCTCTGGCTCGCTCATAGTCCCAGGGCTTACGGATCTGCACATGCACGCACCTCAGCATCAGTTCGCTGGGCTTTACATGGATGAAGAGCTCCTTGAGTGGCTGGAAAAGCACACATTTCCATATGAATCCCGCTTCAGCGATATCGATTATGCGCTCAGGGCATATAGGGCTTTCATTTCAGATCTCAAGAGAAGCGCAACTACGAGGGCTGCTGTCTTTGCGACAATCCACAAGGATGCAACGCTGCTTCTGATGAAGCTGATGGAGGAATCAGGGCTTTCTGGCTTTGTCGGAAAGGTATCGATGGATCGCAATTCCCCTCACTTTCTTGCTGAAGAGACTGATAGGGCGATAACAGAGGAAGAGAGCTTCTTGTCCGAATCCTATCATTTCATGAACGTGAGGCCTATCATCACGCCCCGCTTTGTTCCATCCTGCTCTGATGCGCTTCTAGGAGAGCTTGGCAGAATGGCAAGAGAGAGGAACCTTCCTGTCCAGTCGCATCTTGATGAGAACGTATCGGAGATTGAATGGGTGAAGGAACTCTGCCCTTGGTCCTCAAGCTATGCTGATGCGTATGATCATTTTGGGCTTCTGGGCCCGACTCCAACCATAATGGCTCATGTTGTATGGCCTGGAGATGATGAGATAGAGCTGCTTGCAGAACGTGGCGTTTATGTAGCCCACTCACCATCTTCGAACACTAATCTCTCATCAGGAATAGCTCCTATCCGCAAGATGATGGAATGTGGAATAAGGATAGGCCTTGCTACTGATATCGCAGGAGGCTCAACGCTTTCGATGCTCAGGATAATCACTGATGCTGTACAGGTATCGAAGATAAGATGCCGATACATAGATCAGGCAGAGAAGCCACTTAGGTTCTCTGAGGCATTCTATCTTGCCTCAAAAGGCGGAGGCTCTTTCTTTGGCCGCGTAGGATCATTTGAACCAGGCTATGATGGTGACATACTTGTATTTGACGATGGTGCATTCCCTTCCATCTTGCGATCGGAGCTTTCGGTGCCGGAGCGTCTGGAGATGCTCTCGTACAGACATCCTGATGCACCGCTTGCTGCAAAGTTCGTCAAAGGCAGGAGGATTGTCTAGGAGAAGAGCGTGGTTCTGACTAGAATAGAGGCATGGAAAAGCTATTCTCCGTGCCTCTTAAAGGGGGGACGATAACAGATGTCTATACGTGTTCGCCCGATGATGTGGAAAGAACCATATCATCATATCCGTCATCGCTTTCAGTCTTTGATGACAATACTGCAAAGGCATATGGAAAGAGCATTGATTCAATGTCTCTGATTCTCCCTCACGGAGAGGAGCATAAGAACTGGGCCTCAATTGATTCGATACTCGCAAAGGCTATTGAGTCAGGCCTTGCCCGTGACTCCGTATTCTTTGGCATTGGAGGCGGTGTGATTCTTGATATGACAGCATTCGCCGCTTCTATATATATGAGGGGTGCAAGGTGCGTTTTGGTTCCGACAACGCTTCTGTCTGCAGTTGATGCGACCCTTGGAGGAAAGACCGGGATAGATTATGGCGGAGCGAAGAATACAGTCGGGACATTCTTCCCTTCTGAAAGCGTACTGATATGCACAGAGCTGCTGAAGACGCTTCCTGAAAGTGAGTACAGGTCAGGATTGGGGGAAGTCCTGAAGCATGCGCTTCTTTCTGAGAATGCTGAGCTTTGGAACTTCCTGCTTGATAACAAGGATAAGGTGCTTTCACGTGATGGCAATACGGTATCAGAGATGATCCGCCTGTCTCTGGAAGTGAAGATATCCTACATAACAAGGGATCCTGAGGAGAAGAAGGGGATACGCTCAGCCCTTAATCTCGGACATACGTTCGGCCACGCCCTGGAGTCTCTCTATGATTATGGGATATCGCACGGAGAAGGGGTTGCATGGGGAGTTGTCAGAGCGCTTGAAGCTGGTGAGGCTATGGGGATTACAAGCCACAGCCTCTCTTCATCTGCTTCTGAGCTTTTCCGCCTATATGGCTTTGATGAAGGTTTCCGCATCCCTGAAGACCTTTTTGGAAGGTACTTCAAGGCAATAGGAAAGGACAAGAAGAAGAAAAGCGGAGAAGTTCGTTTTGTCCTTCTGGAAGGGCAGGGTAGGCCCGTGCTGAAACCTATTGATGAAGACCTTGTAAGACGTATTGTGACAAAGAGAGCCTGAAGGTATTCTCCAGGCTCTCTGAGCTTTACGCCAATGCCGTATATACAGATTTCACAACATCTATGATTGGAACCATGTCATCAGGTTCATCTATTGTCGAGTATGAGGACGGGTTCATCTGCTCATTGAAGACCTTTCTTGCTTTTCCGATATCAAAATAATCAAGTGCACTGATATTCATAATAGCTGTGCTGAGATAGGCCGTGGCATTGTCTGCATTTTTTGCTTCAGGACAGGCAAATGATGCATCGATTATAGGGAACACAGCTTTCTCATCTGGGAAGATATCAGGATAGAGAATTGGATTCTTCCATATTTTAAGTTCTGCATCTCCAGCCCATAGCATAAGAACGCGTACATTGTTCTTCTCGATGATAATATAGTCATTTCCCTGTTCCTTGATCATGCATCCATTCATCAGATGCCATCTCTGGATATGCTTATCGCTCAGCCTGTTTCCTCTTTCTATTGAATCCCGGACAACGCAGCCGAGATCGTTGCGGTATCCAACTTCTCTTGTGTGACGGCAGAATGTATAGCCTATGTGGTATGCTTTCACGTAGGCTCCTTCCTCCGATGAATAAAATGATGATATAGGAGAGTCTGGACGGTATACGCCCCATTTGTTTGCATACATCCTGTTTGGCTGTATCGCATTGCCATAGCAAAGCACTGTATTATGCGAGCCCATATTATACATATATCCTCTTTGCTCACTTGCCATCCTGATATTATGGTAGAGCTTTCCTGTATATGGTTCACCTATGATTTCCTCACCGCCAAGCGTTATGCACATGGAAAGCATATCCATATGATTGTGGCCTGTATATCCACAATTACGTTTAGTTGATATTATTATGTAGTCCGAATCAGGATTGAAATTATTTCTAAATACCGTAAAGCCAGAAATGTCATTTGCATAGCTGGTAGGAGGCAGTTTATCTTTGCTGTATTCTTTTCCTCCTCGCTTTGCCAAGAGATTCAGACACCCTTCCTCTCCACATGATAGCACGCCTAAAGAGAGTATAGGATTGATCATCGGCCCACCATTGTCTCCTATTGAAGGATACCTTTCTCCTGGGGTTGCAATTGCTGCAAGGAGCTTGAATGATTTGCTGATTCTTTCCTCTGCTTCCTTTCCAAGCAGTTTTTCGCTGTTCAGTCTTGCAAGTATCATGCCCCTTGATGTCATCTCGCCAAGCGCTGCTCCTGACCAATAGGCTATGGAATGTTCGCTGTATCCCCCTTCCTCGTTGAAATCTTCCAATGTATGCCTTTCGACAACTTTTCTTCCTCTTTCCTTCATTGCCTCAAATCGAGGAATCTCCGGAAACATTACAGAGAGCATGAATGGAACAAGCCCTCGTTCCCATAGATGGTGATTGTATGCTCTGTACGTATCATGCTCGAATCGTTCGAACTGTATGCCAAGAAACCAGATTCTCTTCAGAATCTCAAATGCAAGCGAGTATGGAATCTCATATGGAACCCTTGTGTAGAAAAGGCTTATGTAGACGAGGCATAGCCAGCCAACACTCATCACATCCCTGTCCTCATCGAACTGGAATCGGCTTGCTGAAGGCGATGTGTCAACAACCTTCAAAGGATATGTCTCGAAGAACTTCTGAAGCACCTCTATGAACTTATCTATATACTTCCTATCTCCTGTTTCATGGTATGCAACCGCAAGGTATTCAAAATGCTGTCCGCGGACAAACATATCAAGGAAATGGCGATGCTTCTTTCCTTGGTCTTCGATGAAGTTGAAGTGAATCATGTTTTCAAAGTGGCTTCCAAGGAATGTTTCACCCCGTCCTTTACCGGGAAGAACATAGGTGTTACCAAGCATCTTCTCTGCACCATACATGCAGAATTCCTTCAGAGAGCCATTGAGACCAAGGGCTGCCTGAAAGAAATAAGGATTTGTTTCTGTATCAATTGGGCTCAATGGAAGATCTCTGTAATCATAATAGTATTTTGGCTTCTGCCTATTCATCATGTATAGGACAAGCTCATTCTTTGCTTCTTCAATTCTTCCTTTCTCGTATGACTCCTTGACTCTTTCAAGACCAGGATACGAGAGGTTGAAAGCTTTGAATACGTCATCATCGCTTACATCGAGCTCATATGTTGGTATGTACATCTCAATCCTCCTTTATTTCCAATTCTGCTGAGATACCGTTATATTCCGCTTTGTATTCTCTCCCCGAGATTCTGAATGAAACTGAGCAGCCATCATCATTTTCATAGAGCGCAATTGGGATATCATCCTTTGGCTTCTCATTATTCCTGAAAGGTATGAGCAGAGTTGCGTGCACATTCATTTTCGTATTGAATCGAACAATGATCGAATCATGCCACACATCGTTGTCTGTTGATATCTTTGCAGAGATCATCTCCATCTCATCGTTTCTGCTTGAGACTATGGCAACGTTCGGTTTGCTTTCATTTTTCGATAAGATTGTGCCATCTGCCATTATTGATAGTGCTGATGTATTGATATGAAATGAAGACTGCATTGTATCGCCTTTCCTCATATTCTCAGCCTTGTCGATTACAAGCAGAAAGCGATTGTCTATCAGAGATAGGATTCGTCGAAGCTTCACGGGCTCGTAGTTCATATGCTCTGATATAACGGTTACGAAACAGTTCCTGTCATCTACGGTGATTATATCACCCCATTTCTGTGCTCCATATTTCCAGCTTGCAATATACTGCCATGCATCCTTGTGATTTATCATTGCGCAGTTATGCCATCCTGTGCTTTTGAAGTGGTACCTATTGATATCATCCTTATATGTATATATTCCTGGATCTGAAACAAGAGGCTCTCCGTATGCTACGAAATCAAAGCCCCCGGGATCCATATGTGCATGGTTGTTCTTTATAGGTGTCCTGCATGCTGTCATTACAGCTACAGCATCCTTGTCCCAGCTCGTCCTTAGGTATACCTGCTTGAGTTCTTTGTTCCATTCAATCAGCGGAAGATCTGGACGAATTGGATTGTTCAATGCATACTCATAGTCCACTCTGAGTTTTTCAAGATCTGTGAAGCGCCATAGATTATCCCTCAGATCATTTTCGATTATCCTTTCTGGAGAGAAGTAAGCAGCATATTGAAGATAATCTCTTTCTCCTGTTGCCATATAGCACGCAACAGATGAGAGGGCCATGGTTTCTTTCTCTGCTGTATGACTGTCTCCCCAGGGGAAGTTTCCTCCGCATGGCCTTGTTGCATGCAATGAATGCTTGAACATGAGCTTCAGTCTTTCTGTATATGTATTTGGAACTGTTATGCCATATTTTTCTGATATGCTGTTTCTAAGAGAGAACCAGTATACGGATCCATTGTGGTATGAAGGACAGCCTTCTATTTGCCCACCATCTTCCGTGCATTGGTTTTCTATACATCTGGAAAGTTCGCTTTCCGCTTGTTTGAGCATTGTTCTGTCTTCATCTATCTCAGGGAAGAGAAGAACCAATGATAACAACCCGAGGTTTTCCATGATGTAGTGATTATGGTCCGCATTGGGCCATAGACGCGGTGATATATCAAAAAGTACCCGGGCATGCTCTCTGCAGCTTCTGATAAGCAATGAATGGAAATCTTCTGTAAAGAATGGGGAGTCTATCAGAAGTTCTATTATGATTGGCCATGTCCTATAACCACGTATTCCTACTTCGAGAGCTCTCCAAGGTGAGCAGCAGTCAAATGCTTTCGTATCATATTTTCCATCTTCATCCTTCAATGGAGGGCATGGAACTGTTTCTATCCAGTTCCGCATCTCAGATATTGCTTTCTCTGCATATTTGAGATCCCCTGTAAGACTATAGGCTTCGCTCATCGTCTTTATATGCGCCATCCTATTCAGGAAGTAGGTATACTCATTGTCACCGCATGGGTTTTCTGTCCAAGCTGGAGGATTGCCTACAAAGTGCAATTCAGGACCTGTTCCCGGAAGAACCAAGCGTCCAGCCATAGCTTCGTCAGCGAGCCTTATTATATTGGAAGCCAGCGCTGGGAATATTTTCCTTATCTGTCTTCCTCTTTCTAAGGAAGATAGGCCTTTGTTTGTCTTCAAAATTATTTTCCGTGTATCTTCGAGCATAGCTTTTATGATTCTAAGACGGCTATTTTGCAATTCAATGATGAAAATTTGCAAAAGGATAATGTTTTGCATTGAAATGGAAATATGAACTTGGGGTGAAGAATGGATGCAAAATAATGATATTATGCAAAATTTTGTTTATTGCATTCCTCTTATGCCGGTCTTAACGTTTCTCAAGTAAGCCGCGGAGTATTCCGCAAAAGGAGGCTAGAGGTTATGAAACGTTGGTTTTCCATTGTTTTGATTGCTTTGCTTTCAGTTTCATTCCTGTTCGCAGGGGGATCGAAAGAACAGGCTGTTGCCGATGATGGTGGAGCCGTCAGGATGGAGTGGCTTGTCGGACAGACATCTGCTGAAGTGGATGATAATGCAGAAGTAGTCAAGATGATTGAGGAGAGATTCAATATCGATCTCAAAGCATGGTATGTTGACTCTGCACATTTCTGGGAGAATCTCAATGTAAGATTCGCAGGTGGGGAGATGCCTGATGTCCTGGTCATTGATACGACTTCACAGCTTGCCCAGCTCGTTGACGGTGGCGTTGTTGCAGAGCTCCCGATTGAGCTTATAAGAGAAAAAGCACCTAACTATGCAGCATATTGCGATAGTCATGATGTAAACAATGATCTTTGGAATACCATGCTCTATAATGGAAAGAACTATGGTGTTGCAAATCCTATGGAACAAGTTCCTATGGCATTGATCTGGAGAAAGGATTGGCTTGATAATCTTGGTCTTGAAGTTCCTACAACACTTGAGGAGTTTGAAGCTGTCCTTACTGCATTCGTCGAGCAGGATCCAGACGGAGATGGCAAGAAAGACACAGCAGGTATGGCCGAAAGGACTTTCAATGCAATCTTTGGTGCATACGGCTTGAGATGCGTGACAGGCGCAAATCCTGGATTCAAGGTTGAGGAGATGCAGCTTGGCTCTGATGGAGTTCCATTCTTCCCGTACATAAGACCAGAGGCTAAGGAAGTCCTTGCTCTGCTTCATGACTGGTATCAGAGAGGTCTTATCGACAAGGAATTCATTACAGGCGAGAACCATGGTGGATATCAGTGGCTATCTCATGCATTCATGAATGGACAGATCGGTGTAACCTGCGCTCAGCCTTATCATTATCTTGCCGCTAGTACCGATACATCCGATTCTCAGAACTGGGGAATATGCATGCAGGAGTTCAAGGCTCTCAATCCGGATGGGGATATTGTTTTCGGCCCAGCTCCTATCGGACCGGATGGCCTTTCTGGAACAGAGGGATGGAACAAGACAGGTCGTTTGACTGTAATCACGACAAAATGTGCACAGGACCCGAGAAAGGTTGATGCATTCCTTGCCATGCTTGATGCATATTACAGCGATCCAGACTATGCACGTCTTGTCAACTATGGAATCGAGGGAAGGCATTTTGCCGCAACCGAGTATGGAAATGTCCGCATAATGGAAGGAACAGAGCTTCGCAAGGAAGGTGTGCTTCAGGTTGATTTCGGCAGTACTTCATATTTTGCAGAGAATGTTGATGCAACTAAGACTGCTTTTGGACATTCTGTAACAGGCAATGGATACTGGAGATACAATGTTCCAGCTTGTGAGGAGTACTCCAGCGTGATTGCAACACTTGATACGCTTACCGAGCAGGCATACTTTGATATGATCACAGGAGCAAAGCCTATTGATTACTTCGATACATTCGTTGAGCAGTTCAAGGCTGCTGGCGGTACTGTAGCTGAAGCAAAGGTACAGGAGCTTCAGGCTGCTAAGTCTGCAACGTAATACAGCTGCATCCTCCCCGAAAAGGGAGGATGCATCACAGGAGGTTGA
Source organism: uncultured Spirochaetaceae bacterium (assembly GCA_944389155.1). Lineage (GTDB taxonomy): Bacteria > Spirochaetota > Spirochaetia > Sphaerochaetales > Sphaerochaetaceae > Ornithospirochaeta. The sequence continues at coordinate 9,767 of CALXLI010000002.1, read as the reverse complement.
AATGGGCACAAAAAGATTGGGAAGAAAGAACAATGTCCTGAATTTCAGGGATCACTATATAATGCTGATTCCAGGCATACTGTTCTTCCTTGTTTTCTGCTATGGTCCTATGTATGGCCTTGTTATAGCATTTCAGGATTTCTATCCTCTCAGAGGTATATCTGGAAGTGATTTTGTAGGACTCAAGCATTTCAGAGAGCTTTTTACGAATCCATTTTTCCTATCAGTTCTCAGAAACACTCTTATCATAAGCTTCTATAAGCTTCTTATATGCTTTCCAGCTCCGATAATATTCTGTCTGGCCCTTAATGAGATAAAAAGCCATGGCTTCAAGAAAGCCGTGCAGTCTATATCATACCTGCCGCATTTCATATCATGGGTTGTTGTATCGGGAATATTCCTTGAGTTCCTTTCCCCTTCGAGGGGCCCTATAAACATATTGCTGAAGGAGCTGGGCTTTGAACCGATATTCTTTGTGGCAGATCCCAAGTATTTCAGAGCTGTGCTTGTCATAACCGATATGTGGAAATCTGTAGGTTGGGGCTCTATTGTATATTTGGCTGCAATTACGAATGTCGATCCAGCTTTGTATGAAGCTGCTGAAATGGATGGTGCTGGACGTATCAAGCAGATACTCCATGTCACGCTGCCGTCAATAATGCCGATAATCACTGTCATGTTCATCATGGAATCTGGAAAAATCCTGAATGACAGCTTCCAGCAGGTGTATAACTTCCTGACGCCTACAACATATGGAGTCGGAGATGTGATATCAACGTTCGTCTACAGGATGGGAATACAGAATATGCAGTATAGCTTCACGACAGCCGTTGATCTGTTCAAGAATACTATCTCGTTCATACTTGTTGTGATTACAAATGCAATCGCAAGAAAAACAAGTGATTACGGTCTCTGGTGAGGTGCAATATGAAAAAAAACAAGATCAGGAAAACCAAGGAAGACTACATTGTTGATATCATCGTATATGCAATCGCTATACTTGTAGCAGTTTCGATACTGCTTCCATTTATGCAGGTGATAACAATATCAATGAGCCCAGCTTCTGTTGTAAACAGAAACGGCTTTCATCTGATTCCTCATGAATTTGATTTCTCCGGCTACAGCAAGATAATGTCGGATGATAATTTCTGGCATAGCTATCTCAATACAATCATCAGAGCAGTTGTCGGTACGTTCCTCAGCGTTTCGGTAACGATTCTGACAGCATATCCTCTGTCAAAGACAAAGCTTCCTCATAGAAAGGGGATAATGCTTTTCATAGTCTTTACCATGTATTTCTCAGGTGGAATGATCCCTACATATCTTCTGATAAAGAACCTTGGGCTTCTCAATAATTTCCTTGTATATCTTCTGCCTTGTCTTGTAACAGGATTTGCATTGATAATAACCCGTAACTTCTTCATGACAATTCCTGAGGCTCTTGAAGAGTCTGCCAAGATGGACGGAGCTTCGAATTTCACTGTGCTTCTGAAGATTTACCTTCCGTTGGCAACGCCTGTTGTCGCTACGATAGCATTGTGGTATTGTGTTCAGCACTGGAATTCCTGGATGGACAACATGCTTTATGTATCAGATCAGCATCTATATGTTCTTCAGTATCTTCTGCAGACTATACTCAACAGCGGGCAGACTCCTGATATGGAGCAGGCTGTAGGTATAGTCGTACATACAGAGACTATGAAGATGGCTGCTCTTGTGCTGTCTCTTATTCCTATTGTCTGTCTCTATCCTTTCCTTCAGAAGTATTTCATAAAGGGTATGATCGTAGGTTCAGTAAAAGGTTGAGATATGTTTGGGAAGGATGATGCTGATAGAACTGAGAGAGGACCGCGTCTGTCTTTTTCATTGGGTCTTCTGCTTGTGGATCTTATAGCCGTCATCCTTCTTTCCATGTTCAATTACAATGTCTTTTATGTTGAAAGCCGTGATTCATACAAGGAAAACTTTGTTGAATATGAGCGGAATATATCGCGCATTGCTTTTGACAACATAGAGAATCAGTTCATTTCGTATATGAAGATACCTGATTTCTACTTTGCATCTATCCCACAGAATGACTCCCTGCTTTTGCCACAGAGAGAAGATATCATGGGAAATGCTGAATGCGTAAGGGCGCTCTCTGATGCATTGTATGTAATCCGCAGCACTTATCCTTATCTGTATAGCATGGATATATATTATGAGAGGACAGGTACTATTGTGACAGGGTTTGGCAATATCCATCAGACTGTGGAGAAGGAAAAGGTAGCAGAGCTTTGCCCCTGGCTTGAGATGATGCCTGAGGATTCAGAGTCCTGCATTCTTCCTCTTTCTGATAATTCCTATCCTACAAAAGAACCTGTGATAACCTATGTAAGGAAGATCACTTCAGCAATGTGGGAAGGTAGAAGCATCTACGTTGCTCTTCACACACTGCCTGATATCATATCTGATTTCATATCTGAAGATGATGCCCATGTACTCTCCATAACCGGAATGGATGGAACGCCTATATATACTGGATATGAAGATGGATTATCTGAAATCATTCCTGAAATAGGAGATACAAGCGAATCGGAAGTTATTATTAATGGTGATGAGAACATCATATTTTCATACAGCTTTCCAGAGACAGGGCTTCGATATACATACATGATCAATTATAGCCTTTTCAGCCAGCTCAATGCTGATCAGGACCGGGAGCTTTTGGTTCTGTTCCTTATCTCGATATTCCTTAACATTCTTGTGCTCAGCGGGCTTACTTATATGAACTATGTCATCTATAAGCGTCATATACATCGATTCTCTGAGAATGTAGGGCTCACTATCTCCCGGGAAGGAGTCGATGCATCCCTTTCCTCCATGACTGCGCAGATAAAGAATCTTCATCACACTGCAGAATCAGCAAAAGAGCTTCGCTTGATAAACATTGTCCGAGGTCTTGTACTGAGCAGCAATGGAGAGGCTTCCTATTCTCAGATCTATAATAACTTTCCAGGAAGCTTTGTACGTTCTGCTGTAATAAAAGCTGAGGGCCGAGAAGGCGACTTGATGGCCAATATGCTCAATGAGCAGTTTCGAGAAGAGAATACTGAGGGAAATGGCAGCGTACTATGCACGTTCATAAGCCCGAATAATGTTGTAGCTCTGATTGTCGTGAATGAAGGACTTGAACATCTTGATGAGCTGACAAATAAGGTTATCAGGTTGGCAGGAGACCTTCCTGTTGATATTGGCAGTATCATGCCGCTTAAGGAAAATGGATTCCATGAAAGCTTTGTATCGGCACAGGATGTTGCTCGATATAGATTCCTATACAGTGATCAGGTTCTTTCATATGATACCTTGAAGATGGGTGAGAGGAAGAACAGCGGAATCCATTCAAAGTATATTGATCAGATGGAAAAGGATCTTAATGCAGTTCAGTCGGAGGCTTTCTCATTTCATCTTGCTTCTCTTCTTGATAGCCTTCGATATGGTGATTATACAATCCAATATATTCTTTCGGTCCTTTCAGATCTTGCAATAGTTGTCTATAGCTATATGCTCCGTAATCAGCTTGATTCCTGGATTGTATTCGGTTATGACATCCGTGAATTCGCAAAGCGTGTTTATAGTATTGATGATTTTTCTGATTGGATGAATCAGACTGTCTTGGCAATATACAGAAGCATCGAAGAGCGATCTGAGACCATTGATATGGATATCAAACAGCAGATTGAGGTTATCATCAATAGAGAGATAGAGAATGACATATCATTGTCTGTCATTGCTGATGAGCTTGGGATGAAGCCTTATGAACTTAGCCGTACTTTCACCAAGATAATGGGCAAGAATTATATTGACTATATAAAGGATAGAAAGCTTATGAAGGCTGTAGAGTTCCTCCGTGAAGGAATGGCTGTCCAGGATATAGCGAAGAGACTTGGATATAGATCTCCACAGTATTTCATAAGGATATTCAAGGAGAACTTCGGTACGACACCGTATCAATACAGGAAGACAGTTTTGGATGCAGAGGATAACTGATATGATGCAAAGGCAAAGAAGAGGCAGGGCTGAATCGAGCGGTATCTATTATCGTCGTCTGCTGCACAGCCTTATGATAGCGTCATCGATATTCGCTGTAATATCATTGGTTGTGTTCATTGTCGTGCAGATACAGTTTTCCGATATAGAGAAGCGTTCGGAGGAGATTGTATACAACAGCCAGATCAATCTTCTCAATGTTGCTCTGCAGTATATAGAGCAGACATCATCTTCTGTCGATACTTACGTCCTTGATTCCTGGATGGATGACAGTCTGGAGCCTAAGTGGCGATATTATCATTCAGCACAGCTTTATGACTGGCTCAAGGCCTCTTCAGCGAAGATGAGCGGTGTGTCCTATATGACATGCCTTATCGGAAAGGCACTCGGTGGCATGGTGATAACCCCGACAGGTACCTGCAGCCTGGATTTCTATTTCAGGGAATATGCAAATATGACAGATGAGGGAGAGAAGAGCATTGAAAAAATGCTTGATGAAGGAACTCCTGAGACGATTCTTATTCCCGTATATTCCGAAGATGGGTTTCTTACGGATCTATATTTTGCTGTGCCTTATATCTCCAACGAAAGCAATGCTGTTATTCTTACCCGTCTTTATATTTCCCGCTTTCTTGATATAGCGGACAATCAGTATCCATTCATATTGCAATCTGATGGAAACGTTATTGCCATGCGCCTCGATGAGCATACAGCGTCTATAGCAGGAGCTATAGATGAGAGCAATCCAAGGATATATAGAAGCTATATGTCAAACATGCTCCTGCAGTATGTATCATACTTTGCCGGTGATAACCTTGCCACCTTGTTCGTGCTCTATTGGATCATCCTGCTTGCTGTTTTTGCAACACTTCTCTATTTCCTTGTCTACAGGCAGGCTGGAAAGCTTTATCGTCCTCTTTTTGATGCCATTTCCGCTGATTCAGATGATGTTGTGATAAATAAGGATACAGATGAACTGGAACTGATCAAGGAGCGGAATGTCATGCTCCTCCAGCTTGCCGATAGATTGGAAAAGGCAAACAAGGAGGCTTTGCGCTATGCCACGATAAGGGTCTACAGGAATCTCCTGGAAGGGGCTGTCGGCAACAGCGAGGATGATGGGCTTTGGTATGCGGTTGCTGCGATAAAGTTCCGCGATGCAGGGGATAACTCAGCTTCCCTTATCTCATTTCAGCTTATGCTCCAGATCAGGGAATGTGAATGGCTGCATTATGTTCCGTTTGGCTTTGACCGTTTTGCGTTGGTTATCCGTACTGATGATATCAAGGATGCACGAGCAAAGCTTGTTGATATTGTCCATTGCATCCCATCTGATGCAGATGCCTCTGTTATTCTCAGCAGCCTTGTGAAAGGGAACCATAGCCTTCATAAGGCCTATAGGCAGTGCCAGGAGCTTCTCTGCATGCTGCCCGGTATGCAGAAGCAGCAGATAATCATGGCTGATGATGTGGACAAGGCAGATGATGGGTATAGCTTCTCAGCAGATGATGAAGCGGTGCTTGTAAATATGATAGCTTCTGGAAATCAGGATAGCCTCAAGTATTTTGATGCTATCGTGGCAAGAAATATGTATACAGATAAATCCAGCGAAACCAAGCACAATTTCTGCCTATGCATTGTCTCGATGGTTTCCAGGATATTCTCCGATCTGCGAACACGCCCTGTGGATTTTATCGGAGAGGAGATTGATTACGCTTCGTTTTATCAGAACATGCCAGCCCTCGAAATAATCAGTCGCATAAGGGATATTCTTGAAAAGACCGTACAGGCTGTAAGCAGCAGCGTTGACGAATCAGATAGCATAATGCTGACCAATATGAAAAGATTCATCCATGAGAACTACATGAGGGATATAGGACTTCAGGACATGGCAGATGCATTCAACATCAGCCCTAAATACTGCGGCATGCTTTTTTCCAGGCTCAGCAATGATACATTCAAGAACTACCTCAATATATACAGGACAGAAGAAGCCAAGAAGATCATGAAGGAGAATCCAAGTATAAAGATACAGGATTTGGCCAGCATGGTTGGGTTCAATAGTCCCAATAGCTTCATACGTGTTTTCAGCAGATACACAGGCATGACCCCGAAAGCATATGCAGAGAGGACTTTAAGATAGGGCATTCTGCTCATTTATATGCAAAATAAGCACTTAATAGCTGGCAAAGTGTAGATTAGCTGGTTTTTTGATGATTTACAGCTGACAAATTCCATAGGAAAGTTTGCATAAAAAAGGAGGCTTTGATGAGAAGTCACAAAGAGAATTATGCAGTGAAGAGATCTCTTGGCACAAAGTTTAGGAGGGACTGGGATCTGTATCTGCTACTCCTTCCAGGTGTGCTTTGGTTCCTGGCTTTTGCATATAAACCAATGCTTGGCTTGGTGACAGCTTTCTATGATTACAATACATTCAAGGGGCTTGCTGGCTCTACATTTGTCGGCCTTGATAATTTCAGAGAATATGTTTCTGGCCCTGATTTCCTGAGAACCGTAAAGAATACCATAATGCTCGCCCTCTGGCAGATGGCAATATGCTTTCCGATTCCCATCATACTTGCTATTGCGATAACGGAGATGAAGAACAAGGGAATAAGCAAGCTGACACAGACTGCGACGTTCCTGCCGCATTTCATCTCAACCGTTGTTGTCTGTTCGATAGTCATAAACTTCCTATCCCCAAGTACAGGAATCTTCAACATCATAAGAAAGCAGCTTGGCCTTGATCCTATTTACTTCATGGTAAAGCCTGAGTTCTTCCGCCCGATCTATACGATCATGACGCTTTGGCAGAATGCAGGATTCGATGCGATTGTCTACATAGCAGCTTTGATGGGTATTGATATGCAGCTCTACGAAGCAGCTATTGTGGATGGAGCCGGAAAATGGAAGAGAATCCTGCATATCACAGTACCGGGAATACTTCCAACAGTCGTTACGATGTTCATCCTAAAGGTCGGAAAGATGGTGAAGGTAGGATATGAAGCAATCATTCTTCTTTATCAGCCTTCAACATATCCAGTGGCTGATGTTATATCAACATATTCATACAGAATAGGCATGGAGAACGGAAACTTCGGAATGGCAACAGCTGCCGGTATCTTTGAAGCTGTCATTGCGCTTGTCATGGTTCTCTCTGCCAATGTCATCAGCCGCCGTGTAACAGAGAATTCGCTTTGGTAATAGGGAGGCAGAAGTGAAGAAGAATCATCTTATAGTCAGTACATCTGAAAGAATATTCAACATCACAATGAACATAGTAGGTATTATCATAACAATAGTCTGTCTGTATCCAATCTACTATGTTCTCATCGCATCGTTCAGCCGTCCTTATTATGTTGATAACGGAGATGTGCTCTTCCGCATCATCGGCTTTACACTGGATGCGTATAAGAGAGCTTTCTCTCGCAATGGTCTCTTCACAGCATATGGAAACACGATCTTCTATACGCTTGTAGGGCTTTTGTTCAATATGTTCTTTACAACAACAATGGCCTATGCACTGAGCAAGAAGCGGCTTGCCTGGAGAAAAGCCCTTACCCTCTTTGTCGTATTTACAATGTGGTTCAATGCCGGTGTTATACCGACTTACCTCAATTTCAGGGACTTTGGCCTTATAAACAGCAGATTGTCAATCCTCCTTGGATTCTCAATCAATGCCTATAATCTGATAATCCTCAAGAGCTTTTTCGAGCAGGTGCCTGATTCAATGGAAGAAGCTGCCTTCATGGATGGAGCAAGCAATCTGAGGATCTTCACCCAGATCTATATTCCTTTATCGACTCCAGCGTTGGCGACTGTATCGCTCATGTACGCTGTAAACAGATGGAATAGCTTCTTCTGGCCTATGAACCTGATAACAAGCGATGAGAAGCTTCCGCTTCAGGTGTATCTCAAGAAGATGATTGTGGATGGTTTTGCTGGAGGAGAGGAGTCCGTGATCCTGACACAGAGCTCAACATGGTCACAGACTACGATGATTTATGCTGTGATAATCATCGCAATCATACCGATGCTTATCGCTTATCCATTCATACAGAAATATTTCAAGACAGGTATAACGCTTGGTGCCAATAAAGGCTGACCATGCAAAAGGAGGAGAAGAATATGAAGAAAGGAATTGTCGTATTGCTGATTTTGACTCTTGCAATCTGCACTCTTGCTGCAGGAGGCTCTACGGAGAAGAGCGGAGGTGCTGAGACAAAGGCAAACCTCGAAGGCTATCCGATAGTTGATACGCCAACCACGTTCACGATTTTCTCAAATTATGACAATCGTGTTTTCAATTCGGAATGGGCTGTCTTCAAGCAGGCTGCGGAGAGAACAAACATAACGCTTGAAAGTGTTATCAGCCTCACCAATTCAAACGAGCAGGAGGCTTTCAACCTCATGGTTGCATCGGGCAATCTTGCTGATGTAATCAGCTATGTTGATGGCACTGAGCTTGAAAATCTTGGCCGTAGCGGTGGAATGATTCCTCTCAATGATCTTATAGACAAGTATGCACCGAACATAAAGAGAGCATTGGAAGAGTATCCTCAGTTCAGAGAGGATGCATACTCGCTTGATGGCAATATCTATTATATTCCGATGGCACCAACGTTGAAGTTCTCAGCATTCTACTGGATCAGAAAGGACTGGCTCGATAAGCTTGGACTGGAAATCCCTACAACGACCGAAGAGCTTCATGATGTGCTTTATGCGTTCAGGAACGAAGACCCGAACGGCAATGGCATAAAGGATGAGATTCCTCTCTTTGATAGAAGAGGAGACAGAAGCTCTGATGAATACCTTCATATGTGGAATAGCTCAACGGAGTTCAGTCTGAAGGATGGAAAGGTTGTATATGATCCTCTTGAGAGTGAGTTCGAGACAGCTGTGAAGGAATTTGCAAGATGGTATGCGGAGGGAATCGTAGATCCTGAATACTTTACCCGCGGATCGAAGAGCCGAGATGTGCTTCTTGCTTCCAATCTCGGAGCATTTACCCATGACCAGCAGTCAGTTGCTTCTTATGAGGATAAGCTTCAGGCTGATATCCCAGGCTTCAAGATGATTGCAATCGCGCCTCCTATAAGCCCAACAGGTAAGCAGGTTGTATGGGATCAGCGTTCATCCGCTCCAGGCTGGGGAATCTCATCGCAGTGTGAGGACCCGATAGCAGTCATCAGATATTTCGATTACTGGTTTACCCCGGAGGGAAGCACAGCAATCAACTGGGGAATAGAAGGTGAGACATTCGCATACGATGAAAATGGCGACAAGTACTTCCTTGACAATATAATGCATGGTGAGACAACTCCTGTACTTGAACTGAGAAAGTACGGCTGTCAGCATAGAATCGGTATGATACAGGATGGAGAGTATGAGATTGCAACGATGGCTGATGAGGCCTTGAAAGCTGCTGAGCTATATACTGCACATCCAGAGTGGTATCCTGAGGATAGCCTGAGATATACCAATGAAAGGCTTAACATGAAGATTCTTCCTGAGTATGATGCCCAGTACAAGAAGATAATAGCGAATGTAAGGCCATATGTTGATGAGATGTACCAGTCATGGGTTCTTGGGACAAGGGACTTTGACTCGACATATCCTGAGTTCTGTGCTGAACTTGAGAAGAGGGGCATACAGGAAGCTATAGATATCGTTCAGAAATCATATGATGCTTTGCAGGCAAATCTGCAATAGGAGGAAGAGCAGGAGGGTAACCTCCT
>CALXLI010000001.1 GCA_944389155.1 uncultured Spirochaetaceae bacterium | reverse complement strand
CCAGGGAAAGCCTAGTGAACAGGATGCTTGATGCGGCAGGGTGCAATGACAGGGGCGAGTTCTTCAGCCTTGTGCCGGATGCGATGAGGAAGGCTGTGAAGTACTTCATGTCGAGCAATGAGCGGTCCATGCAGACCTCAACCATCCTCCAGGCCCTCTCATTCACGGATCTTACGCTCTCGGACATCATTGCATAACCTTGCGCGTGCATATGAATATATATTACAGGAGAAGCAAGGTGTATTTTAATTTATTATCGGATGTTATATTCTATAATAGGATTATTATTCATGTATATCTTAGATGGAGAATGTCTGAGAAAAATACTTTCAAATTGTTTTGATTCAGCATGTTTAAGTTAAAATTGTCAATGTTAACTTAAACAAATATAGAGATTGGAAAAAATTTCTAGATACGCTACTCCCTTCCAGATTTCGATACTGAACTGAAAAGGACTTCAGAAAACAGCAATGAAAGACTATTCTTGATAAATGGCAAGGATCTCATGGAAACATGATAGACCTTGATAATATCCCCTTTTGTCTACGACTTGAATTTTATGTAGACAAATAAGGGGATATTCTTTGTATCAAGAAATGCTATTTATTCACAATTTAAGCAATTGTCATAGGATCAAGATTTGATTGCTCTATATCCTTGAAGTAGCGGTAGGTGCTTACCTTCAGCTCATCGCAGGCATCTTCATCGCATACGATTATTGCCTTTGGATGAAGCTGCAGAGCAGATCCTGTCCACATCTGCGAGACACCTCCCTCTACTGTATGATGCAGAGCTCTTGCCTTCGAGTGGCCGTTTACAAGGATCATCACTTCCTTTGCATCTGTTATTGTCTTCACTCCAACTGTAAGCGCTGTTGATGGCACTGCAGATATATTCCCATTGAAGAATCTGGAGTTCATCACCTTTGTGTCATATGTAAGGGACTTCTGCCTTGTGTGGGATGAAAGTGAGCTGAATGGCTCATTGACTGCGATATGCCCATCTGCTCCGATGCCACCAAGGAAAAGATCTATGCCTCCATAGCTCCTGATCTTCTCCTCATAGCGAGCGCACTCAGCCTCAACGTCTTCAGCATTGCCATTGAGCATATTCGTGTTCTCTGCCGGGATATCAACATGGGAGAAGAAATTCTCCTTCATGAATGTGTGGTAGCTCTGCTCATGGTCTTCAGGCAGGCCGACATACTCATCCATATTGAATGTGACAACGTTCTTGAATGAGATGAATCCATTCTTGTTGAGCCTTATAAGCTCCTTGTATGTCCCTATTGGAGATGAACCGGTTGGAAGTCCCAGCACGAATGGCCTTTTCTCTCCGCTCCTCTCATGCTCCTTTATCCTCTTCGCAATGTACCTTGCAGCCCAAAGCGACATCTTCTCGTAATCAGGTTCGATAATTACTCTCATAACAACTCCTCCTTTAAGAGTATACCCTTTTTTCCAGTCTTGTGCCTCTATATAATCCTTCAGTAAAAGTTCCTTTTGGAATGAAGCCATTTTGTCTGTAATATGAAAGAAGCGGTGCATTCTGAACAGCTGCATCAAGCCTTATGCATTTCTTGCCAAGCTCTGCAGCAATTCTCTCAGTTTCTTCAATGATGAAAGCTCCGGCTCCAGCTGTTCCAAGCTTTGAGACAAGATTGTGGATGTATAGGGCACGGCCATCATCCTGCCAGCGTCCGTCGCTTCCGAGGATTACGGCAGCACCTACCGTTTCACAGTTTTCTATAGCGACATATAGCGTTCCTTCTTCCGCTTTCTTCTGAAAATACGTATATGGGATACAGGGAAAGATAGTCAACCTCATTCCAGGAGTGCAGACCATTGCTATCCATCCAGGCAATACGCTCTTCTATTATGTATTGCCTCTATATCCTCACTACTGCCTTTGGTGAGTATCATGAAATGACTCCGCTTGCTATAACCCTATCCCCATCATAGACTACTGCGCTCTGTCCCGGTGCAACGCCGCGGACAGGTGTGACAAAAGAAACAGAAAAGCCATTGCCGTTTGTCTTCACATGGGCATCTGTACCTTTGTCAGTACTCCTTATCTTTACTTTGTAGATCCTATCATCAAAGAAATCATCGCTTACGAATACCGCATCCACAGCTTCAAGAGAATTGAAAACACTGCCAGCTGCAGTTGAGACAACCACTGTATTGCTTTCAGGGATTATACGTACAACATACAATGGCTCAGGATAGCCTATTCCAAGGCCTTTGCGCTGTCCGATGGTATAATGCCAGTATCCATCATGCTCACCAAGCACACGGCCATCATCCAGCACAATCTTTCCTTTTCGGTCATCCAGCATCAGGAGCTCTGAATAATCGCCACCATAGAAGTCCTGGCTTTCTGCGCTTCCCTTCTCATGAAATCCCAGGCTTTCGTCAATTGCCCTTATCTCGCCCTTCGTATACTCACCTAGAGGGAAAATGGTCCTTGACAGCTGTGCCTGTGATAGCCTGGAAAGAAAGTATGACTGATCCTTCTTTTCATCTATGGCACGAAGCAGCTCGTATCTGCCGCTCTTATCATTGAATGAAATCCTTGCATAATGCCCCGTTGCAAAATAATCAAAATCAAAAAGCTCAGCTGCACGGGAGAGCATTGCGCCGAATTTAACCCGGCTGTTGCACATGACGCATGGGTTCGGAGTCCGCCCAGATATATACTCAGAGCGGAATATGCTCAGGACCTCACGTTCAAACACCTCTGAGCAATCTATGACAGTATGCATTATGCCAAGGTATGAGCATATCCTGTCTATGCGTCCAAGATCCTCGCTCTTATCCTTGCAGTAGCACGAATTTGCAGACACTGGAGCTGGATAGGGAGAATCTGGACGCCATATAAGCATCGTAACCCCTTCAGTCTCGTATCCCTGATTCTTAAGCATATACGCAGCAACGGAGGAATCTATTCCTCCAGACATTCCTACAAGAACCTTCATGCAACCATTCTATTGAAAGACAGCTTAAGCGTATAGATAGCGTAGTTCATGTAGAGATTCACACTTGCATCCTTTTGAACCCCGAACATTTTTTCAGAGATTTTCCATGAAAGTTGGTCAAAAATGCGAGTCAGGGCGTATAGATAGTATGAGCACTTTAAATACGCTAAGAACATCTGCCCCGTATTTCACAAGGGAGGAATCGCTCCCTCAAATAAGAGAAGTGGAAATCGGCTATAATACTGATGAGATGAAAACGATCAAGACCGGTGAATCCGAATTCGAGAGACTCATAAAGAGCGATAGCCTATATGTCGATAAATCGATGTACATTCATCTGCTTCTGAGGATGGGCCAGAGCTACTACTTTGCAGCCCGTCCAAGGCGCTACGGCAAATCACTCTTCTGCTCCACACTGCAGGCTCTCTTCGAGGGAAGGAGGGAGCTCTTCGAAGGCCTCTATATAGCAGAGAAGACGGACTACAGCTTCGAGAAGCATCCAGTGATCCATCTCAACTTCGCTAATATCACGACATCGACATTGGAGGGCTTCCTCGCAAGCTTCAGAGAGGTGCTGAGGAAGGAAGGCGAAAGGCACGGAATAGCGCTCAGGGACAGGGAGCCTGCGCTTATGCTTGGGGATATCCTTTCCGAAACTGGTAACGGCACAGTCCTGATCATCGATGAATATGATGCACCGCTTGTCAGGGCGGTCACGGAAGGAAAACCATTCATCCCTGACATGAGGTCATACTTCAGAGATTTCTACTCAAGGGTGAAGAACAGCCTTGAGCACATCAGATTCCTCTTCATCACCGGTGTCACCAAGTACTCCAGCCTCTCGATATTCTCGGAGATGAACAACCTTACGGACATATCGATGGATCCGAGGTTCGCATCTGCGTTCGGGTACACTGAGGATGAGCTCCTTAGCTACTTCGGTGAGGCTATAGATGAGCACTATGAGGAGAACAGGGATAGATACGGATCGAGGAATGAGCTTGTGGAGAGGATACGTGAGTACTACGACGGATATAGGTTCTCCCCCAGAAGCAATGTGACGGTATACAAC